>NZ_AP025245.1:2253125-2575000 GCF_021655615.1 Acidianus sp. HS-5
GTAGATATAGAGGTCGATAGGGATAGGGGAAACGTACTTTTGAGGAATATAATAAAAGATGATCCTCAAAATCCTTTATACATTGAGTATTACATTGATAAGAAATTTGTGGAAAATATATCGAAAACAAGGAAAATAGATATACTTTTTGTAAACAGGAGCTTTGATGAACTAGGAAAATTTGAAGTAAAGCTAATGAAGGAAGACCTCTCAATAATAAGGAGGGAAATAGGACTTGGAAATTAAGGAAGCTCAGGAAAAATTGAAGGAAATGTTTCTACAAAAGGATAAAGACAGAGGACTTTTTGCAACATTTACTTGGTTTACTGAGGAAGTAGGAGAATTAGCAACTGCTTTACTTTCTGGAGAAAAGGACAATATAGAGGAAGAGTTAGCAGATGTTATAGCTTGGGCTATTTCAATAGCTAATATGGAAAATATTGATGTAGAAGAAGCTTTAAGGAAAAAGTATAACTTATAAGCTATGCAAAGGAACGAATTTTACGAAGAGCTAAAGAAAGCTTTATGGGACGGAAAAGAGAAGTATTACAGAAACCTAGTTTACATAGAAAAGAACGATTACCTTGATGATCTTTTAACCTCTATTAAGATTTACCTAGAAGTGAATCCTAATCCAAGCGTAATTTACGCATTCCATCCTTGGGTCTCTAAAGCTAAAGATAGGAGAGATGCTGTTAAGGAATTATTTAGCAATTTTGAAGACGTAGATTACTCATCTACAGACGAAATTCTCGGAAATACATATGACCTAGTTATTTTAGATCTAGTGGATAATTTTCAACCAAATTATATAGGAAGATTGGTCGATTTAGCCAGAGGAGGAGGTCTAGTAATTTTATACACTAATAATTTAACTGAAAATAAAATGTTTAGAAATTCTATAATAAGAAATGGAAAAGTTCTCGATATTTACGAGAGAAGATTTAAGAAAAAATTGGAAGAACACGAAGGAATATTTATAGCTAACGAAAAAGGTTATGAAGTAAAGCCTTTTGTAGGCGAAACTAAAAGAGAGGAAGTGAAAATACCTCAAAGGACTTTAATGCCTAAGGAACTCCACGAAATAGCAATAAGCCAAGATCAAGTAAAAGTTCTTGAAGAGTTCTACTTTTTATTGCGAGGCGGGAAAAGAGTAATCTCTTTAACAGCTGCCAGAGGTAGAGGAAAGAGCGCAGTGACAGGCTTAGGTTTAGCCGGGATAATAAAGTTAAATTTAGACGACGGTTACGATACTGAAGTAACCGTAACTGCACCTTCTTTATATTCTGCTTCCCAAATTATGGAGTTCGCTAAAAAAGGACTAGATGCACTAAGGATTAAGAATAAGGAAAAAAGATCTGATACAGGATTTATAAGAGAAATAAGTGGAAACGGATTTCAAATTTATTATAAACCTCCTGATGCAGTATCTGAATCTGAAAGCAGCAAAGGTATTTTAGTTATAGATGAGGCAGCATCATTAGGAGTAAACTTTATTGATATAGCTTTGAGAAAATGGAGGAAAATAGTACTTGTAACGACAATTCACGGATACGAAGGTTCAGGAAAGGCTTTCATAAGGTATTTGAGGAAAATAATCTCAGAAAGGAAGGCTCCAGTTAAATTACTTACAATGCAAAAGCCATTAAGATATGCTGAGGGGGATCCAATAGAAAAGTGGCTTTATGATACGTTGGTCTTAAATCCAGAGCCTCAAAGACTTCCAGAGGATATTTCAATAGCATTTTATGAAACGCAAGATAAGGAAGAGCTATTCATGGATGATAATAAGCTTTTCCCAGTTTACGGGATACTGGTTTCTGCCCATTATAGAAATAACCCTGATGATCTAATGATCATGGCAGACGGAGTTCATCATTCTATAAAGACAATCTATTCGGGAGATTCTTACTTGGCAGTAGTTCAGACTTCTGAAGAAGGTGGATTATCAGATAATTTAATAGATTTAGCGTTAAGAGGAGGAACTTTTGACGGTGATCTAATACCGGATAGGTTATTAAAACACGTAAGATTAAGAGATTTTGGAAAGCTGAAGGGATGGAGAATAATAAGGATTGCAGTAGTTCCTGAACTCCAGGATAAGGGATTGGGTAGCAACATTCTCCGGATGGTAACTGAAGATGCGAAAGAAAAAGGGTTAGATTGGATAGGCTCAAGCTTTATGGGTGATTATAGGGTACTGAAGTTTTGGATAAACAATGGTTTTATTCCTATTCACGTATCGCCTGTAAGGAATGAAAAATATGGGGATTTTCCAGTAGTAGTAATTAAACCATTAACTGAAATTGCTAAGAAAATTATAGACATTTCCTCATTTATTTTTAAGGAAAAATTGCTTAACACTATTCACGACATTTACTTTAATATGTCTCCTCAAGTAGCTCAATTATTATTAAGAGGGAATAAGGCTTATAAAGACGTGAATTTAAGTAAGCTATATTTAGCCAAAATTGTAGCTTTTATTCAAGGTACTAGTCCTTATGAAGCTTCAGCAGATGGAATCCATTTATTAACGCTAAAATACTTCTGGGATTCCAAAAGAGACTGGTCTCTTTATGACGAGGAGGAGTGGATATTAATAGGTAAAGTACTTCAAGGAAAGCCTTGGGGATACTTATCCAGTCTATTAGGAATAAACAGGACACAGATGAACGAGTTTCTATATACTGCTATCACAACAATATTAGAAAAATATTATAATATTGATGCTGCAGGTAATATAGGTTATAGTCTCTCAGATTTAGGTGATGAATTCACAACACGATGATCGATGAGATAATGCACCTCGACTGATTACAATGTGTAATATATCAGTGATGCTACTATAAGTAAAGAGAACAATTGATGAAGCCCTACAGAAATTCCTGGTTTTACCGGGTTTTTATTTGAGCCTACGTATACTAACAATCCTACAGTTACTTCAGCTATTGTAAGCAGCAGAGGTATCCATAAAGCTTCTATGACTAGAGCTATCACGAAAATCGCTGCAAGTACGGCATGTATTAACCAAGCTCCTTGTAACCAATTCTTCGGCTTCCTAACATCTCCTATTTGGAATTTCATTTTCCTCATTCCAGTAACTACTCCGCCCATGAATATGACGAAATAAAGAAAGTGTGGAGGAAGCACAGCGTAAATGAAAAAGTGAAGAATATTAACGTCAAATCCTTTAAGGAAGATTACAAAATATGTCGCAAATACGCTATAAGCGGCTATATCGTGAAGCCCTTGGAAAAATGAAGGTAATTTTCCTGCAAGAACGTAAAGCGTTGCCATTCCAAGCAATGCAGTGGCTACTACTCCTAAAAATCCGACAAGACTAACTACCGAAAATCTCAATATTAAAAATGCTAAAGAAATTAATCCTACAATACTCGCGCTAATTCTATGAATTGCTTCTGGATCCTTCTTTGCTGCGGTTTGCAATATATCTCTAGTATACGGCCAATTTGTTCCTAAGGATAATCCGTATCCATAACCTTCTACTATTCCTCCTAAAACTATTGTTATACCTGCAAAAATTGATGCAAGTAAACTAATTTCCTTAAGCATAATATCCTTTTCAACTGCAGGGTAATAAAACGTTTGTTAAGATAATGGAACATTTTGTTAAATAAGAGTAAATTCTTTATTTTCTTCATGTAGATTAATCTTGTGTTAGATATACTTTGGAGAATTATAGATCTGCAACTTCCTCTAGTAAAATCTGACATGGAATCTTTCTTGGTAAAAGATGGAGAAATAACAGAGGATGATTTAAAAACATTTAATGAGGCTTCAGAACTAATAAAAAAGGCATATAATATTGCCGAAAATGACCTTAATTCGTCTAAAAACCTTTTAAAGGAAGCTCTTAGTAAGCTTGATGCAATAAAGCCTAAGAAACCCTTTCCTCCAGAGATGAGAATAAGGTTTGACGAGCTAAAATCATCAATACACGAAATTCTAGGTGAAAATAAAGTTTCTCAGCCCACATCTCCTAAAAGTTAATATTTTTTATATTTTGTTTCATTATATATAAATATATTTTTGAAACCCTTTAAGCTCAAAAAATATTTTTTATCGAGTATTCCCTTTAAGCTTTGCGGAGTTTACGAGTAAAAATTAGGGAAATTTTATAAATTCTTAAGACCGAAAAGCTTAAAGGGAGATCATGAGGCTCAGCAAGGGGTCAGTCTCACTAAAGGAAGCTTACGGTCAAGCTATGGCAGTAACTGCGCCTTTAGGTAGCGTAGTTTCTACCTCAACTGCCGCAATACTTTATGCAGGCTATTCAGTAGTATTTACTACATTGTTAGCCTTACTTGGCAGTGCTCTTTGGATTTTTACGCTTACAAGGTATACTTCAAAATTAGCCTCCGCAGGAGGATATTATACTTATGGTTATAGTGCTTGGAGGAGCAAGAAAATCTCATTCTTTGAAGCTCTTATAGAGGCTTTAGCTTATACATTCCTTAATGCAGTAAATGCTATTACTGTATATCTTATAATATCAATAACTTTAGGAATATTCGGAGTTTCTTTAACACCACTAGAGGAAGGAGCTATAATATTTCTTGCTATACTTTATCCTACAGTAATATCCTTTACTCATATAAAATTTGTTTTAGGTAAGGTAGTTTCGATAAGTGCGACTGCAGAAGCTTTACTGTTAATAGCAATGTTTGCTTTTTCACTAACTAAAGGTTTTCATTTTAATTACATGACGCCCGGTAACGTTCCAGTTCACGATCTTGCAACTGCATTTGTACTATCAATGGTGAGCATATCGGGTGCTGGAGCCGCGACATATTTGGGAGAAGAAGCAAAGCATCCTACAAAAACTATAACACTAGGAATGTGGTTATCACTTTTAATAGGCGGAACTGCAATGTTCTTAGGGACTTATGCTTTGGTTGCATTATGGAATGGCTCTCTTTCATCTTTATCTTGCTCTCCTCAGCCTTTAATTTATGAAATGTACTCCTTTGGCTTGTTACCGCTTTTAATAGCACTAATTATGTCAATAAACAGTTTATTTGCTTCGAACATAGGAACTACTTTGGGCGCTGCAAGGATAATATTTAATCTATCTAGAGAAAAATCTGCTCCATCGGCTTTTTCTAAAGTAAACAGCAGTAAAGAGCCTGTAATCGCTACAATATTTATAGGGAGTGTCACAGGAATAGTGACTGCATTATCTGTAGTATTTTTAGGAATAAATATTGCTTTTGCAGATATAAGTGCAATATCTGGAATATTATGGTTATCAGGTAGAATAATAGACGGCTTTGGCGTTCCTATTTTATATTACAGAATTGGCCAGCTTGGAATATTTAGTGCAGTACTGCCGTTAATGGCTACGGGTCTTAATGTCTGGGGAGTATCAGAAAGCATATCAGTGCCCGATATGGCTTCAATTGTAATATTAACTTCAATAGTTGCAGTATTATTGGGCTGGTATTTAATTAAAGGGAGGAAAGGCAATCCAGGCAGTCTTGTAGTCGATGATAATAACCAAGTAATAACTATAGACGAATATATAAAGAAATTGAAAGAAAAAAGTATTACTACTTAACAACTAAAACTGGATAAGGAGATTTACTAACTAACGCGGAAGACACACTACCTAAAATAACCCTTTTTAATCCCGTTAGACCTCTACTTCCAGTTACTATTAGATCGCACCCTATTTCCTTACAATAGCTTACTAAACTATCGGTTACATCATTACTTTCAAGTATTTTTTCCTTAACATTGTATCCTTCTAATTCACTTTTTATTTCATCTATTGATTTTTTGGCTTTATCCTCACTGTCTATTATAACTTGTTCGGGACTTTTTGGAGCTTCTTTTACTACGGTAACTATATGTATTTCGTCCTCCTTCTTGATAAATCTTAAAGCAAAAAATACTGCTTTCTTTGAGTAATCCGAACCATCATAGGCTAAAACTACTTTCATGAGAAAATATGTGTAATAAAATAATTATAAGTCTTTCTAACGTTTTAATTAAAAAATTTTTAGACTATACTTAAACCTTGAATTTCTAGGTCTCCAGTGTTTACATTACCTATCATTAATCTCCTCTTAGAGGATTTCTGAATTCCTTTAAGCAAGTCCTTCAAATTAGACGTTATAACTATCTCTTTTAATGAAATCTTTTTACCGTCCTTTACTACCCAAGCTACTGAACCTACTATGCTAAACTCTCCAGTATCAAAATTACTAGTATGAACTCCTTGAACTTCATCCACGAAAACTTTTCCTTCTTCTGATAAATCTTCTTCCTCATTATTCACGTAAAATTCTAAATTACTAGGATAAATATAAGGTATTGAAGAGTAACCTCTTGTCGCTGACGCTGTGTTTTCTCTTTTTGTTTTCAAAGACCAATAATAGTTACTGAGGAACTTTCTTACTTCAACGTTTATTATTTCATTAACTAAAGACTCCTGCCCTTCGCCATCAAAGGACCTGCTATAAACACTTTCCTCTGTCATAGGATTATCTATTATCTTCAAATTCTCATTAAGTACTTCTCCTTCTTTTAGAGGGCTTCTATGTCTATAATAATTCTCCAAAGATATTGCATAACTCAGTAGGGGTAATACTAAATAGTACACTGCTTTAGGAGTCAAAACTACGGATTTAGGCTTAAAGTCTAAAGCAGTTCTTTCAGACGTGATTCTGACTTTTTCTATTATACTATCTTTTAGTTCACTTATGTCTGCTGAAGGAGTTCTAAAGGATCTAGCTTCATAAATTTCCGGTCCTACATAACCTACATCCTTATAATTTGCACTCACACTTGCACTAATACCGCTCCTCTTCTCATTAACATTCATCCCTTCAGTACTTAAAATTCCTATTTCAGTAATCCATGCAGTAGAATTCAATGTTGCTACATTGATTTTCTCCTTCAATTCCTCTAATTCTTTGATTTTCTCCTTCACGCTCTCGTGTAAGTCAAATTTTTTATAAAGGTTCAAGTACCTTATTTTAGCAGGCTTAGGAATTTCGTTTGCTTCATCCTTTTCTGAAATTTTCCAAGATTTTATAGCGGAGTCTAGCAAATTATCATCTAGTCTAGTAGAGTAAGCAAATCCCACTTTTCCTTCTTTAAATACTCTAAGACCATAACCTTCTTCATTCAAGAATCTGGAGTATATTTGTTTTTCCTCATTTATTGAGAATTCACTCCTTTTTGCATAAAATATTTCTGCGGAATATCCTAAATTTTTAGCCTTATCCAATATCTCAAACATATCCTCCCACCTTAACCTTAACACTTATATAAGGACCTCCTGTCCCAACTGGGACGCTTTGCCCCCCTTTACCGCAAAAGCCAGGCCATACATCAAATTCTTTTGAAACTCCTTTTATTTTACCTAGAGTTTCTATTGTATAACCCGAAATTCCCATGTTTCTTATTGGTTCTCCTATCTCGCCGTTGTGTATATAATAGCCTTCTTGTATTCCGAACTGAAAAGTTCCATCTGGACTAGTCTGCCCTCCCAGAGGAGACACAATGAAATATCCTTCCTTTATTTCACTAATTAATTCCTCAACTTTCTTATCTCCTGGCAACATGAAAGTATTCCTCATTCTTATTAATATGGGACTTCTGAAGTCCTCTGCCCTTGCATTGCCTGTGGGTCTTTCTCCTAGGAAAGTTGAATAATATCTGTCAACCAGAAACTCCGACACCATTCCATTCTCCACAATTTTTACTTCTCTTCCTTCAACTCCCTCATCATCATAAGGTGTAATTCCTATTGCCATGTTATAATCCATTTTGGGGGCATCATGAACTGAAACGTAATCTGGGGCTATCTTCTTCCCCCTCAATTGACTCAGTATTCCGTTTACTGCTAAATCTGCCTCAGCCAAGTGTCCTAAAGCCTCGTGAGAGAAGACTCCTACAACATCCGGACCTAGAACTACGTCAAACTCTCCTGCCTTAGGAGTTTTACCTTTAAGCTGGTTATTTAGCCTCTTTCTCAAGGTATCTATCATTTGATTTGTATCGAAAACCTCTAAAGGATATCCTTTATAAGTATATGCAGAATAAAAGGAAGAAGCAATAACGTCACCCTCTCTAGCAACTGCAGAAATTGAGATGCCGTTTAACACGTATTCTTGATAAATTTCTCTTCCTTCAGTACTTGCATAATCTTTCTTTACACCTTCCTGAAAGTATCTAATGTTTACTGACTTTACTCTCTCATCCTTAAGAAGTTCCCCTTTAATTTTATCTAAGTCGTCCATTATTTCTTCTAAACTCTTTGAGGGGGGCTTTTGCTGTCTTATTATAACTTTATCCTTCTTTGGCGGTAAGAAAGTGATGTTTACCTTCTCATCGCCGTAAGCAGAGTCTATTGCATTTCTTACTTCTTCTTCCCCGAGCTTTGTAGAATTCGAGTATCCCCAATTTCCGTTGTTAAGTACTCTTAATGAGTACCCCTCATCAACTCCGTTTGTTATAACATATTTTCTGCTTTCTGTCACGTTGAGAGATAATTCATCATATCTGTAATGCCTAACATCTGCAAATATTGCCCCAAGGTTTTCAGCTTTTTTTAAAACTTCTATCATTTAATAAAAACCTCCTTTTCCTATTTTTAAGTATGAATGTAGAAAAGATTAGTGTTTCGATTCCTAAAGATGTAATGGAACAACTTGATGAATTCATGAAGAACTCTTCCTCTCTTGATAGATCTAAGATCTTTCAAATTGCGATTAAAAACTTCTTAGATGAGAATTCTCCAGAAGACATAGAAGTTGTCGGAATACTAAACATAGTGTATAACGATGAAGTTACAGACGAGATTACTAAATTGCAACATGAGAAACTTTCTTCCATAATTTCAACTCTTCACATTCATTTGAATGAAAAAGAGTGTATGGAAGCTATAGCAGTAAAAGGCAAAAAGTCAGACTTAGTAAAACTTGTCTCCTCATTATCCCAAATTAAAGGAGTTAAAAAGGCTAAATTATTAACATATGAAGTGGAGGAGAAATGAACATAACGGTAAGCCAAGATTGCAAAAATCTCGGAATATTTATAGCGCATACTGAAATCCTTGGAGTCACTAATAGCAAAGGAAAACTAGATGAAGAAATGAGGAAAGTTGAAGAAATGTACTCTCAAGAAGACCCTGAAAAGTTAAAGTTAAATCCAGTAGTACGGGCTTATAGAGACTTTTATTGGAAAATAGGCATAGATCCAACTAAAGTAAGACCTGCAGGAGAAGCTCTGAGGAGAAGAATTAACAGAAACGGAAAACTTCCAAGGATAAACGATATAGTTGATTCAGGTAATATAGCAAGCTCCTCAACTCTTGTTCCCATAGGGATTTATGATATGTCAAAGATTATAGGCGAACCTTCAATAGTACTAAGCAAGGGCGGAGAGGAGTTTTATGCAATAGGAAAAGATAAACCTGAAATCCTTCAAAAGGGAATTCCAGTAATGGTAGATAAAGAGAAGGTTATGCATATTTATCCCCATAGGGATTCAAAAATTACTAGTGTTACAGACTCTACAAAAGATATATTAATTGTAGGAGCTGGAGTTCTTGGAGTACCGCAGGAGATAGTAGGAAATGCAGTAAGCATGGTAGTAGAATTAGTGCTTAATTACTTGGGAGGAAAACAAACACACCAGGTGATTTTTAGTTGAAAGTAATGCTCGTAGGATACGGAAATGTAGGAAAAGCCTTTAGAAAGTTAATTCATGAAAAGAGAGTTAGGGAAGCAGAAGACGTAAAGATAGTAGGAATAGTTACTACAAGAGGACTAATGTTAAAAGACCAGGAAGAGTTTACTGTAGATAAGAAAGTAGACGTTTTACAAGCGTTAGATGAAGTTCAACCAGACGTAGTTATAGACATGGCTTCTGCTAACTATAAAACTGGAGAACCATCACTTTCCTTGTATTTAACTGCATTAAAGAGAGGGATTCATGTTATTACTACAAATAAGGCTCCTCTGGCTTTAAAATATAAAGAGGTATTGAGTACTGCTGTTTCTCATAGTTCTAAAATATTTTTCCAAGCCACTGTAATGAGCGGGACTCCTTCAATAAACCTCTATAGGATTTTGCCTGGAATGAAAGTGAAGACAATAAGGGGAATATTAAACGGAACAACTAATTACATCCTGACCAGGATGAGTCAAGGTCTTTCATTTGCTGAAGCATTAAGGGAGGCTCAAGAATTAGGTTACGCTGAAAGGGATCCAACTTTAGATATAAATGGTTTTGATGCAGCTGGGAAGATAACCATCTTATCTAACGTTTATTTCTCTAGGAGTATTTCAATTAACGATGTAAAATTCGAAGGAATTAAAGACGTGGATATTAAAGGAGCTATGGAAAGAGGTAATAAAATAAAGCTGATAGCTTACGCTGATGAAAAAGAAACGTACGTAAAACCTATGGAGGTTAGTAAAGAAGACTTCCTTTACAACGTCGATGGAGTTAATAATGCTTTAGAAATAGAAAGCGATATTCAGAAAATTAATATTGTAGGTCCTGGGGCAGGTCCTTTAAATGCTGCATATGGTGCATTTTCAGACTTGATTTTATTATTGAGAGGAGAGAATTTACCAGGATTGTAAAATATTAGAAATCTTATAAACCAAATTTTTAATCTTAAAAACTAAAGTAGGTTAGAGAATCATGGCAACTTCACCTAGCGTAAAACTAATTTATTACGCAAAACTTAGTAAACCTAGAATTATCTGGTTATTAGATCTTGCAGCGATTGCAGGAGCTGCACTAACTGCAAGGTTCCTCATAATTCCGTTAATTTCCGTGCTTATAGGCGGAACTTTAGCTTCTGGAGGAGCAATGATAATAAATGAAGGGGTAGAAATTGATAAGGATAAAGTTATGAAAAGGACTTCTAAGAGACCTACAGTTATGGGGTATGTAAGCAAAAAAGAGGCTATACTTGTTGGTTCCATAATGTTAGCTATAGGCTCGGCTATAGGATTAATAGCAAATCCTTTAACAGCGTTTTTCATACTTCTTGGAGGATTAATTTATGTTTTTGTTTACACAATTTGGCTTAAGCCAAGGACTCCATTAAACATAGTAATTGGTGGGTTTGCAGGAAGTGCAGCGGCTTGGGCAGGTTATGCCGCAATGACCGACTCTTTCACTATTTCTTCAATACTGTTAGGTTTGTTAATATTCATGTGGACTCCGGGGCATTTCTGGTCTTTAGCCTTGAAATTCAAGGAGGATTACTCTAAAGCTGGAATTCCCATGTTACCTGTACTTTTACCAGAGAAAGATTCCGCAAAATATATTGCGATTTCCAATGCTTTAATGGCTCCATTTGCGCTATCGCTTTACCTTTATGTAGGGATTCCTTATTTAATAGTAACATCTATAATGACTGCGCTATTGCTTTATAATTCAATAATACTATTCAGACATCCAACTGCAGAAGAAGCTTGGAGATCTTTTAAAATATCAGCTCCTTATCTAGCTGTGATACTAATAACTATAATAATTTTAAAAATAATTTAAACTAATAAGAAATAGATACCTTCATGTAAGCTTCATCCTTATTTGTTAAATTAATTTCAACTATTGTATCTCCACATCTTTTTCTCAATACTATTCTATCTTCATGAACTTCCACTCTAAGATTAGAACAAGATCCTAAAGACCTTAATTTATAATAATAATATGGATTTTTCATCTTCTTCAGAGCTTTATTAAAAACTTTATCAAAGAGAACATTGGGATCTGAGAATTGTGAATAAGAAATAGGGACCTTAAGAGTAATTTCAATATAGTACTCGTTAGGAACAACCTCTACATTCTCGTAAGTCCTAGAGATCACAAAGGACGCTATTAAAGGTGTAATAATAACTACTATAAAGGAAATATAGAACAATTGTTTAAAATATTCAAAAGTAATTGCAGCGGAAGTTAGCAAGCTTACAGGAATGCCCAGAAAGACGTAAGGTAACGATTCTATAAAATCTCTGAGTTTATTAATGCTTATTACACTATAAATAGTACTCCCTGCTATAGGTACTGCTGATACAGGCAAATAAATAAGAAGATTCTTGTCTAATCTGTTCATAATTCTATATTCGTATAACCCAAATTAAAGCATTTATTAATATCTTTTTATAGAGATAACTATGGAAACTCTCGAAACCAAAATTGAAAACGGAATAGGTTGGATTATATTAAATAGACCGGATAAACTGAACGCTATAAATTTAAAAATGTTAGAAGAACTTGAAGCTGAAGCAAAAAAATTTGAAGAAAATAGCGAAGTTAAAGTAATAATTTTTACTGGAAATGGCAAAGCCTTTTCTGCAGGAGCAGACATATCTCAATTTAAAGAGTTAAATTCTATCTCAGCATGGAATTTTGCTAAAAAAGGTAGGAAAGTTATGGATTACATAGAGAGTATAACTAAGCCTACAATAGCAATGATTAACGGTTATGCATTAGGTGGAGGGCTAGAACTAGCTTTAGCTTGTGACTTCAGGATTGCTGCTGCCGAAACATCTCTAGGCTTACCAGAAATTAATTTAGGAATCTATCCAGGATTTGGAGGAACTCAGAGGTTGGTAAGAACTATAGGAAAAGCAAGAGCTTTGGAACTCATAATGACCGGAGATAAAATTTCAGCAAGCGATGCAGAAAGAATTGGGCTAGTAAACAAGGTAGTTCCGTTATCCTCTCTAAAGGAGGAAACAATAAAATTTGCATCAAGGTTGATGGAGAAATCTCCAATAGCTTTAGCAATTCTGAAGACTGTAGTATTATATGGTAATGATTCGCCACTACTAGACGGCTTAAATATGGAGAGTCTAGGTTGGGGAGTGGCGTTCTCTACTGAAGATGAAAAGGAAGGAGTTAACGCATTCCTTGAAAAGAGGAAGGCAGAATTTAAAGGAAAATAATTTTTTAAATAAAGACCGGCTCGAATCTGTCTTCCTCAAATGCGTGCTTAGATAATTTTCCAACAATAGGCAACTGATATCCGCAGTATTGACATCTCATATCTTCAGTTAAGTGCCATTCAGTTATTCTAAATCCATCTCTTCCTATTACTAAATTATGACATCTAGGGCAATAAGTGCTTTCATAAGGATGCCCTGGGACATTCCCAATATAGGCGTAATTAAAGCCTAAGGATTTAGCTAGATTATAATGCTTTTCCAAAGTTTCTACCGGAGTCCAGGGAAGATAATCAAGCTTATAATCTGGATGAAATCTCAAGAAATGTATTGGAACGTCAGGACCTAGAATATCCATGATTTTCTTAAGTAAATTTTCTGCAGCCTTTAGATCATCTCCTATTTGAGGAACAATTAAGTCAGTAATTTCAACATGAATTCCATTCTTGTGAAGTTCTCTAATGGTTTCCAGTATTGGTTCTGGACCTGAAGCACCAGTATATCTCTTCATAAACTTCTCTTCACCGTTCCCCTTAAAATCTACAGTAACTGCATCAAGGAAATCTCTTACATACTCAACGAGCTCGTTAGTCCAGTAGCCATTACTTACCATGGTGTTAAATAATCCTCTTTTTCTCGCTATTACCCCAGTATCGTGTGCAAATTCTGCAAATATTGCAGGTTCGTTATAAGTGTAAGTAATTCCTTCTGCCTCATATGAAATAGCCATGTCAACTAATTCTTCAGGAGATACTTCATAGCCCTCTGCTCTCCTCCTCTGGCTTAAATCATAATTTTGACAGTACATGCACATCCAATTACAGCCATAAGTTGAGAATGAGAAAACTTTAGATCCAGGATAAAAGTGCACTAAAGGTTTCTTCTCTATCGGATCTACATGTGCAGCAGCAACTTTTCCGTAAACGTCTAGGTAAAGTTTACCGTTCCTTACAGATCTAACTCCACAAAAGCCTATTTGCCCTTCCCCTATTAAACATCTTCTGGCACATGCTAAGCACCTTATTCTGTCTCCTTCTTTCCTATATAACACTGCTTCTTTGCTCATCACATTAATATTGTTTTTATAAAATAAAAAGCAATGACTAGCACTGAAAGAAAATTGTCACGTTTTATCTTGCTTTATCCTTTAGTAGTTAGTATAACTAATCTTAAAGATGTAAATATTATAGATATAAGGCGCTGTAAATATACTGAAATAGATATAATAGATGATCCTCAGAAAGTTATTAGTATACTAGGTCAGCCTATAAAGATTATTCGAATTGGAGAAATTAAAGAGAGTTTCCAAGAATTATTCTTTAATTGCAGATTTTGGGAGGCTCACGAAGTATTAGAAGGTATTTGGAGGAAAGAAACTGATGAAAAAAAGAAGAAATACCTTCAAGGTTTAATATTATTATGTGCTTCAATGATTCATTATTTAAAAGGACATGAGGAAGTTTCCGATGAGCTAATTGGCAAGGCTTTATCTCTTATATCCGAACTTCCTGAGGATATCCTTCCTCTCCTTTATATCAACGTCTCCTTCAACTCCTAAGGGAGTATAACCGTCAACAACACCTATTACTCCTCTCCCTTGGTCAGTTTCCGCTACTAATACTTGCAGTGGGTTTGATGTTGCAGCAAAAATTCTGACAACTTCTTCAACGTTCTTAATTCTGTTAAGAACATTTATGGGATATGCATTCTTTATGTAAATTACAAAAGTATGTCCTGCACCTATTCTTCTTGCATTATCTATTGCAAGCTTTATTAACTCATCATCATTTCCGTCAAATCTTACTAATCTCTTACCGCTTGCTTCATTAAAAGCTATACCGAATTTTATGGTCGGGGATGAAGAAGCTAACGTTTCATATAGATCCTCTACAGTCTTTATAAAATGGGATTGGCCTATTATTACGTTTGTACCTTCTGGAATGTCTATTCTTACAACATCTATATTTACCATATGATAGAGTTCTTGAGAGAGGTAAAAAATTTACATCACGTTGAGTACAAATAGGCATAACTTATTGTAACTTCCTTTGAGGAAGTTAACGAAACGCTAGCACTATAATGAAGCTGAGTCACGAAGACTTTATAGTTGCCAGGAGGCAAATGGAATGTTACAATTCCTTGTGAGTTTGTGAAGTTAGCAGTAACATAATGCCCTTGAGAAGTATAAATTTCTACATATGCATCTGAAAGAGGAGAAACTCCACCAAGAGGCCCGTAATTCATTAGAACTTTAACCTCTAAAGTTTCTTCACTTGAAGATGAAGGCGGTAGATTGCTTATACTTACTGTAGTCTTGTAAGTTGAAGCCATGTAAACTCCTACTACTGTTAATAACAAAATTACAACTCCTAGAGCGAGCAATAATTTCTTATTCATGCCAAAAAGACTATAATAGCCCGGTATTTAAATTGATTCAAAATATGTTAGAAGGGATAATAGACGGTTTAAGATATGCGTTAAAGTATGAAAGGTCGATACTAAGGAGGTATTTAATATTAGGCTCTTTTGACGGGTTATTGCTTACTATAGGAATAATAATGTCAGCAATAGTAGAGAACATTAAGGTAAAAGATACTGAAATAGCAATATTGAGCGGTTTAACTGCGGTCTCCATTTCCTCAATGTGGAATTCCTTAATAGTTGAAGCTAAGGAAAAGAGGGAAGAATATAAGGAACTGGAGAGACAGATGATGAAGAGTTTAAAAGGAACAGTCTACGACTACGGAACTAAGGTTACTATTATTCTTTCAGCTTTTGCTCATGGCGCGTCACCTTTCTTGGGTTTAATAGTGCTTTATTCCTATGTTACAACAAGGAATGTAGTAATGGTGCTTTCATCTTCCTCATTTGTATTATTCTTGCTTGGATTATCTTATGAGGGCGAAATAAAGGATAAAATAGAATCTGGTGTTTTGATACTTCTAGCAGGTCTATTTACAGCGCTTTTGACTTATTTACTTGGAAGTTAAAGCCACCATCCTGAAGCACTCCAACAACCGTATCTTTCTAACATTTCAATACAAGATTTCTTGTCACCTCTTTTACACGCTTCACATAACTTACCGTAATCATTGACTGTATCTTTATCGCAAATTAATTTTCCACATATTATTACACAAATTTCGTCTCCATCTTTAACATAACAATCATTCATAATAGACACCTTTTTAAACTGTTTAAACTGTTTAAACAAATGGAGCATGTATTAGAAAGAGAAGATAGACAGGAGGAACTAACTAAGGGAATTAAGTCTTTAGTTAAAGAAATTGAAGGAGATGACCTCAAAGTAGTAACTTTCATGGAATATACTTCACCGCCTAAGGAAGTTAAACCCAAAGTAATTAAATTTAACAAAGCTTTAGAGCTTTTAAGATTAATAGCCAAACAAGGCAAAGTGGAGGAAGGCGTTGCAAAGATAATGTTCTACAGCCCAAGCACTGAAAGATCTAGAGGACTAACTCCCACAATGATGGCAGGATTACAGTATATAGAACCGGGAGTATCTACAAAGCCTCACTCTCATAACATGGCTTCAATTTATCTTGTAGTAAAAGGTAAGGGATATTCTATCATTGATGGCGAAAAATATTACTGGGAGGAAGGAGATATATTTGTAGTTCCTGCTAATGCTGTTCACTCTCACGTAAATACATCTGGCGAAGAAGTTGTATTATTTGATGTAACTGACTCTGGATTACTAGAAAACTTAGGAATACTGGAATTTAAGGAAGAATAAAATAAGAAAAACCTATTGCCCATTATTTTGTTTCTTATCTCCCCATACAATTTTATATATTTGAAATAATTTTTCGTCTCTCCATTTTGATAGTTCTTGGAAGCTCTTTCCTCTGATGGTACTATATTCCTTCATTTGCTGTACTGCCCTCACAACTCCCGTGTAAGGGAACTTATCGTATTTAGCTAAACTATACATCCATTCATTTGCACCATAACCGAAGCCTCTGTTAAAGAAGTACTCTAGTCCTCCTTCTCCTCCCCCTAAGTGGTAAGTTAGGAAAGGTCCCATAAAAGCCCATCTTAAGCCTATTGCCGCAGTCATTACTTTATCTATATCTTCTACGGTTGCGATGCCTTCATCTACTAGATAGACCGCTTCCCTAAATAACGCAAAAGCCAATCTATTACCTAAGAATCCAGGTACTTCCTTCTTTAACACTACAACAACTCTATCTAATTTTTCCATGAAATCCTTAGTTTCATTTAACGTTTCTTGAGAAGTCTTTTCTCCAGGAACTATCTCAACTAAAGGTAATAAATGAGGAGGATTCCAAGGGTGGGCAATTACACCTCTTTCTGGATATCTTTTCATCGCTTTCTGAATTTCAGTCATTAGTAAACCAGAAGTACTACTGCTTAATATTACATTTTTATCCAATTTTTCATCAAGATAAGAGAAAACTTTCTTTTTAGTATCATAATCTTCTATTATTGCCTCTATAACGAAGTCAGTACCTTCTATTGCTTCGTCCATGTTAACTGTAGTATGAAGATTTTTCATGTAATAATCAGGATCTTTATCTACAAGTCCCATGTTTTTCATTACTTCCAAATAAGATTTTATTTTCGCAACTCCTCTATCTAGAGTTTCCTTCTTATCTGTATATAGAGAAACTTCGTATCCTTTAGTTGCTAATAATGTAGCCCATCCAGAGCCTATTAAACCTGCACCTATTACGCTAACGCGTTTTATCATATGGTTTATACTATATAAGTAATATAAGTATGTTTCTATTGTTTCTTCTCGTGTATAGAATTATAGCTCAACTTTTTACTTAGACTTCCTATTTAACTTCATGATAGAGGAAATTCAGGTTTACTTGGAAGGAATAGAGAAGAAACTCACAGAAAGGTTTGATAATAGGGAAAAACTTCTCCTTCTATCAAGAGAATTAATAAGAACTTGCGGAGAAACGATTTCACTTTCGCATAGGCAAAAGAAGGAAGAAGCATTAAAGAAATATGAAGAAGCTGTGCAAAAGGCTAAGGAAATAGAACAAATAATTAACCAATATCCTGAATTACTTTACGGTGATGTAGGCACATCGTTCCAGGAACTCGCAGAGGCAAGCGTTGTAATTAACATGTACTTTGGAGGAAAACTTTACCTTGCAGACAATTTGGGAATTCCAGATATGTATTACGTTCTAGGAATAGCAGACGCAATAGGAGAAATGAGGAGAGCGATTTTAGAATTCTTAAGGAAAAGCGACTACGAAAGTGCTGATAAATTCTTCAATTATATGGAAGAAATTTACGAAGAACTTTGGAGGTTTGAGTACCCTAAGTCTTTAATTCCAGGCTTAAGACAAAAAATTGATGCATTAAGGAGAATTTTAGAAGAGACTAGACATGACCTATTTCTAGCTAAGTTAGGAAAAGTTTGAGATAATATAATTAACAAGTTTTTCTGCAACGTTTATTCCAGTAGCTAACATAAATCCTTTGAACTCTGGAGTATCGTTAAGTTCATTTATAACATAGCCCTTGCTGGCATGCTCTAATACATCTATTGAGATAAACTCTCCATTAACTACACTTGCTGCTTTTAATGCGGTCTCTCTAAGTTTTTCATCAATAACTATGGAAGAAGGAGAACCTCCTAAAGCCACATTAGCTCTCCACTCATTTGGCGGAATATTCCTTGCATAGCAGCCAAGTAATTCCTTACCCATTACTATGCACCTTATATCCCTATTTTTTTCTTTAATGTATTCTTGAACTATGTGGACTTTAAGTGCTGAATTCCCTAGCATTTCCCTGTGTTCTATAATTGTCTTACCCTCAAAAATATCCCTTATTAAAGAAACCATTCTTCCCCAACTTCCAATAGGTGGCTTATCTATCAATGGAAAGCCTATCTGTTCGTATGCCTTTAGCGTTGCATCTGGAGACATTGCTATTACTGAATCTGGTATAGGAACTCCTGCTTTGAATAGCTTGGAATAAGTTAGTATTTTATCTCCTGCTACTGTTATTACTTCGGAAGAGTTTATTGTATGAACTCCTACACTTTCAAATACTGCTGCAGAGTAGAGAGACCTGTACATGCTTATTGCCCTTATTAAGGCTACATCGTATCTATCTAAAGCTCTGTTAAAGGGCAAAGGTTCTTGAGCTACATTTATTACGTCGTATTGAATACCTTTCTCATTTAAAGTTTTTACTATCATTTTTTCCTCTTGTCTTATTATATCAACTACTAAAGCTACCTTCATATTCCACCACCGTAATCCCTCATTTCATAATAAGTTAACCTTGAATTGAGGAAGCCTTTAGTTAATTCCATTCCTAACCTTCCGTTAAGGACTAAAGGTACATTATAGTCAACTGCCTCTCTCCTAATCTGATAATCTATATCCTTCAAATAACCGTTAGTTATTACGATACCTACTTTAGAACTTGTTATCAACTCTACTGCAGTGTTTATATCAACTTCTTCCTCTCCCTTTAATCCAGTTTCCTTCAAAGTTATAACCTCTATACCATAGTTTCTCAAATTATTTGCCGCTTCCTTTAAATATTCCTCATTTCCTAGTCCGTAAATTAATGCATACTTTCCTTTCTCTGGAATTTTATTAGGAATAACTGAAAGCCAGCTCTTCACAAGTGCGTCATAAAAATCAATTCCGAAAGATGCCGCTTCGCCTGTACTTCTCATTTCTGGTCCTAACATCGGATATGCACCCCTTATTTGAGTCCAAGAGAATTGAGGAGACTTAACTGCCCAAGCTTTTGAGGAAGGTTCATAAAAATCGTCTAAGTTTAGCCCATTAATTATAGCATGTAAAGCCTTGTCTATTAGGTTAACCCCTTTAGCCTTACTGCTGAAAGGCATTGATCTGCTAGCTCTTAAATTTAATTCTATAACATAAGGAGTATTATCCTTAATTACAAATTGTAAATTGAAAGGTCCTTTAATTTCAATTTCTCTAGCAATTCTTAAAGCATCTTCCTTCATTTGTTTAACTACATCTTCTTTCAATTTCCTTGTTGGTACACTCATTGTAGCATCTCCACTGTGAACTCCTGCTTCCTCAACATGCTCTATAACTACTCCCAACACTCCTTTTCCATCACTTACCGCATCAATTTCTGCCTCTATTGCATTATCTAAATACTTTGATATAACGACGGGATATTTAGTGGATATTTTCAAATTATTAATGAAATTAAGCAATTCTTGTTCATTGTAAACTATTTTCATTGAAGAACCGCTTAGAACGTAGCTAGGCCTAATTAAAAGTGGAAATCCTACTTCTCCCGCAAACTTTCTGATATCTTCAATAGAAGATGCCGAAATCCATAAAGGCTGTTTTATAGCTAGTTTGTCGAGAAGCTTAGAGAACTTCTCCCTATCTTCTGCTATATCAACATTATGACCTGCAGTACCCAATAATCTAATTCCTGAATCTTCTAACATTTTAGCTAAATTATTTCCTATTTGACCCCCAGTGAAAGTAGCCACATACCTAAAGTTTTCCTTATTTACTACATCAATTATCCTTTCCAAAGTTAATTCATCGAAATACAACTTCTTTGCAATGTCCCAATCTGTAGACACGGTTTCTGGATTATAGTTAAGTATAGCTACATCGTCAAAGTACTTTAACGCAGCGTCTAGCAAACTTACTACACTCCAGTCAAATTCTACTGAAACTCCTATTCTAAATACTCCTGCTCCCAGTATAAGCAGTTTATTTGCATTGGTTGAAAATTCTATATCATCCTCACTGCCGTTATATGTTAAATAAAGGTAATTGGTTATCGCGGGCCATTCTCCTGCTAAAGTATCTATTTGCTTAACTACTGGCTTTATTCCTTCGATTTCCCTTATTTTCCTAATTTCCTCATTAGTCTTATTCACTTTCTTGGCAATTTGTTCATCACTAAAGCCTAACTTTTTAGCCTCAAGTAGTATATCCTTATTTACTTCTTTTAGATTCTCATAAAATTCAACTAGATTCTTAATCTTATTAAGGAAGAACCTATCTATTCCAGTTACTTCATAGACTTCATCTATTGTAGCACCTTCCTTGAACGCTTTAGCGGTATAAAGGAACCAGTAAGGATATTTGTTCTTTAAGTATTTTAAAAGCTCCTTCTTTGTAAGTAAAGAATTGTAAACTTTACCCCCTACGATTCCAGGCTCTCCAATATCTAGCATTCTGACTGCCTTTTGCAGCGCTTCTTCAAAAGACCTTCCAATGCTCATAACTTCTCCTATGCTCTTCATCTCAGTTCCTAAAGACATATCGGCGTTCTCAAACTTCTGCAGATCCCACCTAGGTATTTTTATTACTACGTAGTCTAAGCTTGGTTCAAAGCATGCACAAGTTGATCCTGATACTCTATTCAGAACTTCGTAGAGAGAATATCCTAAGGATAATTTTGCAGAAACATAAGCTAAAGGATAACCGGTAGCTTTACTTGCTAACGCGCTACTTCTTGACATCCTTGGGTTAGTTTCAATAATGTAGTGTGTATAGCTATTAGGATCTAAAGCAAACTGAACGTTACATTCCCCTACTAAATCAATGGACCTTGCAACTAGTTCAGCCCTAGTTCTCATATCTTGATACTCTTGATTATCTAAAGTTTGACAAGGTGCAATAACGGTAGATTCTCCCGTATGAACACCCATAGGGTCTAGGTTCTCTATACAAGCTATTACTGCAGAATTGCCTTTATTATCCCTCATTACTTCATACTCAAGCTCCTTCCACTGGTATAAGTATTTCTCTATTAAGACCTCATGAGTATAACTTTGTGAGAAAGCCCTACCTATATCCCTCTTAAGTATCTCTTCATTCCATGCTACGGTTGATCCTCTCCCTCCTAAGTTGAAACTTACCCTCACCATTACTGGATATCCTATTTCTCTAGCCTTCTGTATTGCTTCTTCCTCATTTTTTGCTGATAAGCTTGGAGGCACTGGTAGATTAACATTAATCATTGTCTCCCTGAACTTCTCCCTACTTAATGCCCTTTCAATTCCTTCAATAGGAGTTCCCAAGACATTTACTCCGTACTTTTGCAGTATTCCTCTCTTGTACAGATCTACGCCAACGTTTAGTGCGGTTTGTCCTCCGAAGCCTATCATTATACCGTCTGGCCTTTCTTGTTCAATAACTTTTTCTACGGCCCACCACGTTACTGGTAACATGTAAATTTTATCAGCCATTTTATAGCTAGTCTGCACTGTGGCAACGTTTGAATTTACTAATATTGTTTGAATTCCTTCTTCCTTTAATGCTTTTAACGCTTGACTCCCACTGTAATCAAACTCGGCCGCTTCTGCAACTTTTATAGGCCCAGAGCCTACAACTAATACTTTCTTAAGGTCTACCACTTTCAATCACCTTCTTAAACTTATCAAATACCCATGTTACGTCCCAAGGACCCGGTCTTGCCTCGGGATGGAATTGAGTGGTGATTATTGGAAGCTTTTCATGCACCATCCCTTCAACTACTCCATCATCTGGGTTGTAGAACCAGACTTTCATATCCTTTGGAACATCTTCTTTAAATATCCCGTAACCGTGATTATGCGTAGTAATATAACATTTATTGTCAGTAACGTCTATTACTGGCTTGTTTATTGCCCTATGTCCATACTTCATCTTCCTTACATTCCCTCCTAAAGCTAAAGAAGTGATTTGGTGACCTAAACAAATTCCCATTATTGGAACCTTGTATTCTGTAAGTTCCCTGTAAGTCTTTATTAAACCTTGGAGCAATTTTGGATTTCCTGGACCGTTGCCGAATACAATCCCCTTAGGAGAGTAATCCATTATCTGATTTGCGGTGAAGTTACAAGGTACTCTAACTACAGTGTAACCTCTGGAATTTAACTGGTAAAGTATACCGTGCTTTATTCCGCAGTCTACTAAGACTATTATGCCTTTCCCAGTGCCTTGATGAATTATTGGTGATTTAGGAGAAGTAAATTGAGTAAAGTCAATTTCGTCGTATTTCTTTTCCAAGTATTTTCTTGGATCATCTACTTCAACTCCAGAAGATATTATACCCATCATTACTCCCTTATTCCTAGCTCTCTTCACTAACATTCTAGTATCAACGTCGGAGATTCCAGGAATTCCTTCAGATTTTAGCCAATCGTGAAGAGACATTTGGGAATTCCACTTATAAGGCTCAGTTTCCTCAGCTACTACTAAACCCTCTACTTGTATCCTTTCTGATTCAAAATTCCTCAGAATTCCATTTTCAGTTATAGGCTTAGGTATTCCGTAATTTCCTACAAGAGGATGGGTAATTATAAGTATTTGACCTCTATATGAAGGATCTGTTAAGCTCTCAGGATAACCGTTCATTGAAGTAGTAAATACTACTTCCCCTGCCCTTATTCCTTTAGCTCCAAAGCCGCAGCCTTCTATAAACGTTTCGTCCTCAAGGTAAATATATCCTTTATAGCCCCTCTTGCAGATCATTCTCTATCGCCCTTAATTGAGAGATTTTATTTGAAACATTTGTCTTAAATTCATTTAATCTAGATTTATTTTCCTCAATTCTGTCTCTTGCTTTTTTAATATCATTTTTGAGAATTCCTGGATTTGGAGATCCTTCAGTTTTCTTTGAATTTATAGATTCTTTGAAATTTATTGAAGGAGTAAAGGTGCCCTTCATAACTTTAGAGGAGACTTCAAAATAAGCTTTTCTGTAAGGAATCCCTTGTAAAGAGAGGCTCTCTGCCTCGTCAGTTGCAAGCATTGAGTAATCTAGACTAGCTTGTAAAACTTCAATCCCTTCAAATAAAGATTTAAGTACCGAAATAGAGGATTTTGCATAATCAAAGGAATACCAATAATATTTATTCATCTCCTGCATATCTAAATCATATCCTGAAGGCAATCCTTTATACATAGATGACAAGGATGTAAAGAAACCTATCAACTCTCCAGCTTTAGCTCTCATTATTTCCATAGTTACCGGATTCCTCTTTTGAGGCATTAAACTGCTAGTGCTTACTTGATTATCAGGGAGTTTAACTAATTTCATTGAGGAAAATATTACCATATCTTCAGCAATCCTACTCAATACTAACAAAAGGCTTACTATACTACCAACTGAGGAAATTAAGTCTATCCTTGAAGACGTTGCAGAAATCGTGTTTGTTATTATCTCATCAAAGCCTAACATTTCTGCTTCTCTTTCCCTATTTATACTTACATTACTTCCTACAATCGCACCGCTTCCTAATGGGGACCTATTTATTAATTTTAAGTTTGAAAATAAAAGCTCCCAAGCAGAGTAAAGTTCTTCTTCTATATAAGCTAAATAATGCCCAAAGGTTGTTGGCTGTGCAGGCTGTAAGTGAGTAAAGCTGGGAAATATAACATCTACAAATTTATCAGCCTTATCTAGTAGCACTTCCCTCAATTTTATTAATTGATCTAATATTGAAAGAAGTTCTTCTCTAGACTTAAGCCTTAATGCAGTTGCGACATGATCGTTTCTGCTCCTACCTAAACCTATCCATCCTCCTTCCTCTCCTACCTTTTTTATTATGTAATCTTCTAAAGCTTCATGAATATCTTCATAACCACTGGGAATCTCTTTGAACTCGTTTATAGCAGAAATTATTTTCCCAGCAGTTTCCTTGTTTATTATTTTATCTAGGTAAAGTTCTATTACATGAGCTTTCATTGTTAATTTTACTTCATTTATTATCTCGTTGTCAAATTCAACAGACGATGTAAATGATATGACCTCGTCTCCTGAAGATCCCCATTTTCTGTATAACATTATGAACTCCTCACCTTTCTGGCAAGTAGTGAATGCAATCCCCAAATTTCTATAAATCCTTTAGCCATTTCTTCCGTAGGATACCATCCTTTATTATAAGAAGCAATCTTGTCAGAATAAGGAGAGTAAGGAGAATTCCTGCCCAATATCCTTAGGCCGTTCTCTCCTATCTCTACCTCAACATCTCCAGTAACCCAATTATTCATGTCAACTCCTACTTTCTGCAAAGTTTCTCTTAAAGGCTCGTACCACAGACCTTGATACACTAAATCACTCCACTCACTATCAATGCTTCTCTTAAACCTTAGTTCCAAAGGAGTATAAACTGTCTTTTCCAAATCTTTATGAGCGGAAATTAAGCATAATGCTGCAGGCGCTTCGTAGACTTCCCTTGATTTAAATCCTACAACCCTATTTTCTAAGTGGTCAACTCTTCCGAAGCCTAAACTTCCTGCGATCATATTTAAACTATCTATTAAATTCAAAAGAGGAATTTTTTCTCCGTTTAGAGCTACTGGAACTCCCTTGTCAAAGGTTATAATGACTTTTTCCTTACTTTTTGTTGAAGCCTTCCTGGTCAGCTCAAACGCATCTTCTGGAACTTCCTTTGATGGATCCTCAATAATATCACCTTCAATGCTCCTTCCCCACAAATTCTCATCTATACTGTATTTATTGCTCTCTTCCTTTATCGGAATTCCGTGCTCCTTTGCATATTTAATTTCATCTTCCCTAGTCATATCCCAGCTCCTTGCAGGAGTTATTATTTTTGCGTCTGGAATACTGGCTTTAATTGCTAAATCAAACCTAACTTGATCATTACCTTTTGAAGTTGAACCATGAGCTATGTATTCTGTGCCTTCTTTTTTAGCTACTTCGACGATTTTCTCAGCTATTAAGGGCCTTGCTAATGCTGTTGAAAGAGGATAAACTTCCTCATAAAGTCCGTTCATTATAATATCATTTTTTATGAATTTTTCTACGAATTCCTCCTTTGCATCTATAGTGTAATGCTTACTTGAGCCTGCAATATAGGCTCTTTCTTCCAATTTTGCGAAGTCTTCTTTTTGTCCCACATCAACGCTTACTGTTATTACTTCAGCTTGATACTTTTCTTTTAACCATCTTATGGATACTGTAGTGTCTAGTCCTCCCGAATAAGCTAAAACTATTTTCATTTCAAGAAATCGGGTTTCATCAGAGTTAAAAGCTATGAAGATAATGAAAATAGCGTATTTCTCTATAAAGGTAATGCTGAAGGATTACCTCAAAAATCTCTATATATAGACTTAACAGAACTTTTATGTAATTCTACTCGATTTTTTAGTTAAATAGAATTTTAATGCTTCTTTTATAAATTCGGTTCTATTGTCAAAGCCTAATTCTTTATACTTTCTATCGACTTCTCTTACTAATTCTTCTTTTAATCTAACACTAATAACTTTCCTCATGATAATCATTGTATCAAGAATGTCATGGTAGTAAAAAAGGCTTTAGGTTGAATAAAAGGAGAAATAAAATAAATAGTCGTTAAAATAAAAATGCCTCAGTTTAACTTGCTGATGTAAGTATTACGGCTTTGGCTTTCTTAGCTCTTATCTCATCAAGTTTCTCCATCATACTCTTAATTGCAAGCGTGAGCTGATCTTTATGGTACTTTCTTACATGTTCTTCTGCGTCTTCCCTAGCAACTATTGTATTGCATATTGTGCACGTATAAACTCCGTTCTCATCTCTATTTATAATCGGTTTAACATCAACTGAAATCTGTTTAAGAATAGGAATAATCTTCTTTGCTCTGCACTCACTACCGCTTTTTTCAATAATTCTCTGAGCGTAGCCTCTAAGCTGATGCTTTGATATATTATATCTATGTGCGACTATTGCCGGGCCTTCGCCATTGACGAGGTATTCTTCTAATGCATTTAATAGATAGTCGCTTCCTCCTAATATTTTTAAAGCTACATAATTTATTAAAGATTTCATATCTATTGGTTTCATATACAGTCACCAGACAAAGCATTATGATTTAGAGTTTAAAAGGTATTCATTAAATTCTATAAATAGAGAACAGCGTTCCTATACGTAAAGATTGTTATACCACTACCTTCTGATACTTTTCCAATTTCATAAACTTCGACGAATTTCTGAATATTTTTTATAACATCATCCATATACTCTGGAGAGGTGAAAACAACCATACCTATGCCCATATTAAAAACATTGTACATCTCTTCATGAGAAACACCTGCTTTTTCGATTTCCTTGAAAATGTCCTGAGGCTCGGGCATCCTAAGTTCTAAATGGTAACTAGTTACCCTCTTAAGCTTCGAAAAAGAACCACCAGTTATGTGGGCAGCAGCTTTTATCATATTAAGCACAGAAAGTACGGGCTTAACATAGATCTTTGTTGGTCTCATTATTTCCTCCTTCCAGTCCTCAAAAGAGAGCTTTCCCTCATCTATTAATTTCCGTACTAAAGAATAGCCATTGGAATGAATCCCATTACTTTTCAAGCCAAGTATCACATCCCCAGGCTTAACATCATGTCCATCTTTAATTTCATCAACTGTACCAAGGGCAGTACAAGATAAATCAAAACCGTTTATTACATCCTTCATTATCGCAGTTTCACCTCCAATTATTTCCGCTTCAGACTCTAAAGCACCTTTAATTAACCCACTCATTACGCCTTTTACAACATCGTCCATGGGCTTTTCCATTGCTAGGTAATCAACTAAAGCTAATGGTTTTGCTCCTATGGATACAAGATCGTTGACGTTCATTGCAATGCAATCAATACCTACTGGCTCTATTATTCCAGATTTAAGAGCTAAAAGAGTCTTAGT
This sequence comes from Acidianus sp. HS-5, assembly GCF_021655615.1. GTDB lineage: Archaea > Thermoproteota > Thermoprotei_A > Sulfolobales > Sulfolobaceae > Acidianus. The sequence continues at coordinate 2,280,718 of NZ_AP025245.1, forward strand.
ACCGACGCCATCAGTATGCAGAGCTAATTTCATTCCATTAAAATTTATAACTCCAGAATAATGTCCAGCTCCAAGTAAAACGTTCTTGTAAGTTGATGAAATTTCCTTAGCAATGTAATCGTGAATTTCTTTTACCTTATTTAAGTCAACTCCAGATTTCTTATACTCATTCACCATAGACCACCGTTAGGAGACCAATCTGCAGAAACTCCTAAAATTCCGTGCTTCTCCCTGTTTTTGTAAGAGTATCTAACTATTTCTGCCTTCTCTGTCATCTCTTTAACTGTCCTCCCTATGTCAGTCCTATAAATCATCTTCCTATCACTGGATATATACTTCATGCACATATCAAGCTTCTTGCTTGCCTCTTCAAAATCTCCAAAAGCTACGAGTTCTAAAGCTCTAGAGCCTTGTGCTACAATTTCGTTTCCTTCAAGTGCTACTGAGCCGAAGTACAATATACAACCTTCTTCTCTTAACTTCTGCATGTCTATGAAGAATCTTTGACCTTTTGCTAAGGATTTATTTAAAGGATATCCGTAAGGCGCAATAGCCCTAACTACTGTTGGCTCCTCATTTAATTCAAGTTTTGCCCTTGACAGCTTACCTTCTGCCGTTAGCTCTAAAATTTCGCCAAAGTTCTTTATTCTAGGAATTATTGCGGACGCCTCTGGATCTCCTAGTCTGGAATAATATTCTATAATTGTAGGTCCCCATAAGTCTGTCAACATCATTTGCCCTGAGAGAAATCCTCTATACTTTTCTCCTGTCTCCTTCTCTATAGCTTCTGCAGTCCTTTTAACTATATCAAAGCTTCTCTCGTATTCCTCCTCATTTATAAATGGAAGCAAATTCTTTGAACCAGATATAGAACCCATACCACCAGTTTCTGGACCTATTCCATCTTGGTACGCGTGCTTATAATCCTGAGCTAAGGGAAGAGGAAGGTAAGAATTTCCATCAGTTAGGACATGGAGAGTGTATTCCGGGCCATCTACTCTTTCCTCTATTATGATCTTAATTTCATTATCTGAAACATATTTTCCTATTTCGTCAACGCTCTTACTTAATGCTTGTCTCTTCTCGTTAGATAGATAAGCTTGAATATCAGCTACAACTTTTACTCCCTTTCCTCCAACTTGTTCAGAAGGCTTTATCGCCACAGAACCTCCATAATCCAAGATAAACTTTGCTGCCTCTGCTAAATTTGAGAAAGACTTAAACCTTAACCTACCTGGAATCTCGTACTTCCACATTAGTTGTCTCATCCAAACTTTGGATTTTTCAATCGTCGCATCATTTTCTGTCGGCCCCATTACAGGAATTCTCTCTTCATAAAATGCGTTAGAAACTCCATGAAATAAAGGATCTTCTGGACCTACAACTCCAAAGTCTGGATTAACTTGCTTTATTATCTCTTTAACGAATTCCTTAGACTCTATGTTTCCTACAAAATACTTTCCTCCCGTTCTTTCAACAACGCTTTTTATTCCAGGATTAATGAAGGAAGAGATTGCAAATATTTTATTGTCAGATAATGCCTCAGCTAATGCGTTTTCTCTTGCTCCGTCTCCTATTAAGAGGACTTTCATTTTAAATCACCTTAGGATAGGAATTTAACATACAGCCCAAGCATAACTCCTTAGTACCTATAACCTTGTAAAGACCTTCTATGCTTAGCCAATAAATTGAGTCTGCACCCAGTACTTTTGCTATATCTTCATCATGTAAATTGGCGGCTATTAACTCAGAGGAAGGAGGGACTTCAACACCGTAAGGACAGTAGGAAATCAATTTGGGACTTCCTATGAGAACATGAACTTCCTTAGCTCCCATTTTCCTTAGGCTGAAAATGGTGTTCTTTAAAGTAGTTCCAGTTACCATGGAATCGTCAATTAAAACTACTCTCTTGCCGAAAACCGCTGACTTAATTACATTAAGCTTTAGCTGAACTCCTACTATTTTCATGAAATCGTTTGATGCGAGCATTGTTCTTATAGGACTTCCAGTCCTAGTAAATCCTAAGTCTAAAGGTATTCCAGTAAATCTTGAATAACCAACTGCAAATGGTATAGCAGTATCTGGAACCCCTATTACAGTGTCAGCATTTATAGGTCTTTCCTTTGCAAGTTCTTCTCCTATCTTTATTCTTAGCTCATAAATAGATCTTTCGTTTACGAAACTGTCAATTCTTGCTTGATAAATGTATTCAATTGAACAGTAGCTCTTTTTGGGCTCTTTTAACTTCTTACTTTCTATGTTATATCTATCGAGAATAACTAGCTCTCCTGGATTTATTTCCCTTCTGAAATCTCCTCCTATAACACTCATTGCAGGCATTTCTGATGCAATTATTGCCATATCGAAACCGAAACCACCTATTGCTAAAGGCTTAAGACCGCTCTCATCACGATAAGCTATTATTTTTCCTTCAGATGTAAATGCAACTAAAGAGAATGCTCCTCTTACTTTGCTTATTTCTTCTGGGTTAGAAAGAATTTTTTCGGCAATAGAACTTGGGTTGTCTTTTACAATACCGTCTATTACCATAGCTACTTCATCAAAGACTAAAGGATACTCTTCCTTATTTCCTGTATATCCTATCCCTATCCAGCCTTGATCATTAATTTCTATATCCTCTGGAGGATTTGATGAATGTCCAGAAGATATTTTGTCATTAAGTACTGCATAACCAGATGCTGTATATCCTCTGTGCTGTAATCCCATCAATGAATATTTTAAAAACTTCGAAATATTCCAAATTTTATCGAATGCCAAAATACCTACTATTCCAGCCATTTTTATCACCTGTTGAATACGTTTTCCATAATTTGTAAGGAATAATTCCTCTTGAGAGGATATATTCCCGTAAAGCAGGCTGAACACAAGCTTTCCTTACCTATTGCTTCTTTCATTTCCTTAACTGTTAAGTATTCTATACTATCTGCTCCTAAAATCTTGGAAATTTCCTCTTCTTTCTTATCTGAGGCAATTAGTTCCTTTCTATTAGGGAAATCTATTCCCATATAACAAGGATATCTTATCATTGGAGAACCAACTCTTACGTGAATTTCTTTTGCTCCAGAATTTCTTAATAAAGTAATTATCCTCTTCATAGTATTGCCTCTAACTATAGAATCGTCTATAATGACTATCCTCTTATCCCTTACAGCGTCCTCAACTATTCCGAATTTTTCCTCGAGTACGCTTTTCCTCTTATCGTTAGTAGGCATTATAAAGGATCTCTTGGATACTATAGTCCTTATTAATGCTTCCTCTAAAGGAATATTACTTTCCCTAGAATAGCCTATAGCAATAGGTCTTGAAGACTCAGGAATTGGAACTACAATATCAGCTTTTGCAGGATGATTTCTTGCCAAGATCTCTCCAAGCCTTATCCTAGCCATATAAACAGAGATTCCGTCAATTTTACTGTCGGCTCTTGAGAAGTAAATGTACTCAAATGCACAAGTATGAAAGCTTGTGGAAGGAACTTTTTCGCTCAAGAGTTTACCGTCAGGATTTACTAGAACTATTTCCCCAGGAAGAATATCTTTAATTATCTTTCCTCCTAATTGTTTTATTGCAGAATCTTCAGAAGAGAAAACCATATTTTCATCTATTTTTCCCATTACCAAAGGCCTAAATCCTTTAGGATCTCTAACTGCCAAAACTCTGTTTTTATCGTCTAAAATAACCATGGAATAAGCTCCATCTGCTATATCCATAAAATGCTTTACAGCATCTACTATATCTTTACCTTCCTTAATTTCCTTGCTCAGGAAGTCGAGTATAAATTCAGTGTCTGTCTTGTAGTTTCCAAATTCAAAGTAGTTTGTGATAGTTCCGTTGAAAGCTATTGAAAGTTTATCATTATTCAACGGCTGCGCTTCCTGTAACGTAGTTTTTCCAGTTGTGGAATACCTTACGTGACCTATGCTGAATTTTGACCTAATTTGTAAAACTTCACTTTCATTTAATGCCTCCTCTACAAGACCCAGGCCTTTTACGGTCTTAATTCCTCCTTCTGTATAAGATATACCCGCAGATTCTTGACCCCTATGTTGCAATAATTTAAGTCCTTCATAAGTGTATTTTACTGACCTATCTCCTATAGTCGCAAATATTCCACAATGCTCTTTTATTTTCATAATCTCTCCTCCAAATAATTGTTATATACCTCAATCTCTTTTGAGAGATTGTAACTATTAGAGTCAATATAAATTTCAGATCCTTTTGAAACCTTACCTATTATTTTGGCAATTGTCCCTTTTTTCTCTGCAAACTTGATAAAGAACTGAGCGTCACTTGTCAAAACTATGAATCTTCCACCGTTCTCGGAGAACAGCTTCGAATAAATGTCTTCAGCAGTGTTAATAGCTTCTGTGGAAATCGAGACTGAATAGCCTTTAGTTATTATGCTCCATAATGCTCCTATTAATCCTCCTTTCGAGACATCTTTTGCGTAAGTTACTTTATCCTCATGTATTCCTTGAGTTAATATTTCGCTAGATATTAAATCTTCAGAAAGCCTGGCTTTAGGTAACTTACCATATTTCCCAAAGATCTTTGTAAAGAGTGATGACCTCATTTCGTCTCTAGTAATTCCTATAAGAACTATATCTAGACCTTCTTCTATAGAAGGTCTAAAGTACTTGTCAGTAATTCCAGCCATGACTATTAAAGGCGTAGGCTTTATTTCCTCGCCTTTACTGTTCTCGTTATAGAACGAAACTTTGCCGCCTACTATTGGAATATTGAAAAATTTTGCAGCCTCTGAAATTCCTCTTATTGTATTTACGAATTTTGCGTAAACTTTAGGTTTTTTAGGATCGCCAAATTGTAAATGGTCTACTGCTGCAATTCCTTTAGCTCCTACAGTTGCTAAATTCCTGTAAGCTTCAGCAAAGATTTCCTTTCCGCATTCGTAAGAATCTTCATTACAAAGATCAGGATTAGCGTCCCCTTTTATTGCTAAGAATTTTCCATTAGGAAGAAGTAATAACGAGGAGTCAGCTTCTCCAGGTTTTATAACAGTAGAAGTTCCTACTTCGTAGTCGAATTGTGAATAAGCCCATTCTTTGTTTACTAATTCTTCTGAAGTAACTATACTCCTTATCGCGTCCTCTATTCTCACTGTAGGTTTTTCGTTAATTTTTTCTCCTTCATTTTCATTAATGTTCCAAACATAAATTGGAGGAGAAAGCAATAGGGAAGAAGGAAGAGAAACTACTTCCTTTCCTTCATAAAGGAATTTAATATTTGGATCTTCCGTAATTTCTCCAATTACTGAACAAGGATATTCATAATATTCAAAAGCTTTACACACATCCTCTACGCTCTCTTCTCTTACTGCATAAAGCATTCTCTCTTGAGTTTCTGAAATTATAATATCCTCAGGCCTCATTCCTTTAACTCTAAGAGGAACTTTATCTAGGTTTACTACTGCACCTAATCCATTTGCCATTTCTGTAACAGCTACAGCTAAACCTCCTCCGCCAAGATCCTTAATTGCCTCTACCTTATCAGCAATCTCTAGCGTTACGTCAAGTATTATTTTACCAGCAAACGGATCAGCTATTTGAACTGCTCCTATTTCATCTTCCCCGCTAAGTTTTCTAGAAGCAAAAGATGCTCCTCCTAATCCATCTATTCCAGTCAATCCAGCTAAGACCAGCTTTAGTCCAGGTTTTTTAACTATACTGGATACAATCTTATCTTTCTTAACTATTCCTACACATGCTACGTCAACTAAAGGATTATCAGTATACGAATCATCAAAGGAAAGTTCTCCTCCTATAACTGGAACTCCTATGCTGTTACCGTAAAAACCTATACCGCTTATTATACCTTTTAATAGCCATCTATTTCTTTCATGTCTTAAACTTCCTACTCTTATCATGTCCAGCAAGGCTATAGGTCTTGCTCCTTTGCTTATTATGTCCCTGATTATTCCTCCAACTCCTGTAGCCGCACCGTTAAAAGGATCAATTGCTGAAGGATGATTATGACTTTCGACCTTCATCACAATTGCGTAACCATCACCTATGTCAACAGCTCCAGCGTCCTGCCAGTCTTCTATACCCATAACGACGTTAGGTCCTTCACTCGGTAAACTCCTCAAGAATACTTTAGACGATTTATAAGAGCAATGTTCAGACCATAACGCGTCTATTACTTTCAATTCTTCCTCTTTTGGTTCTCTCTTTAGTTCTTTCTTAATTAATTCTAACTCATAAGAGGAAAGCGATATTGTCATTTTCTCAATCCCCTCAGGAGTAATAAGCCATCAGTTTGAGAATATGGATCTGTTAACTTGAACGACGCTCTCTCTGGATGTGGCATTAAGCCTATAACATTTCCTTCTTCATTACTTATACCAGCAATATTCAAAATAGAACCGTTAGGATTTACTTCCTCTTTTACGTTTCCTCCTTCATCAGAATATTTGAATGCTGCAAGCTTTTCTGCCTCTTCTGGGTTATCTAAATAATACCTACCCTCTGCATGAGCTATCGGCATTCTTAGTACTTTCTTCTCCAAGCCTTTAGTAATTGCAGTATCAAACCTTACAATTCTAACGTAGACCCACTTACTTATGAATCTCATTTTCAAATTAGGTAATAATGCACCCTTCAATAGACCACTCTCAACTAATATTTGGAACCCATTGCATATTCCAACCACAATTTTACCTTCGTCGGCCATTTCCTTAACATTTTTCATAGTCTCAGTATTTGCAGCAATACTGCCTGCCCTAAGGTAATCTCCAAAGCTAAAGCCACCAGGGATAACCACTGCGTCAAACTTGTCTGGATCGAAGTCCTTATAGCCTATTATATTGGACTCCACACGAGCTTCTCTTAAAGCCTTTAAAACGTCAGTTTCACATGTTGTTCCAGGGAATTTAATTACTGCCGTTTTCAATTTTCTCTGCCCTTATAATAATTTTATGAACAATAGGATTGTATAGCCTATCTTCATAAGCTATCTTTTTCACGAGATCTATCGCTTCTGATTCTTCCTTAGCGTCAACGTTAAAACTTAGATATTTTCCTGCCTTTACTTCCTTAACCTTATCAGTAACTTTACTTATTATATAATTCTTAATTGTCTCTCCTTCTGGATCTCTTATTCCTTCTTTGTTAATGATTATCAGTTCGACTCTGAACGTTTATACCACCTTTTCTAATTTAGAGAGGAATTCCTCGTAAGATTCCTTTACTGTTTTTAGATCGTAACCTTTCCTGTAAAGATCTTTATCCAATATCCTTCCAGTCTTAGGATCCCTTATTCTCATTGAGTCTAAAGTTATCTCGTCTCCTACAATTAGATCATCGCCTAGCCTTCCAAACTCCAATTTAAAATCGTAAAGTTCTAATCCAGTTTTTCTTACTGCGTCGCGTAAAACTTCGTTAGCTCTTATCATTATGCCTTCAATAACTTCTGCTTCTTTCCTATTCATTAATTTGAAATATTCTAAGTGATAATAATTAAGCATTGGATCGTGCCTACTATCGTCCTTTAGGAAGTATTCTATTATTGGCGGATCGAAAATTTCTCCCTCTTTTATAGGTAATCTTTTCACTATACTCCCCGTAGCGATGTTCCTCAAAACTACCTCGACTGGAATCATTTTCAGTTTTTTAGCTATCATGGTCCTCTCATCGTACATGCCCACATAATGGGTTTTTATACCGTTCCTTTCAAGAAGCCTGAAGAGTAAAGCTGAAGTTTGGGCATTTATTACTCCTTTGTTTTCCATAGTATCTACTTTAGCCCCATCTCCAGCAGTTATGGTATCCTTAAACTTAAGGAGAACGTGATCAGAATCATAAGAAAAAACTTGTTTAGTCTTACCTTCCCCTATGAGTGTCTCCATATAGCTAATTTACACGACCAGTATAAAAACTCTTCTACAATTATCTTTTATATTTACTTACTTAAGTAAATAACATAGAAGAATAAAGTTAAAAGTTACACGGAACACTTGAAACTCATGGAGATTTCGATAGACGATTTTTCAAAAGTTGAATTGAAAGTAGGCTTAGTTAAATCTGCAGAAAGAATTGAAGGAACTAGATTACTTAAATTGATGATAGATTTAGGAAATGAAGAGAGACAAATAATTTCAGGAATTGCTGAATATTATACACCAGAACAGTTAGTAGGCAAGAGAGTTATAGTAATAACTAACTTGAAGCCTAGGATTATAAGAGGCTTTGAAAGCCAGGGAATGATATTGGCAGCTGGTTGTAAAGAAGATGAAGATAAAGGAATTAAACCTACGTTGTTAACAGTAGACGGAGACGCACCTCCAGGAACAAGAATATGCTAAACCCTTTTGAGAAATTAAATTGTCCTCCTAAAGCTGAAGATTTAATAAAAATAGTTTTAGGAAGATTGCCTAAAATTTCTGGAAATAGTGTTAAAGACAGGGAAATAAGAAGATTAATGTATTATGATGATCAAGTGAAGAGGTATTTAAATTTTGTAAATTCTTTTCCCAGAATAGAGGATCTGCATCCGTTTTATAAGGAAGCACTAGAAATAACTGCAGGCAAAAACATTGACGATCTAAAAATCTGTTTATCAATTATCAGTAGAACGACTTCAACGGCTTCTTTAATCTTAAAAAAGTATATTACCGAGATTAAAAGGTCTGACGAAAGTATTGCAAATAAGTTAATGAGACAAGCTTTTGGTAGAGTCTCTTCATTGTTAAGAAAAAGGAAGGATTGCATAGACTGGATTATTGACATCACAAAGACAATGAAGAAAATGAAGAGCATTGATCCAGAAATTCCCACAGTAATAATTTCCGGATCTCCTAACGTAGGCAAATCTACTTTAGTTAGTAAAATTTCTTCCGCAAAGCCAGAGATTGCGAATTATCCTTTCACTACAAAGGAAATTCACGTAGGACATTTTGATTTGAATGGAATTAAAGTTCAAGTTATTGACACGCCCGGGATATTAGATAGACCAATGAAGGAAAGAAATCAAATAGAGAGGAAAGCTATTAATGCAATAAAAAACTTAAAAGGACTGATAGTTTTTTTATTTGATATCTCTCAACAATCATTATATTCACCTAAGGAGCAATTTGATTTGCTTAAAGAAATTATGGAATTCAATAAGAATATAATTATAACTTTAAACAAGATTGATTCTAAGGATGAAAAAATATATGAAGAAGTAAATAAAATACTAAAAGAGAATAATCTTAGCTTTATGGAAATCAGTGCTGAGAATAATATTGGCCTTGATACACTAAAGATCGAAATTACTAAGAGAGTCCTTGAAATAGTTAGGCAGTGACTTTAGGCTTTAAAGAATCCTCAACTAATCTTTGCAATTCCCATAGTTTATCTTTACCTTTCTTTAATACTTCGTTTGCCACATTTACTAAACTCTTAATCTGATCATCTCCAATTTTTTGTTCAGAACTTTCCCTAAGTATTTGAACCAACTTTATTCCAGTTTTCAGCTCAACTAAAATTCCCTTTTTATTAACTGTAAGTATACCGGAATGTTTAAACCCAGTACTTCTAGCTATTTTTATTATATCCCACGCTTCATCCCAATCCTTAGTATAAACATGAAGAATTGGACCTTGAGAGACTAGCCATAGTCTGTAAACCTGCGATTTCTCCAAGATATTTTTTACATCCTCTTCTGTGATGCCAAAATGGTTCTTAAATATTATTGTTGAGCTCTTTCTTATCCACGGTAAATACGAATCTATAATTGTTATCCTCCCACTGCAGCTACTATAAGTGAAACTCTTCTCTCTCTTAAAAAACGCCATTAACACGTCATAAATATCTGGGTCTAAATATCCTATCTCCTTATCCCTTATCATTCTATCGTATGCTTTCTTCTTCCAAAGTTCCCAGTCATCCATTCCAGAATTTTATATACCCAGTCGGTTTATAAAGCATTGTGAGGCTTTCCGAAATAGTAACTAAGTTTAAATTAAGTGAAGAAAGCGAAATAGAAGTTGACAGTATAGAATTTGAAGAAATGGAAGTTGATATAGGCACTAGGGTACTTTTAGCTAAAGGAAAGAGGAGAAGAATAGTAGACCTTGGAATACTTTCAATAATATATAAAAACTGCAATAAGGAATTCGTTAAAGATTATCTTGATCTCACACACTCGTTAGAGTATGTCCACAAGAAGTACGGAGTTTACACTGAATTAGAGTATTTATCTTTGAATTGTGAAAACTTCGTAAAAGATAAAGACGTTTTAGCAACATTAAGGGAACTCAAAGCCTATATACTTTCTAGAGAAAATAAACAGCATGGACTTTGATGTAATCGTATTAGGCGGAGGAGTAGGAGGATATTCTGCAGCATTAAGATCTGCAGAACTGGGAAAGAGAGTAGCAATAATAGAAAAAGACGAAATAGGAGGAGAATGCATAAATAGAGCGTGCATTCCTTCTAAAACTTTAATAGACGCTGTAAAAATTCTTAATAAAATAAGGAAGGCAAACTGGATAAAAGCTTCAGCAATGCTAAATTATGAAGAGCTCTCTAAGTTTAAGGATACAATAATTACCAGCGTTAAAAGCAAAATGATTAAGAACCTGGAAAATAGATCAATAACAATAATAAAAGGAAAAGGAGAAATAAAAAGAGAAGGAGAAGTTGAAGTAAACGGGAAAACTTATACTGCAGATAAGTTTGTTATCGCAACTGGTTCTTCTCCAATATCCCTACCAGCATTTCCGCTTAATGGAAGAAACGTTTTAGACCCTTGGACTGCAATGAATTTGCCTTCTTTGCCTGAAAAGATAATAATAGTAGGAGGAGGAGTCGCAGGAGTGGAATTAGCTACATTGTTTAGAGCTATGAATAAAGATATCACCATCCTAGAATTAATGCCTCAACTTTTACCAGGATTTGATAAGGATATCGCTAGTGAAACAAAAAAGAGACTTGAAGAAAGAGGAATAAAAATTTACTTACAAGCTAACTCTAAAATAGTAGAAAACGGGGATGAGGTAGTTTTTGACGTATCTTTACCTTCATCCAGTGAAAAAGTTTCTGGAGATTTAGCCGTGATAACTATAGGAAGAAAGCCAAATACTGAAGGCTTGAATTTGCAAGCAGCAAAGGTTAATGTAGACAAGAGGGGTTACATTATAGTTAATGAAAAAGCCGAAACTTCAAATCCTAAGTATTATGCTGTAGGAGACGTTGCGGGAATGCCTTTATCTGCAACAAAAGCTTGGAAGCAGGGTATGGTCGCTGGAGATAACATAGGCGGAATTCCTTCCATTATGCCTAAGTATTCCCCGATTTCAATATTTGCGGATTTAGAAATAGGTAGCGTAGGTAAAACTTTAGATGATTTAAAAAAGGATAACGTTGAAGGAAAGGAAATTATTGTAAACATGGAGGATATTCCTAGAGCTTGGACTTTAAACGAGACCGAAGGCTTTCTAAAGCTAGTAATCTCTGGTAATAGAATAGTAGGTGCCCATATGGTAGGTGAAGGAGCTACTGAGGTAATAAATACTTTATCTTTAGCACTTGAGGCAGGACTTACTGTAGACGATCTTTACAAGGTTCTCTTCTCTCACCCAACGATAACGGAGATAATTTCTGAAGCGATACAAAGACTAAAATATGGAGAAATATATTAACGTTCTCTAGATGAGCGAAAGAGAAAGGAAGGAAGTCAAGAAGCTTTTCAAGTTTCTATTTTTTACTTCTAGAGGAGGTATCACAAGATTAAAGATTATTAAGCTCTTAGAGGATTCTTCTCTTAACGCCAATCAAATTTCTACATTATTAAAAATGGATTATAAGACAATTATACATCATCTTGAAGTTCTGACTCAAAACGGAATAATTATAAAGAACAACGAAAAGTATGGTGCAGCGTACCGCTTAACTTCCTTCTATTATAGATTTAAGGACGTGATTGAAGAACTAGAAAAAGAGGCTAAACTCTCTTAAATTTTATTCCTCAATATGTCATTCATGAGGAAAAAGAGAGACATTGCTGAAGTTCTTACGGATATTAGGATAGCAAGAAATAGACTAAGGATTATGAGATCTAAAATCGAAGGAAGACTTGTTCAACGAGTGCCTTCCTACTCTACAGTTTTAACTAAAGAATATCTGAAGGAGGCAGAGCAACTTAAAAGGATTTCCGAATTTCTTGATACTTTAGATGTAATATTGGAACTTATAGAAATAAAACTGGAAACTATAATCTATATAGGCTATATAGTCAATGATGCACCTGCGGTAATAGAAGCTTTAAGAGAAATAAGAAAGAACGGAGAATTCTTAGGTCCAGAACTTTCCGCATTAATTGATGATATATACAGCGGGTTCTATAGTTCTATAAATGTTCCTAACGAGATAAAAGTAAACGCCCCTGAAGATGCTAAAAAGATTTTAGATGAAGCAAAAGTTATAGCGAAATATAGGAGTACTAGGAAAAATATAGATATAAATACTTAAGCTATATAGTTATTATATGCCAAGTGGTGTTACCAGAAAGATCCAGCTGACTGGTGGATCTACATATATAATTTCATTGCCTAAAAGTTGGGTCAAGCAACTCTCATTAAACCCCGGAGATGAAGTTGAAATTTTTCAGGATAATAACTTAAGGCTAATTCTATCTCCTAAGGAGAAAGAAGGAGAAAACAAAGTAAACAAAGCTACAATAAGTTGTGAAAACGCTACTCCTTCCTTTGCAGTAAGGGAGTTCATTGCATACTATATGGCAGGATATGATACTGTATCCTTTATCTGTAGTAGACTTAAGGCCGAGGATAGAACCATAATAAAGGACATGATTAGAAAAAGACTTCTAGGCTCTGAAGTTATAGAAGAAGATTCTAACGGTATAACAGTACAGTTTTTAGTTAACGAGAAAGATTTACCTATATCTAAAGCAATTAGTAGAGCAGCATCAATTGCGCAAAACATGGTTAAGGACTCAATCGAGGCTTTAAAAAATAAAGATGAGGAAATAGCAAAAGAAATTCTTGAGAGAGATGACGAAGTTGATAGATTCTACTTTTATGTTTCCAGACAGTTAACATTAAGCGTATCATCCTTTGAAATCTTAGAAGATGAAGGGTATAACATTACACAACTTGTCGATATTCACTCTGCAATAAAATCTATAGAGAGAATAGCAGATCATGCAAGTAGAATAGCAAGTTTAATTCCAGAAGTTAAAGATTCTGATACATTAAAGCCAGTGGAAATTGGAGAAAAATCTTTAGAACTTTTTAGGGACTCAGTTGAGGCTTTTATAAATGAAAGAAGGGATATAGCAAATAAGATTCTTGAAAGAGATACAGAACTTGCAAATTTACATAAGCAAATTTCTTCTGAAATACTTAACAGTGATATAAAGCATAAGTCCGCACTTTTGCTTGTTTCGGACTCGTTTAGGAGGATAAGCAGATATTCAATCGACCTAGCAGAAACTACCATAAATATTATAGCTAAGAAAATAACGGACTTCTAAACACAATGTTTTCAGAATTAAAAGCCATGTAGTCTTCTTTTAGTTCTTCAAAAGTTTTAGCTTTCTTAACTTTCTTTTGAAGCTTTTTCAATTCCTGTTGATCTTCAGGCGTATAAGGTCCTATCCTTAAAAAGTAAGAAATACACTCATTATTCATCACGGCTATAATTACATACCCTTTTATGAATAAGGAATCTGCAGTATCTATATCTGCAGCAGAAAATACGCAAATGCCTGGATGAGTATGAACTGAAGCTATGCCCACTGGCATCGGCATTGTTACTTTATCTATATCTCCCTCAAATATTACATATTCCCCTGATTCTAGAATAAAATTAATATATTCTATTTGAGTTTTCATTGTTTCTTCAGCATAAGGAGCCATTACTTTAACAAGAAATTCCATATATAGTTCCTTAATTTTTTCATATAATTCCCTATAATCGTGAGGAGCCTCTCCTTCCTTGACTAGCTCATAATCGTCAAGTCCTTCGCTCTTATGTTTAACATAAATGAAATTAAAATCGGTAGTAGGGGGATAACCGAGTATTTCGTGAGCATCTTCGGCAGTAGTAAGCAAATCGTAAAGCTTTGATAACTTTAACGAAATTTCATTTTTACTAATAACTTGTTTTTTTACACTCATTAATTTTCTCCTCTTGTATCTTAAATATTTCCTTTACAGTACTCTCAAGATCTGAAGAAGTATATATTATTCTTCCAATTATTTCATAATCTGCCCCGTTACATAGAGCGTCTCCTATTTTACCGCCTTGCGCACCAACACCGGGAGAAATAATTACCTTGTCTGGAAAATCCTTCCTCACTTTCCTGAGAACCTCAATTTTTGTAGCAGGAGCAACAATGCCATAAGGGTTTAGGTTTTTAATAACTTCTCTTATATAAGGGTATAACTCATCGTTCCAGCCTTTATGGCTCATTGAGGACAATAAGTATAATTTCTTTCTTTCTTCGTCTAGAAAATCCTTGAGTTCTCCTAATGCTCCTTTTATTCCTATAAAGGAGTGGGCTATGAAGGAATCGGCAAAATTCAATTGTTTAACTATGCTTATCATTGTATTATCTATATCTGCAAGCTTTAGATCCATTATAACCTCATCAACCTTAATTCCTCTTAATATTTCCTTAACTCCTTCTACACCTTTCCTTAACAATAAAGGATAACCTATCTTTATACCGTATAAATATTCACTTACCTTTACCAGAGCTTCTATAGGAACTTCTTCATCCATAGAAAAAATTATCCTACTCTTCAACGTTCTTCACCAGATATTCTTCAATCATTTTCCTCTCATTATCATTAAGCTTTGACAGGATAGATTTCAATATATCATGAATTGAGTACAAATAGTGGAGAGTAATGCCCATCTGTTCTAACCTTTCTTTAGCTCCTTCTTTTCTATCAACTATAACGAGCGCATGAGATACTTTTCCTCCGTTTCTCATTATTTCTTCTACAGACTTCTCTATAGATCCCCCAGTAGTAGATACGTCGTCTATTACTATTATCTCCTTATCCTTAACATCTGCCTCAAGTAATTTATCGGTACCGTAACCTTTCTTCTCAAGCCTTACGTAACCCATCGATTTATTTAATTTACAAGCTATAAAAGAAGCTAAAGGTATTCCTCCAGTAGCAATTCCTATTATCATATCAAATTTTATATCTTTCACTGTTTCTATTGCCTTATCGACTACCGTAAAGAACTCTGGATAATTGGGCAATCTCCTTAAATCGAGATAATAAGGGCTTGTTTTACCAGATGTTAAGATAAAATTTCCTATTAATAACAATTTTCTCTGCAACAAACTTTCAGCGAAATCCATCTTAGGTATAATGGAAAAAGAGTTTAAATACAATTTTCGCATATGAAGATTAAGGGCATTATTGAGAGATATAATTTCGTCATTGGATTTTTCTAAAGAAAATTTCCTTGAAATTTTCTCGCTTGCTGATGAGATTGAAAAAGGTAAAAAGCTAAGGCTAGAGGAAGAAAAGGTAGTTGCTACGGCATTTTTTGAACCTAGTACTAGAACTCAATTAAGCTTTACTACTGCCGCACTCAAGTTGGGAGCAAAAACTATAGGTTTTTCTTCTATTGAAGGAACTTCAGAAACTAAAGGAGAAAATTTCGCTGATACTATAAGAATGCTTGAGAACTATTCTGACTGCATAATTATAAGGCATAAATTTGATGGAGCTTCAAAATTTGCTGCTGAAATAAATAATAAGCCGATAATAAATGCAGGAGATGGAAAGCATGAACATCCAACGCAAACACTTATAGATATTTATACAATATATAAAATATTTGGGAGTCCAGATAATCTAGTTTACGGAATTCTGGGCGATCTTAAATATGCTAGAACTGTGAACAGCTTACTCAGAGGATTAACAAGGTTTAAACCAAAATTTGTGTATCTAATCTCTCCAGAACCTTTAAGAGCTAGAAAAGAGATACTTTCAGAGCTTAATTACCCTTACAAGGAGATAGAGTCTATTTCAGAAGTAATATCAGAGATAGACGTTCTTTATGTAACAAGGATACAGAAAGAGAGATTTCCAGACGAAATGGAATATGAGAGAGTTAAGGAAAGCTACACGGTTGATGAGAACTTAGTTAATCAAATGAAAAAAGATTCAATAATTATTCATCCTTTGCCTAGAGTAAGTGAAATCGACAGGAGAATAGACAGCAAACCCCAAGCTAAGTACTTTTATCAGGCATCTCTAGGAGTTCCAATAAGGATGTCGTTACTTTATAAAATCCTTAGCGGTGAATGGCAGTGAAAAACGGATTAATTGTGAGTAAGATAAAGAACGGAACTGTAATAGATCACATCCCAGCAGGAAGGGCTTTAGCAGTCCTCAAAATCTTGGGAATTAGAGGAAATGAAGGAAACAGAGTAGCACTTGTGATGAACGTTGAAAGTAGCAAGATGGCTAAAAAAGATATAGTAAAGATTGAAGAAAAAGAATTAAACCAGAGAGAAGTTGAATTAACAGCATTAATAGCACCATCAGCAACTATTAACATTATAAGAAATTACGAAGTTACTGAAAAAAGAAAATTAAACCTACCAGAAAAAATTGAGGGAATCTTGAAATGTCCTAATCCAGCATGCATCACAAATAACGATGTCGAGGCAAAATCGCGATTTACCGTCAAAAGTAAATCAGCCTTAATTTTAAAATGCGATTATTGCGAAACAACATTAACTGAGGAAGAAGTGCTGAGGCAAATCCTACTATGATTTATAGTAAAATCTTAAAAATTACTAAAGTGGGAAAAATATTTAATATTTATATTGAAGTGAATTTTAATCCTTTGCCAGGACAATATATTTCCATCATATTACCTTCAGAAAACGAGATCCCATTAGGCATAGGAGATTATGAGGATGGAGTACTTACCTTATTTATAGAATCAGAAAAAATTATTAAAAAACTTCTCAACAAAAAATACTTATTATTAAAAGGACCTCTTGGAAGGGAAATAAGACTAGGAAGAAGAATTTTAGGTATAGCAGAAGGTAATCTTTACTACGATTTACTCTATCCATTAAGACAAGCAAAAAGGCAAAGTAAAGAAGTAAAAGTTCTATGCAAAGGCTGCGAAAGCGAGTTCGAAGAGCCTTCTAAAGATGAAGATTTTGATACCGTGCTAGCAGCAGTAAATTATAATGAAATAAAATACTTACCTCCTGAAGCTTATATTTACGTAAGATGGGTAAAAATGAATTGTACTATGGGTGTCTGCGGGGTCTGTAATATAAAAGGCCACTTACCATGTGTTGAAGGCCCTTTCATGAAGGTGAAAGATCTTGTGGATTAGAGGCAAGATGTTTATCAATGGCGAGGTAATAGATGGCTGTGTAAATTTTGACAGAAAAATTAAGGAAATTAGAAAGGATTGCAAACCGGACATTGATATTCCTCAAGGAAAAATAATTTTGCCAGGATCGATAGATATGCATGTTCATGTTAGGGGGATGAATTTATCGTATAAGGAAGATGTAAGAACTGCTACCTCTGAAGCAGTTTATGGTGGAGTTACTACAATAGTAGATATGCCTAACACTTCACCTTATATTAATACTTCAGAAAGAGTACAGGAAAGACTTAGAGAATTCGCGAATTTCTCAAGGTCGGATTATGGAATATACTCTGGAGTTACGTCAGACGAGAGAGTTGGCAAATTACCTATTGCAGGCTACAAGGTATTCCCAGAAGACCTTGAAAAACCTGAGTTACAACTAGTTCTATCATCTAAAAAATTGAAAATTCTTCATCCCGAATTACCATTATCAACTAGGCAATTTAGGGATTTAAGGGAAATGTGGCAGGAAATTGCTTCACTTTACTTAGTTTCAGGGAGATTTCACATAACTCATGTAACAAACTATGAGACGCTTACTAAGGCTAAGGAAATGGGATTTACTACAGACTTTACTCCCCACCATTTACTCCTTGAGGAAATAAAAGGAAATTGTCTAACCAAAGTGAATCCACCCATAAGAAACATTACTGAACGTAGAAAATTACTTAAGGCAATATTTGATGCAGATGCTATAGCAAGTGATCATGCTCCTCATACTTTGCAGGAAAAAAGCCAGCCTTACGAAATTTGTCCGCCTGGAATTTCAGCGGTCTCGTTTACTACACCTTTTATTTATTCGCTGGTAAAGAAAAACGTGTTGCCTCTTGCCAGAGCAGTTGATTTAGTATCCAGTAATCCTGCGAAAATTCTAGGCATAAATGCAGGAGAAATAAAAGAAGGAAGCGTTGCAGACTTTACTGTAATAAACTTTGAAAAGGACTGGAGGTACCACACTGAGTACTCAAAGGTTATTGAAACTCCTTTTGACGAGTATCCATTGGACGTTTCAATATATTTAACAATAGTTGAAGGGAAAGTAGCTTACGATAGTTATGAGGTTTACCCTATAAGGGGGATGAATTTATTTGAGAGTAGCAAACCTTGATTTTAGAGATCCTTTAATAATCTCTTCAGGCATACTTCCGGACATTCCCGAATTAATGGAGAGAATCTGTAAAGAGTACGAGCCTTCAGCAATAACAACTAAGACCCTGACCTTTACTCCTTTAGAACCTCATAAACCGCCTACGGTAATAGAATTTCATAATGGCTGTTATATGAATGCAATAGGTTTAGGAAATCCTGGAGTTGGAATTATTGAGAAAATTAAACTTGAAAAATGTAAACTTTTTGTAAGCATAGGAGGCAATAATATTGAGGATATAATCAAATCTGCAGAAATCGTAGAGAGCAAAGCAGAAATAATTGAAATTAATGCAAGTAGCCCTAATAGAAAAGGTTACGGAGAATCTATTTCGTCTATAATCCATGAAATAGTAAAGGAGGTAAAATCTCACGTTAGAAAGCCAGTATTCGTTAAAATAGGCCCTTGGGACAACGCTTTGGATATAGTAGGAAAAGCTTTAGATGCAGGAGCTGACGGAATTACTGCAATTAACACACTAAAGGGACTAATGATAGATACAGAAGAATTCAAGCCAGTATTATCTTACGGTACTGGGGGAATTTCAGGTAGATGTATTTATCCTCTTGCCTTAAGGACAATTAAGGACATTTACGAGGAATACGAAACTGATATCATAGGTATGGGAGGAATTTTCTCGTTTAGGGAAGTATTAGGAATGTTAAGTGTTGGGGCGAAATTAACAGGTTTAGGTAGTGTAATACTAGATAGCGGGTATGAAGTAATAAGCGAAATACGAAGGAACTTGATAAACTACTTAAATGAAAAGGGATTAAAACTTGAAGATATATTTGCTATTGCAGTGAAAAAATGAGAGCCGTAATGAAAGGTAGGGATTTAGAGGGGTTGGTTTTCTTAGGTAAAGTTGAGTCTGTAAACGTGGAATTTTGTGACGATAAAAAGACTTTAGCTAAGGTTGTTGTAAAGACTACCGATGGAGATGAAGTAGAGTCTGAATGCATTCCAGTAAGGGCTGCTGGTAAGATTTCCATCGTAATAAAGCATTACTTAAGAATGGGAATAGGAAACCATATTATAACTAATGAAAAAAGCGTAGGAAATGTAGACATGGAGGGAGAAAATGAAACTGAGGATAGACAAACTTCCTAAAACGGATGAAGATTTAGAGAAAATTCAGCAAGAAGTTGAGACAGAGCACCATCATCATGAGGAAGAAGGTAAAAGTATAGAGGAAGTTATAGGTGAATTATATGTCAGGCTGCAGAGTTTAGAAAGTAAATCGAAAGAACTTGAAGACTCCTCCGAAGCTTGTAAAGAAGAGATTTCAAGAATTTATAAAGTCCTAGGAAAAATGTTAATAGCTTTGACTACTAAGGACGAAAATGAAAAGATTAAAAATCTCAAAGATATTTTAAGCACACTTGAATAATTATGGAACTATCTCAAACAGTAATAATAGCAATAAAACTTTTCGCAATAATGGATCCTTTTTCAATTATTCCTTATCTTTTAGCGATATTTGAAGAGTATTCTCAAAGCTCTGATACAAAAGTTAGTTGGAATTACTTAATCAACAAGGTAGAGCTAGCTGTAGTAATTCTCCTGGTATTTTTCTCATTAATAGGTAAGGCATTCTTAGACTTCTTAGGATTAACCCCAGCCTCTCTAGAAATTGGAGGAGGAATAATTCTGGTCTACCTAGGTATAGACACTATGGGAGGTTTTCAGCAATTAAAATTCTTAGGCAGAAGTTTAGTAGAAGCTGCAGTTACACCAATTGCTACTCCATTAATTGTAGGACCAGGGACAATGGCTGCCCTAGTCACTTTGTCGGTCTCTTTCCCAGTTTACTATCTTTTAATTGGAAGTTTAATAGCGGCTGGTATAACTTACGTAATATTAAGATTTGGACCTTTGTTCGTAAAACTCTTAGGCAGGACTGGAACAGTAGCTGCAGGAAGATTTACTGCGATCATAATAGCAGCTTTTGGAGTTCAACTAATTTTAGAGGGTATATCTCAAATTAACTTAGTGTGAAGATTCCTATTTAAAATGAAAATTTTTTAATCAGATTTACGATTGCATTATGAAGTGTATGTCTGACAGCATAAAAAAGAAAGTGGACATGGATACAATTGATAGGAGATTATTAATAGAATTATTAAGAGATGCAAGAAGTAGTTTAAGAAGACTTTCAGAAGAAATGAATGTATCCCCCGCAACTTTACATAATAGATTAACCAGACTTGTGCAAGAAGGCATAATAAAAGGATTTACTGCATTAATAGATTATACTAAATTAGGTTACAGTCTTTCTGCAGTAATAATGGCCAAAGTTGATGGAAAACATCTTGTTGAATTTGAAAGAGAGGTTGCAAATGCTGATAACGTAGTAGCAGTTTACGACGTAGTCGGAGAATACGATGTAGTTTTAATAGCAAAGTTCAGGAGCGTAGAAGATCTCGATGCGTTTTTAAAACAATTACTCAAGAATCCCAAAGTTGAAAGGACTTATACTAGCATAGTACTAAATGTTGTTAAAGAAGATCCAAGAGTAAAAATTTAGACTTTTTCATATGCAAAAGCCTTATATACTATATGACGTCCTCATATATCTATATGGTGTCTTAAATATGCAGTTCTGTCCTAAATGTGGAGGGGTAATGGTACCAGTAAAAAAGGACGGTAAGGAGGTTCTGAAGTGCAAAAAATGCGGGTACGAAAAAGAAATGAGTACAAAGGATAAAAAAGCTTACGAAATTAAGGAGAATGCAAAGAACAACAAAGTGCTCACAACCTCAATAGTTAGCGAAAAAGAAGGCAGGAAGAGGGACGAGGAAGAGTGGGAACAAGAAAGAGAAGAATATTACAAGGAAATAGGACTAGAACTATTGAGGGATGAATTTGAGGGCTCTGAAGAAAACGATGAAGATTAACTGAATTAATCTCTTATTTGTTTTTGTTATTTCGTTAGCATCTTCTTTAACACCGTAAACATTTTAATTGAATTCCCCCTATTTTATAAAGTATGAAAATCTCTGAAGTTCCTAACATATATCTCCTTGATTTAAAAAATATGCAAATTATCATAGAAGAGTTAAAAACCGAAAAAGGAGAGAAAATTTACTCAATCTATCAAGATAGAAAATATAGTATAAATGAAGAAAAAGAGTGGACTCCAGATATAGATAAGGCTAAAAAAATAAAGGAAGAAGAACTCCCAGTTGAAGTCGCAAAATACTTGAATAAACTTGGTATTTCTGTGAAAGTTCCTAAAGTAGAAAAGAAAGAAGAAAAAGTTGAAAACAAAGAAGAACAAAAACAATAATAGGTGACTTAATGCCAACTTATGATTTCATAATCACGACAGACCGTTGTTTGATGACTAATCATCATCACAAGGAGTTCCTAGGTTTCCTAGGAACAGGTCCAGCAGTAGGTATTCCAGAAAAAGCCTGGAAATGGTTAGCCTGCCCTAAGGTTAAAGTTGACGAATACGGAAGACCAGTAGAAGCTCCCTACGGAATGAGAAAAATAGAAGCAAAACTTATTGACGAAGGTTTTAATGCAGCAATTATAGACCCAGATTATATAGGAAAATACACTCCTACTGCTAAGGCTTTACTGTTCTCTCATCACGATTATTTCGCTTTCGGTCCACCATCATCAACATGGTGGGGAATAACTAAAAAGGAGCCAATTAATTACAAGAGCTTCCAAGAACTTATTAACAAACCGGAAATAGCAGAAGGTAAAAAACATGGAATGAAGATATTAGTTGGCGGTCCCTCTACATGGCAGTGGTTATGGAGAGAAGATATGATAGAGAAAGTAGGAGTTGATGCCTTAGTAGATGGAGAAGGAGAGAAAGTTATAGTAAAGTTAGCTCAAATGATACTTGATGGTGAGGAATTACCTAAATACGTTTATGTTAGTGGAGACGATGTGCCCTCAATTGAAGACATACCAGACATTAAAGGAGGGAGCGTTAACGGATTAGTAGAAGTAATGAGAGGTTGTGCTAGATCTTGTAGATTCTGCTCTGTAACATTAAGGCCTACACGTTATTATCCATTGGATAAAATAGAAAGGGAATTACAAGTTAACGTTAAAGCAGGAATAAAACATGGCGTAATTCATAGTGACGATGTCTTATTTTATGGTGCCGTGGGAATATTACCCAAACCAGAACCTCTAATAAAGCTTCATCAACTAGTTAAGAAATACTATAAAACAATTGCTTGGAGCCACGCAAGCCTAGCAGCAATTAGATATTCAGAAGAAAAATATGGGCTTGTATCAAAATTAATGGAAATAGTTTACCAAGACGGAAATCAAGATTATTTAGGTGTAGAAGTAGGTATTGAGACTGGCTCAGTTAGGTTAGCTAAAGAAATAATGCCAGCAAAATCTGCACCTTATAAGCCAGAAAGTTATCCAGAGACTGTTGAAGAAGCTTTCAAAATAATGCATGAGACTCATATAGTACCTGCAGGAACTATGATTATAGGTTTACCTGAAGAGACTGAAGACGACGTTTACAGAACCATAGAGTTGGTAGACAACTTAAGACCTTATAGGAGCATCCTAGTTCCAATGTTCTTCGTACCTATGGGATTCTTCAAAAATAAGGATTGGTTCACTAGAGTAAAGCTGAATGATGCTCACATAGAGCTTTATAAAAAAGTGTTCTGGCACGATGTATACTGGGCTGAGGATATAATAAACAAATTCTACATGAAAGGACCTTTATATTACCCAGTAAAACTTACGCTGAAGTTATTCCTTGCAGGAGCAAAGAGAAAAATGAAACAAGTAGAAGCGATCCTTGAATCTAAATTAAGACAATAGTTTTACAAAATTTGGGTTTTTAAGCGAAAGCTTGATAATAATGAACTATTGTTTAAATGCTTATTTCTAGGATATTTTTTACGATCTTCTCTCCAGGCTTACTCAGAACAACTATGCTTGCACTCTTCACCTAACTGAGCAGTACGAAGTATTCTCTCCCTCCTATGCGATGACTTCACTGCTCACAGATATAAGAATAAACAGTGAGACAATTATCATCTACCTTATGGAGTAGCATTTGCTTCTATGATGCTTGAAAATCATTTCTTTCTAGGGTAAATGTAGTCTTTAGGAGCAGATTTGAACGGCTCTAGGTATTTTCTCAAAATTTTGGGAATCTCCACACTTCCGTCGTCTTTCTGGAAGTTTTCTAGTATAGCAGTAATTGCCCTAGTGCTTGCTATCGCAGTACTGTTGAGTGTGTGAACATAACCTTTCTTATTGTTCTTCCTATCAATATATCTAATCTTCATCCTAAAAGCCTGCCAATCTGTACAATTACTGCAACTGACCATTTCTCTGAATTTACCTTGAGCAGGCATCCATGCTTCTAAATCATATTTCTTTGCAGCACAAGCACCCAAATCTCCAGAAGCAATATTTACAATCCTATAAGGAATTCCTAAACCTTGAAATATTTCTTCAGCATTGCTCAGTAATTCCTGATGATATTTCCAGCTTTCTTCTGGTATGGAGAAAATAAACTGTTCAACTTTGTGGAACTGGTGAACTCTAAATATTCCTTTCAAATCCTTATTTGCTGCACCGGCTTCCCTCCTAAAAGCAGGACTAACTCCTGCGAGTTTTATTGGTAAGTCTTCCTTGTCAATATCTTCCTTATAATAAAGCGATGCTAGAGGATGCTCAGCAGTAGCAATTAAATACAAATCGTCATTCTCAATCTTATAAATTGCATCCTTAAATGTATCTAAGTCAATAACTGCGTGAATTATTTCTCCTCTAAGCATGTATGGAGGCAAAACTAATCTGTAACCTTTGGAAGTCATAGTGTCTACTGCATAAAGTAAGAGTGAAAAATCAAGCCATACTAAATCATCAAATAAATAGTAAAACCTAGAACCGGCAACTTGAGAGGCTTTCTCAGTATTTCCTAGCTTTAGAACGTTCTCTAACATATCGGCATGGCCTATAGGCTTCCGATTTATAATTTCATAATCTACTTGAGCACCGTTAAGCTGTTTTTTAAATTCATCTAAATCCTTTTCGTAAACCTTGAATTTACCCCAGAATTTTACGGGAACATTATAAGTATCATCAGGACCTACTGGAACGTCAGGACTTATTATATTGGGTAAAGAGCTTAAGATATCATCCCTCTGTTCTTCAATTTCCTTTAATTCTTTTTCTTTAGCTTCAAGTACTTGTAAAAGTTTCTTTGCTTCTTCTATCTTTGTCTTTCTCTCTTCAGGCTTTAGCTTAGGTATTTGAGAAGTTATTTCATTATGTTGATGCCTAAGCTTCTCAACTTCTTGTAAAGTACTTCTCCATTTTTTGTCGAGTTCAACCGCTTTTAATACTAAAGAAATGTCCATGTTCCTTTTCTTTAGAGAATCTATTAACGCATCTGGATTATTTCTAATGAGTTCAAGTAAACTCCAAGACATAATAGAAAACAAAATTCGGGGATTTTATGACTTCTGTTCTTGAGCAGGTAAGCCGTACGTCTGTACCCACATTTCTACTATATCATAACCATATAATTTCTTGAACTTCTCTCTACCTTCTGGAGACATTTTTAATGGACTCCAAGGAGTATCTAAGTCTATATCAATGTCGACCTTTCTTGCTGGAACAGACTCCTTTATTACTTGTTCTACAGTGTAAACTAGATCATCAACAACAGGACAACCTGGAGCAGTTAAGCCTAACTTTATATAAACGTCTCCTTCATCAGAAATCTGCAAATCATATACTAAACCTAAATTCACTATGTCTACTGGAATTTCTGGGTCGAATACTTGCGTTAAACCTTCCATGATTTTTTTCTTCCATTCTTCCTTGTTGATTTGTGACATTTTTATCATATATACCTTGCAAGCAGAGAATTTAATGCTTAGCTATAAAACTTCTATAATTTCTATAAAAACATGTATAATTTCCAGTATGGCAAGTAGGACCTAATGGATTTACAAGGAAGACTACTGCATCCTCGTCACAATCAATGAAAAAATCCTCCACTAATTGAAAATGCTTACTAGTTTCTCCTTTTAACCAAAGTTTTTTCCTGCTTAAAGACCAAAAGTGAGTCATACCAGAAGTTAGAGTCTTAAAAACTGCCTCCTTATTCATATTACCTACCATGAGAATATCCTTAGTTTCGTAATGCTGAAGAACTGCTATTACAGTATCATATTCATGTCTAAAATTAAGCTTCTCTACAATCTTCCTAGCTTCGTCCTCTGAAAGCTTTAACGTGACACCCACCTCTTTAAGTTTTCAAAAAATATTCTTCCTGTTCCACTGCTTTTTTCTGGGTGAAATTGCGTACCTACAACGTTCTCCTTGCATATCATTGCAGGGTAATCTATTCCGTAGTTGGATTTCATCACCACATTGTCGTCTGTATAAGCGACATAACTATGCACATAATAAGCATATTTGCCGTCAAGCTCGTCTGAAAGCTCGCAATCTCCTGTCACGTAGATTTTATCCCAACCTATATGAGGTAACTTGACATTAGCTTGAATTTTATCTACTACTCCTTTAAACCAACCCAGTCCCTTACTTTCACCTCCTTCTGTTCCTTTCTCAAACATTATTTGGAGTCCTAAGCAGACACCCAAGAAATGAACTCCTGATTTCTTAAGGTCATTTATTATATCAGAATTAGTCAGAATAAAATTGGAAACTGCTGAAAATGATCCAACGCCAGGAAAAACTATGAGATCTGCAGGCTTAATTTCCTTGCTTATTTCAACTTCAAACCCAGCTCTCTTTAAACCGGAAGAAATGCTGAATAAGTTACCTACACCGTAGTTAACTACCAAGGCCTTCATTTCATCCTCCTCTTTAATTCATCGTATAATTCTTCTGGCTTAACTCCCTCTACTGCCATTAGAACCCATAGGTGATACATTAAATCCGCGGCCTCTGATATGAACCTGTCTCTTCCTTCATATAATGATGCAACAATAGTTTCAACAGCCTCTTCACCAACTTTTCTCGCAATATGTCCCTTTCCTTTCTTTGCAAGCTCTGCAGTATAACTATTTTCGGGCATCTTTTCAAGTCTTTCAAGTATTATTTCATACAACTTGTCTAGAACTTCAGACATATCTATCACCTATGCTTCTAGAATGAATCTCAAATCCTTCATATTTTGCCAAAATAGTTGCGGCATTTATTAACTCCTTATCTGGATTAGTAGCTTGAGCAAAAGAGATAGGCTTAAGGAAATCATAAACCGTAAGTCCTCCTTTAAACCTAGCCCAACTATTTGTAGGTAATATATGATCAGGTCCTGCACTGTAATCAATGATTGCAGGAGGAGTTATGCCTAAAGTCACGGCTCCAGCATTTCTAACCATTTTTAAAGTCTCTCTAGGGGAAGAAACCTGTAAAGAAAGATGTTCTGGAGCTATTTCATTAGCATAATTTACAGCCTCTTCTAGGTCTTTTGCCTTCACTAAATAAATTGTAAGCTCTAGGTTTGAAGCTCTATCCTCAATTTCCTTCAGTACCTTATCGGAAGTTGAAATTAGTACAAGCAGGGTAGAAGTGCCGTGCTCTCCTTGAGCCAATAAATCCAGGTAAACTTGCTCAGGATTTGCAGAATCATCTGCGACAATGACTAACTCAGTAGGTCCTTCTATACCATCTATTCCTACATCCTTACTTACAAGGTACTTGGCGGCTTGGACATAAACGTTACCTGGACCAACTATCTTATCAACTTTTTTAACGCTTTCAGTACCGTAAGCTAATGCAGCTATTGCTTGAGATCCTCCAACTCTATACACTTCTTTAACGTTAAGCCTTTTAGCAATGTACGCAATTGCTGGATCAATTTTTCCTTTAGTGGGAGTTGCAACATAAATTTCCTTAACTCCAGCAACTACTGCAGGTATTCCAGCCATCAGCAGAGTTGAAGGATAAAGCTTCTTTCCTCCCGGTACATAAATCCCAACTTTTTCTAAAGGAGTCCATACTATTCCAAATTCGACTCCGCCCCTTCCTCCACCTATCTGAGGAGGCTTAATTGAAGTATGAAACTCCTTTATTTGTTCTGATATTATATCAATAGCGTTTTTGACATCGTCAGGAAGAGAAGACGCATAATAATGAATTTCATCCCATGAAACTTTTATATTATCAAGTTTTATCCCGTCAAATTTTTCAGTAAATTCGACTAAAGCGCTATCGCCTTCTCTTTTTACTTTCTCTACAATTTCGTTTACCTTATCTAATACATTATCGAAACTTATAGGCCTACTTTTAGGAAATTCTTTAATTATCATATCCTCACTTCAACCCCTCTTGCTTTTAAATAATACTTTAAATCCTTGATTCTGATAACTCCATCATGGAAAACTCCAGCGGCCAAAGCAGCATCTGCTTTACCTTCTGTTAAAATATCAAGGAAGTGCTCTTGTTTTCCTGCTCCTCCACTTGCTATTACTGGAATATTAACTGCCTCAGCTACAGCCTTTGTTAGTTTAATATCATAACCTGACCTTGTTCCATCTTTATCAATACTGGTCAAGAGAACTTCTCCTGCACCTAACTTTTCTACTTCTTTAGACCAACTAACTGCATCTAGTCCTGTTCTAAATGTTCCAGATTTAGTATAAACAATCCAAGAGTTACCTTCAAATTTAGCATCTATTGCAACAACTACCGCTTGAGCGCCAAATTCTTCAGAGGATTGAGTAATTACTTGCTTATTTTCAATCGCGGCAGTATTTATACTAACTTTATCTGCACCAGAAGATAATATTCTTGAAACGTCTTCCAAGCTTCTTATTCCTCCTCCCACAGTTAAGGGAATTGATAAAACGCTTGCAGTATTCCTTACAACATCAAGCAGAGTTCTCCTTCCTTCAATTGTAGCAGAAATGTCCAAAAATACTATCTCATCAGCACCTTCTTCTTCATACCTTGCCGCAAGCTCAACGGGATCTCCTTTATCCTTAAGATTTAGGAAATTAACCCCCTTAACTACTCTACCGTTTTTTACATCTAGACAAGCAATAATTCTCTTCGTAGTCATAATAATCCCTTCGTAGTAGGCAATCTGTTATTAATTATTCTAGAAGCTTCATACAGTGAAATTCCTAAACCCTTAAATGCCGCCTCAATTATGTGATGCTCGTTCTCTCCGCCGAACTTCTTGATATGCAAAGTTATTCCCGCATTCTGAGCAAAAGTCCTGAAAAAGTGGGGAACGTTCTCCATTGACAATCCACCTATTTGTTCCCTCTTCAGGTCTAAATCCACTATCCCCATGCCCCTTCCAGAAATGTCTATAGCTATAAGAACCAAAGCCTCATCCATTGGAGTAAATAAGCTGAAAAATCTTCTTATTCCAGCTTTATTGCCTAAAGCCTCTTTAAATGCTTCTCCTAAAACTATTGCAGTATCCTCAACTATGTGATGATCATCGTAATTCTGCTTATCCTTAGCAATAATTTTTGTAGTTGAATTCATGTGAAATAACATTGAATTTAACATATGATTAAAGAAAGGCACTGGAGTTGAAACTTCTACTTCTCCAGGAGTATCAATATCTAGCAGGACCTCTATTTCAGTCTCTTTAGTGTCTCTTTTTATTCTAGCTAACCTAGACATTCTTCACACCTTTTAAATTTCCTGAGTAAAAAGCCATTCCTACTATTGCAAAATCTATCTTACTATCTTTTAACTTGAGAAGGTCTTTTACATCACTTATTCCTCCAGCATATCCTTTAATTTTATTCACCTTAACAGAGTATATTGAAATATTGTCGTCTATCCCTTTCTTTGTTCCTTCATTGCACACGTAGGTGAAAATTACTCCCTTAATATCGTAATCTTTAATTACAGAGAGCGTTTCATCCACGCTCTTAGCTTTCTCCTTCCAGCCTCTGATTAGAGTTTTTCCTCCACAATAGTCTATAGAGAAGAATAGCCTATCACCAAATAATTTGCTCATTTTATCAAATTCGACCTTATCGGTGAAAAGAATTGATGAAACTACCACGTCTGTAACTCCAAGAGATAAGAGTCCGTTTGCTTTTTCAACACTTCTTATTCCTCCTCCTACCTCGATCTTATTAAAACCTACTTTCACAATTTCCTTTATCTTATCTTCATTATTTCCTGTACCTTCTGCAGCATCTAAATCAACAACATGAATGAAATTATATCCTAATGAATAAATTTCTTCGGCTACTTTAGTTGGATTACCCAATATAAGCCCACTACCTTTAATCCCTTTGATTCTTTTTACTGCCTTTCCTTGGCTTATATCTATACTTGGGACTACTTCCATCACTTAACTACCTTCTCTATGTTTATAACTACAATATCTTTAGCCCCAGCCGCCTTTGCCTTAGCTATTACCTCTGGCAATTGACTCTCTTCGGCTACTGTAATTACTTCCCAAGCATTGCTTTTACTTAGCCTAGAAATAGCAGGAGATAACATTGCAGGTAAAGAAGATATTACGTATTCTAACTTGCTATCATCAACGTTCATAAATATCATTTTCCTTCCTCTGGCAGAGATAACCCCCTTCATCATAGTTAATACAAGGTTTACCTTCTCCGCCTCCTCGGATTTCATCCAATATTTGTTACCTATAACTACAGCATAAGTTTGGAGTATCTCATCAATAGGCTTTAAGCCATGTAATTTTAACGTAGTCCCTGTGCTAACTACGTCAATTATAGCGTCTGCTGCTCCCAATGATGGCATAACTTCTGCTGCTCCACTTATTTTTACTATTTTGGCATCTATATCTGCCTTTTCAAGATATTCCTTAGCTACATTGTGGTATTTAGTTGCAATTCTTATGCCTTTTTTCTTCCTCCTTAAATCTTCAACGTCATTTACGTCCCAACTTTGCGGTACCGCTAAGACTATTTTAGCCTTTCCGAAATCAAGTTTTATTAATTCTTCAACATCAGCCTTAGATTCTGTAACATAATCGTGACCGCTTATTCCTATTTCTGCAGCTCCTGCTTCAATTAGGTTAGGAATATCCTCAGTCCTCATCATAACTAACTGTACTCCTTCCCAGCTTGTTGGTATCATTAAAGCCCTTTCATCACTTGCTAACGGCTTAATTCCTACTTGGCTTAAGAACTGTAAAGTAGGTTGTTGAAGCCTTCCTTTATTTGGAATTGCCACTTTCAAGAATCTCACCTAAGGCTTTTACCAAGATTTCACATTGTTCCTTTGTTCCTACGGTTATTCTGTAAAACCCATCTAAGGGTTTTCTAATTGCTATTTTTCTTTCCATTAGAGGAGTTAATAAATCCCTATTATCCTTTATGAGAAGAAAATTAGTAACTGATTTATACACTTTTAAACCAAGCCTTTTTAGTGAAGAGTAAAGGTATTCTCTATTTTCAGTAATTTCATTTACTATATTTTTAGCATAAGATGAGTTCTCTAATGCTGTTATCCCAGCTATTAACGAAGGCAATGCGACATCGAAAGGCGTGGAAGTCTTTGTTAGAGCATTAACTACCTCCTTATTTGCAATGAGATAGCCTACTCTATAAGACGCTAAAGAGAAAGCCTTGCTTAAGGTCCTGACTATCATAACGTTAGGATACTCATTTACTAATGATGCTGCAGTATAACCAGAAAATTCATAATATGCCTCATCCAATACTAGAAATCCTTTTATGTTCTCAGCTAAAGTTGAAATAATTTCCTTATTAGCCTTTAACATTGGTGAACCTGTTGGATTATTTGGGTCATCAATAATTACTAATTTTGAATCCTTAGCATAATCTAGAAGTTTATCTAAATCTTCTTTCCACCAATCGCCATTCTCTATTAAATTTACTTTATTTACCTTTAATCCTCTAACTGCGGAATAAACTGAATACATACTATATGAAGGAAAATTATAAGCTACTTGGTCCCCTGGATTAAGGAAGTTGTAGAATGTCGCCCTTAAAGCCCCGTCTCCTCCTGGAGTTGGAAAAATGTTGGATGGCTCTACCTTATTATACTCTGCTGCTAGTTCCTTAAACCTTGAAGTTAAATCTGGATGCTGATACCTATTACCTTGAGATAAGTACTTCTCAACTGCTTGAATTACAAAACTTGGAGGAGAATAAGGGGATTCATTAAGGTGAAGCCTTATTCCTTCCTTTATATCACTATAATCGTATTCTTTTGCTTCTTTTAGCCATTTAGGTATCTCGGTTGGTGCAATACGAAACCCTTGGTAAAAAGGTTGAAATAAATTTAAAAATTTTTTGTGTAAAATTTCTCGTGTTTTTAGAAAGGTTAGTATATAGCAAAAGCTTAGTAATTTCCTATTATTATTCAGTGAATTTAACTCTATTAATAAATTTTGCCTCACTATACCATAGGAAAACTGGAAAGAATATCTGTATAGGAAATTTTGGTAAAATAAAGTGGGAATTTTACCCTAAAGACATAGATTTCCCAATAAAGTGTGATGATAATTCTGCTTTCCTGGTTTTTGAAGCAGAAAACGAGAATGAACTTCCAGATAAGTTCATCTTCGCAACATCTTTTAAGAATTTAAATATAGATGCTATAAAAATACGAGTGGAAAAAATTGGGTATAATGAATATAAGGCGATGATTAAAGATGATGTAATCCCGTTTAAGATTATTAGCGGTGAGATAAAAGAGGTAGAACTTGCAAGCGATTATACCGAATTGCTTAATATTATAAAAGACTTTGGAGGGGAATGCGAAATAAGAGATCTAGTTAACATTGCCTCAAAGAGGTTAAGCATTCCAAGGGAAGAAGTTAAGGAAAAACTATTATTCCTAAAAGAAATTAATAAAATTGATATAGAGGGAAAGAAAATAAGGATTATTCTATAATGATTGCAGGTCTTAGAGGAAGTGCATCCTTATTATAATCCTTCTTAATTTCGCTAGTGAATCTTCCGACTTTTACTTCTAATCCTAACTTATATCTGATATAGCTTAAACCATCCTTAACTAGCTCTTCCTCATCAAATCCATACGACGCAATTTTCTTCATCTCATCTCCCATTCCTTGTGCGTATTGAAATATTTTTTGTAGATCTTTTGCTTCTTCGTTATTCTTAGGCTTGTGAGAACTCATGAAAGTTTTCATACTACCTCCAGTGCTGATTGTATTTAATGCATCTATTAGCAATTGCATTTTTGATTTATCTGCAACGTAGATTTTAACTAACTTAGGAGTTCCTTTATAGACGTTTAAGATAGCTTTAACGTCATCAATTATCAGTTTATGATATTCGTGTGCTACTTCAGTCTTAATATCAACTTTGCTTTCGTCAAATTTAGGCCATTCTTCTAGTGATACAAAAGTATCATGACCTAATGAATTCCAAACCTCTTCAGCAATGTGAGGTGCAAAAGGAGCTATTAATTTACTCCAGCTTTCTAAAACAACTTTCAATACATCACCGTTAGGATTCCTACCTTCAGCTTTAGTCATCTCCATATAATCATTAATATCTGAAGATAGTCCAAATAACACTTCATTTAATGCTTCCCTGAATCTCATATCTTCCATCATTGGTGTAACTTCTTTTATGGTAGAATACAGTCTGGAAAGCATCCATTTTTCCGGAATTCCAAACTCAGTACTATTAGAAGCTTTAATTGTAGTTAGCATGTCATAGAATTTTTTCAAATTGTCTATAACTGACTTTGCTACAGCTTCTGTAAAGTTTGTTTCTGAGCCCATATCTGCTGTTGCAGCTAAAGTTATTCTAATAACGTCAGGACTGTAAATCCTAATTGCCTTCCTTAATGGAATTATATTTCTTAGAGATTTACTCATCTTCTTTCCTTCATACAATACTAGCCCGTTAACTGCAACTCCTCTAGGCCACAAATTCTCCGGAAATACTGCAGCGTGATTGAATATGAAGAATGATAAATGATTAGGTATCAAGTCCGAACCGCTGTGCCTCATGTTTAATGGATACCAGTAAGCGAACTCATTCCTTAAATCTTGCAAGACCTCTTCTGGAATGTTTGTCGTCTTTGATACTTCCTTAGCATCACCTTTTCCTAACATTACATAATCCCAGAATTCGAAAGTTAGTTGAGAAGCATGTAAGCCATACTTTCTTATTTTATGAGCAATAGTATAATAAGCCATGTAAATCGTTGAGTCTGATAAACTTTCAATTATCCATTTCTTATCCCAAGGTAAAGGAGTACCTAAACCTCTAGTTCTTGCACAAGCTCTCTTTTGTAACCAATCTAAAGCATATTCAAAGTCTTTTCTAACTTCCTCAGGCACTACTCTCATCATGGATAATAATTTCTTTGCCTTTGCTTTCCACTCTGGATTACCGTAATCTAAAAACCACTGATCCTTTAATATTTTTACTACTACTTCGTTTCCGCATCTGCAATATACTGGCCTATTCATTATTTCTAAGATTTTCCTACCTAAACTATGATTAATTATAAAATCAGTAATCATCTTCCTTGCTTCTGGTACAGATAATCCAACTATACCTTTTAATTCGTCTCTATATTCAGATTTAACTCTCGATATAACATCTTCCCTCATTTTTCCTTTATTATATTCAGTTCTATATACTAGCTCTGTTAATTTCTTTAGATCTGCGTCATTCTTAGGTTTTTCTTTCTCAACTACTTCTGCTGCTGGAGAATCGCCGTAACCTTCAACCTTTATTACCGGGATTATTTGAGTATTAGGACTTACCTTCTTTAAATAGTAATAATCAAAAGGAGCGTGAGCCGGAACGCTCATCACTACTCCAGTTGCCATGTCCGGATCTACAAAGTCTCCAGGTAATATTGGAACGCTTTGACCTGTTATTGGATTTACAGCTTTTAATTTAGTTAGATCGGAACCAGAAATCTTATCTATAACTTTAACATTATCAATCTGGAAACTTAACTTGAAAGCCGCCCTTTCTGTAACTATCATGTTCTTTCCGTCTATTTCGGCTACTGTATAAGTTACCTTAGGATTAACCCATACGGCGACTACACCGAATACGGTTTCCGGTCTTAAAGTAGCAACTGGCAAGATACCTTTCTCTGATTCGAAGTAAATCACCACGTATTCTCCTATATCCGGTTCCATATCACCTTTAGTATCATGCATTCCCACTGGTAAGTGATGTACTGGACACCAGCCTACAGGATGAGTATCTTTTACTATATAACCCTGTTCCTGTAATTTATTAAATTGCCATACAATAAATGATGAAAATTCTGGATCTATTGTTGTGAATTCCCTTCTCCAATCTATACTTAAGCCTAACTCTCTCATAGCCTTCTTTATATCTTCCTTGAAGTAATTTGCCATAAATAGTGGGTCGGACAGTTTTGGAATGTCTTCCGATGGAATCTCATAAATATTCTTAAAAATGTCAATGACTTCCTTCTCTCCTTTGGCAACATCATCTGCCATAGTTATAATAGGCGTCCCAGTATAATGAAAGCCCATGGGAAATAATACATTATAACCTTCCATCCTCAAGTATCTTGCATAAATATCAGCAGTAGTATATGTTCTTCCGTGACCTAAGTGAAAAGGACTGTTTGGGTAAGGAAATGCTACTGTAGTAAAGAACTTTTTCCTACTGTTATCTGGATTACTTTCAAATATTTTGCTTTCCTCCCACTTCTTTTGCCATTTTTGGGATATATTGACCAAGAATGTGCTGAAAGTCTGAGAAATTCAACTCACCAAAACCTATATTACCGGGTTATTTTTAAGCTTATTAAATGTTCACAAGAACTGGAGACGATGGAAAAACAAACATTATAAATAAGAGAGTAGGCAAAGACTCACCATTAGTTAATATGCTTGGAGATTTAGATGAGGTTAATTCCTTCTTAGGCTTAGCTTTAGTTAAATTACCTTGGGAAGATATGAGAAAAGATATTGAAAAAATTCAATACGAACTTTTCGCAATAGGAGAAGAATTAAGTACAGGAAATATTAAAATAACTCAAGAAAACGTAAAGTGGCTTGAAGAGAGAACCGTAGCTTATAGAAAAGAGAGCGGACCCGTAAAACTTTTCGTAATTCCAGGAGGTTCTGAAGAAGCATCTTACCTTCATGTAGTAAGAAGTATTGTTAGAAGAGTGGAAAGGAATTCCGTTAAATATTCTAAGGAGATCGAATTTGATAAATGGATAATAGTTTATTTGAATAGATTATCTTCACTATTATTCTCAATGGCAACTGTCGCAAACAAGAGAAAAGGAGTAGAAGAGAGAATTTACGAGATACGCAAATATTTCTGAGGAAATAGTCCGGACTGTAACATTAATTCACAGTTTTTGCATATATCTCTCCCGTAACTTGTAGGTTCACCGCAAATCTTGCAAGTAGGTAATTCTTCTTTAGGAGAATGCTGCCTAACCAACTCGGAAATTTTATCAAATTCCTCAACAATTCTAAGTAAACTGCCAGGCTTTTGCTGTTCTATTAGATAAAGTAAATCTCTTACTCTAGCTCTTAATGTAGGTTTAGCAGAGATGTAAGGACACTCGACTTCCTGAAATTCAAATCCTTTCAGAAAAGCATACATAGTAGTCTCCCACTCGTAAATCTTCCTCAAAGGCTTAACCCTCAATACGAATTTATCACTTAATTTAAGAGGAACATCTCCTAATCTGACTAACCTTTTGACGTCACCTCTCAGTATGTTTACAATGACCGTCTGTGCTTCGTCATCTAAATTATGTCCAGTAGCAACTAAATCTGCTTTAACTTCTCTCCCTGCTTCGTTTATTAGTTTCCTCCTAAAACCTCCACAGAAAGTACAGGCAGATATGCTCAACCCTTTTAATCTAGCAGATTTTACCATATCGTCTAAGGTGTAACCTACAGAATCCCTAAATGAAGTTGAGATTAAATCTATACCTAAATCATCTAAATATTTCTTTAATTTTTCAGCTTGTTCCCTTCTATTATACCCAGAGATTCCTTCAACAATATTAAAAGCTACTAGCCTCTTAGGCTCAATAAAGCTGGCTAGAGTGTCTGCTAAAGTTAAGCTATCTTTTCCTCCTGAAACCGCCAAAAGAATTTTATTAGCTTTCAAAAGACCTTGTTTTTCTGCTTCCTTCTTAACTCTCTGTCTTACATCTTCTATAAAACAATCTTTACAAAGCCTTCTCCCAGTATGGGACTGGTAAACTACTGCTTCCCTAGATTTACAAACGTCGCACATCATTTTCCTTTCCTACCTTCAACTAGCTTATTTCCTGCTGCAACTTCATCAATACTGTGGATTGCACAACCGTCTTCTTCCAAGGCTTTTTTGACTTCCTCAAAGTTTATGTTAGGCCCTTCTATAACTACCATTAATCCCATAGTCTCAACGTCCATATCTGTTACGCTAATATTAACTCCATCTACTCCTTCAAGTTCTGTTATTTTCCCTGCTAAGTCTACTATTGTAGAACCTTTAATTGGTTTTAAAACGTCGAGAACAATCCTTCTTATACTCACTCTTCATCAATGTGTTAAATAAGGACTTTAACGTTAAAAATCTAATTTTTTAAGCTGAATATATCTTAAAAATCTAGAATTTAATGTATTAAAAATATTAAAGCTGTCCCTAGTTTTAAGTCTTTAAAATCGTGTAACAAGTTTAGGTTAATTTTAAATAAATAGGGTTCGGGGGTATATAAAGGGGGGTTTAAAAATGATGGGGGTAAATCAAGAAATACCAAAAGTTATAGGAAAACAAGTTTACGGAAGCTTGTACGATTGCGATGAGAGCACTTTGAAGGACGTGGAAAGATTAAAGAGCATAGTAATAAATTCCGCAAAAATAGGTAACATGACCCTCCTTGACATTAAAGCTTGGAAAATAGGAGAAGGCGCAAGCGTAGTGGCAATAGTATTAGAAAGTCATATAACTATTCATACTTGGCCAGAATATAGATTTGCAACAGTTGACGTCTACTCCTGTGGAGCAAAGAGCGAACCAAAGAAAGCCTTTGCTTACATAGCAAAGGAATTAGGAGCAAAAAGATACAGTATGAATGAGGCTGATAGGTCATCGGACTTTTAATCGTAGGTGGAGGCTTAGCAGGACTTTTACTTGGCTATAGAGAAAAAAGAAGAGAAGACGTTCTTATTTTCGATAGGAAAAGATTTCCAGGCAAAAAATGTACTGGAATAATAAGTTATTCCACTTTTCAGAAGTTGGGAATATCCAAGGATTTTATTGACCGAGACTTTAAAGAAATAGAGATAGTTATAAATAATAAATATTCAATTTTTGTCAAAACTAACGTATTGAGATTAAATAGAGAAAATCTAGAGAAATGGTTGGACCAAGAATTAAAAGTTATTAGACCAGTAAATGCAGAAATTAAAAGCGAAAAAGAAGTTATAGTCAATAATACAGTGTACACAGGTAAGGTAATTGATTGCTCTGGTTGGAAAGGCAAGGCTAAGTGGATTAAAGCTATAGAGGAAGTTAGAGAACCGATTACTGATGATAAAATTACAGTTTTTATTGATTCAAAGAACCCTGGAGGATTTTCATGGATAGTCCCTCTACCCGATAAAACTTTAATAGGTTCATTATCTTATCTTGAACCAAGAAACTTCTTACCTAATCTAGATAAAAGACTAGTTGAAACTCACGGTGGTGGAATACCTAGAGTAAAGCCTATTAGAATCCAGAATATCCCTACATTCGGTGACAGAACGGGCTTAATAAAAACTTTCACTGGAGGAGGGATATTCGGAATAGCCGAACTGATTTCGTCCACAGATTATAAGAAGACTTTTTCTGAATTATCTAAAGAAGTAAGGAAACAGTATTATTTAACGTTACTAGTGGAGAAAACTTGGAAAACTTGGTTATATTTAGCAAGAATTTACAAGGATAAGACAATAAGAGCGGAAAAGGAGTTCGATTTCCATTCAATGCTTCTTTTCTCTCACTAAATTAAAGCACCCTTCTCCTTTTTCTATGATTCCTTTACTCATTAACTCAGCAATTACTTTTTCAGGCTCTTT
The DNA here is from genome assembly GCF_021655615.1 of Acidianus sp. HS-5. Lineage (GTDB taxonomy): Archaea > Thermoproteota > Thermoprotei_A > Sulfolobales > Sulfolobaceae > Acidianus. The sequence continues at coordinate 2,319,281 of NZ_AP025245.1, forward strand.
AACTCCTAAGGCTTTCAAATCCCTAACAGCAATTATTTCCCCAACAGAAATATATTTTCTAAAATACTTTTCAGCTATTTCTAAGTCCTTTTCCATACTCTAATTTTATTTTCTTATACTCATTTAACGCTATCGTGAATCCTTATCTAAAGCTTGTGAGGATACATAACGTAATAGGAGCAGCAATAGGAGATTTTACAGGCTACGTTGTTTCTTCAGCTTGGAATTTTAACTTTGAAAAATTAATAATCTCTCTCATAGTCGTATCTCTAGTTGCTGCAGGAGGTTACGCAATAAATGACGTTTATGATGTTGAAATAGATAAAATAAATAAACCAGATAGACCTCTGCCCTCAGGAAAAATAAGTATAAAGAACGCAGTAATTTTATCGTATTCTACTATGGTAATAGGTAGCGGTATAGCTTTCGTCTTAGGAATATTCCAAGGATTACTTGCAATATTAACTTCAGTTGCCCTATTATATTACGCGAAAAGCTTGAAAAAGCAAGGCTTACCTGGAAATATGATAGTAGCGACAACTACAGCACTATCAATATTTTACGGAGGTATAGCTTATTTTGAAGGAAATTGGCTTGTGAGAGTGATAATCCCTACAGCTTACTCTTTTCTCCTTACTCTAGGAAGAGAATTAGTTAAGGGCATAGAAGACTATGAAGGAGATAAAAAGTACGGTGTGAAAACTTTGGCGACTACAAAAGGAATCAAATTTACTTGGAGTACATCGAGAATAATATTAATTTTAATGCTAATAATTTCACCTTTACCAATGTTACTTGGATTTAACATCATTTACGGTATTCTACTAGTTCCATTTGCATTTTTCACTTTAAGGGCAATATTAGCCGAAACTTCAACAAAAGGAGGAGGAGATGCAAGAGGCTTTTTAAAAGGCTCGGCATTCATAGGCATGATAGCTTTTATCTTAGGCAGTCTCCCACTCAATATCCTTATCTAGGATTTTCCTAAACCCAGACTTTACACCAACAATCCTTAAGTGAACATTACCCTTTTTCGGTACAGGAAACTCATAATTTACTTTTTGTCCTATTTTCACATTATCAAAAGATTTAAAGTGAACAGTAACTCCGTTCAGCATAGCATTGAGCAATACTTTATCAAGATCTACTTCCCCGTCATTGTAAAGCGTTATTACGACTTTGTTGTCTTTACTTACCTTACCGTCTATGCTAATTGAAATCTTGGGAGTTACTGAATTCTCTGAGTAATGTAAAAAGAGAAAAGCAGGATTCCTCTGCGAAGATTCATGAATTATACTTAGATGGCCTTTAACCTCAATTTCGTCACTATCTAAACTTCCTCCTATTTCCGTAACAGTACCAGTACTGTTGACAATCTTTAATATCGATTTATTGGGGTTCTTAACAACAACGTAGTTTCTTCCTTCTCCGTTAAGCTCTATTTCTTCAGATGGCTGGATTAAATATATCCCTGCTTTAAGATTATAATATGTTTTAAATTCTGGAACTTCATAAAATAATACTGAGTTTATAATATGAATCCAAATTCCCTCAAATGAAGAATGCGAAACAATAAACTCATTTTTTCCGTTTTTCACTAAATGAGTAACATCGTATATATTCAGATTATAATAAGAATTACCGAATTTTACAGTATCTATAGGTCTAAATTCCTTAGTTAATGAAAAATTATTTAACCAAAGCCTCCATTTTGTAGTTAAATCTTTTGCCTCCGTTATAATAACAATATATGCTTTTATAGGCTTCTTCTCAGCATAAAATGCATAATTCAGTTCCCTATTTTCTGATGAAACTCTTGTTGCCTTCAGCAATGTTGAGTATTCAATACTACCGTTAATACTTCCTTCGTCAAATGTAGCAATCTTACCAATTGGCATGAATATATAATGAGGAAAAAAGAAAATAAAATGAATGCTAGGGAATGTAATAAACGTTATAAAGAAATCAGACGCGGTTTTAGAGATAGTAGATTCTAGGGAACCAGACCTTACAAGATCAAAAAAGATAGAAAGTATAGTAAAGAAGGAAAACAAGGGACTTTTAATAGTCATTAACAAAGGCGATTTAGTACCCAGAGAAGTCCTAGAAAAATGGAAGTCATATATAGAGAATTTAGATAAAATAAAAACACTCTACATTTCAGCAACTTCCCATTTGGGAACTAAAATCTTACGTAATGCAATAAGAGAAGTATTAAGAGGAAATGAAGGAACTATTTGCTTAATAGGATATCCAAAGACTGGAAAATCTTCAATAATAAATGCACTGAAAGGAAGGCATTCTGCATCGACTTCAGCCCATCCTATGGCTTATGGATTTACTAAGACTATTCAGAAATTTAAGATAGATTCAAAAATCTACGCTTGGGATACTCCAGGAATAATTCCTCCAGACGGAAGTCCTTTAGAAAGAGCAATAAGAGGTCAAGCAGTTGAAAAGATAGAAGATCCGGTGAAGGTCGCATTATTACTTATAAATAGAATTGAAAAATTTGACAAGAATGCATTAAAATCCGCATATAAGTTAGACTATTCTAATGGGTTAGATTTGCTCCAAAAGATAGCAATTAAACGTGGCTGGTTTTATAAGAAAGATAAAGAACCGCTTATTGATGAGGCGGCAAGACAGTTAATCAGAGACTACCACGAGGGAAAGATAATATATTTTACCCTCCCACCATCAGAGACTAATGATGAAAATAAAAGTAGTAATATTTGATGCAGACAGAACTCTTTGGGATCATTATAATATTTCAGAATTCGAAGAACCGATAAAAACTATAGATAAGAACGAAATTGAAGATTCTAAAGGAAGAAAATTGAAAGTTTTCCCAGAAGTTAGAGATACATTAGAAGAATTAAAGAAAAGAGGCATAATATTAGGTTTAGCAACATGGAACTATCCTGAGAAAACTCAGAAAATCTTACAAATCCTAGATTTATATAAATATTTTGATATTATCATATCCAGAGATTTTCCTTACAAGTTCATCATGATAAATGAGATATTTAATGACTTAAGGAACAAAGGAATTAAAATAAGGCCAGAAGAGGCAATATTCGTAGACGATAGGAGATCTCATTTTGGAAATGTATGGTTATATATGGGAAATATTAAATGTGTAGAAATGTGGAAAGATATAAAATATCATAGCGAAATTCTCCACATGTTAGATTAAACTATTTTTAAGCTTACAGATACATAACTTTTTAAAAAGTTAAAAAACTATTATTAGAATCTTTAAAGAGAAAAGGTAAAGCTTAAAAGTTTAACGGTATATTTGCTAAGTCGTGAAAAAGATGATAGGTGGTCATACCCTCCAAATTCAATAAATTTTCTAAAATATTTCCAGGTCAATCAATTAGTTCTTCTAAAAAAGGAAAAGGTGAGAAATTTTGCCTAGTGGAGCCAGGATTCTGGTAGAAGCATTAAAAAGAGAAGGAGTAAAGGTAATCTTCGGCATTCCAGGATTATATAATATGCCGTTCTATGATGAATTATATTACGAGATACAGAACCAAGAAATAAGGCACGTACTAATGAGACATGAACAAGGAGCTACTCATGCTGCAGATGGTTTCGCAAGAGTTTCAGGCTTTCCAGGAGTAGTAACTGCAACATCCGGTCCAGGAGCAACTAACTTAGTAACTGGGGTAATAACTGCTTATTGGGATAGTTCGCCAATAATAGCGCTTACCGGGCAAGTTAACAGATCAGTAATAGGAAAAATGGCTTTCCAAGAATCGGATCAACCCGGAATATTTAAAGATATAGCAAAGTACGTAGTGCAATTAAAGACAGTAAGCGAAATTCCATTATGGATAAAGAACTCATTCTATATTGCTACCACAGGAAGACCAGGACCAGTAGTTGTAGATATTCCTAGAGATGTGCAATTAGAGAAAATGGATGAAGTAGAATGGCCTGAAAAACCTATGGTAAGAGGATATAAGCCATTCAGAACTGTCATAGACCAAGAAAAACTGAAGAAAGCAGCGGAAATACTAGTCAACGCAGAAAAACCTATAATATTAGCAGGAACAGGAGTTACGTGGTCTAACGCTACTCCAGAAGTATTAAACTTAGCTGAAACATTAATCTGCCCAATAGTTTCAACTCTGCCAGGAAAGTCTGCAATTCCGCACGATCACCCATTATATGCAGGACCTATGGGATATTACGGAAGAGCTGAGGCGTCGCTTGCAGCATTAGAATCAGATGTAATGCTAATAATAGGTGCAAGGCTAAGTGATAGAACATTTACTTCTTACGATGAAATGGTAGAAACCAAAAAGAAGTTTATAATGATAAACTTGGATCCGACTGACGCAGAAAGAGCGTTTAAAGTTGACGTAGCAATGTATGGAGATGCGAAAACTCTAACTAGAGAACTTCTGAATGCAGTAATTAAAGTTGGGATGAAAAAGGATAGATCTGCATGGATGAAAAGAGTGAAGGAATTGAAAGATTATTATGCTCAATTCTATTATCCAGATGAGCCAGGTAAAATAAAACCGTGGAAGGCATTAAAAACAATAAGGAATGCAATTCCTAGGGACGCAATAGTAAGTACAGGAGTAGGTCAGCATCAAATGTGGGCTGAAGTATTCTGGGAAGTTCTAGAGCCGAGGACATTCTTATCCTCTACAGGGATGGGAACTATGGGCTTCGGATTACCAGCCGCAATGGGTGCAAAATTAGCTAGACCAGATAAGGTTGTAGTAGACTTAGATGGAGACGGATCCTTCATGATGACAGGAAATAACTTAGCTACTGCAGTTGATGAACATATCCCAGTAATTTCTGTAGTATTTGACAATAGATCTTTAGGTTTAGTAAGACAAGTACAAGACCTATTCCAGAATAAGAGAATTGTTGGAGTAGAGTACGGCCCATCTCCAGACTTTGTTAAATATGCAGAATCTTTCGGTGCTCTAGGCTTTAATGCTGATAGCTACGAAGAACTAGAAAATACAATAAAAACTGCAATAAAGGAAGATATGCCTACAGTTATCAGATTACCTATAGATAAAAATGAATTAGCGCTACCTACATTACCTCCAGGAGGAAAACTGAAACAGGTGATAGTAAGTGACCCAAGGAAAAATAGTTAAAGTAACTGGATATTATAGAGATCCAGGATTTTTAGAAAGAGTAATCAGTACATTCAGGAAACTGTGGGTAGATATCGATTGGATTACAGCAAGGAGGATGTCAGACGATGGTCTATACGAGGTTTACTTGATGATAAGAGAGACTAAGAATACTCAATTAGCAATACTTAACTTAAGTAAGACAGTAGATGTGGAAAAAGTTGAAGTCCTAGATGACGGTAAATTAGTTCCTTGTCAAAACGATTCGTTTTTAATTCCATCTTATACAAAAGTAACAACATATAGTTGGGGTGAAAAAATTGGCTAAAATGTATACAGATCAAGACGCAAGTTTAGATCCTTTAAAAGATAAAAAAATTGCAATATTAGGTTACGGAAATCAAGGCAGAGCATGGGCACTAAACCTAAGAGATTCCGGACTTAACGTAGTAGTAGGACTAGAAAGAGAAGGAAATTCATGGAAACAAGCAGTTCAAGACGGCTTCCAACCAGTTCACACAGAAGAGGCAGTAAAACAAGCTGATGTAATAATATTCCTAATTCCAGATATGGTTCAGAGATATGTATATAGAGAAAAAGTTCAACCTAACATGAAAGAAGGAGCAGACCTAGTATTTGCTCATGGCTTTAATATTCATTATAAGCTAATAGATCCCCCTGCTAATAGCGACGTTTACATGGTTGCACCTAAAGGGCCTGGAGCTACTGTAAGAGAATTTTACACTAAAGGAGGAGGAGTTCCAGTACTCGTAGCAGTACAACAAAATCCTTCAGGAAAAGCTATGGAAAAAGCTTTAGCAATTGCAAAAGGTTTAGGAGCTACTAGAGCAGGCGTAATAGAGACTACGTTCAAGGAAGAGACAGAGACTGATCTATTCGGAGAGCAAACAACATTAGTAGGAGGAGTAATGGAACTAATGAGATCTGCTTTTAGAACACTAGTTGAATTAGGCTATCAACCCGAAGTTGCATACTTTGAAACTATTAATGAAATGAAGATGATTGTGGACATAATTTACGATAAGGGTTTCCCTGGAATGCTTAAGGCAGTCTCGGACACAGCAAAATATGGAGGTTTGACAGTAGGTAAGTTTGTAATAAATGAGGAAGTGAGGAAGAGAATGTTGGAAGCTGCAGAAAAAATAAGGTCAGGGAAGTTTGCAGAAGAGTGGATAGAGGAATACAATAGGGGAAGTCCTACAATAAAGGAGGGTATTGAAGAAATAGATAATAGCTTAGAAGAACAAACTAGGAAAAGGTTAAAGGAGATTATAGAGAGAGGAAAACCTAAATCTTAGATTTTTTAATTATTCTTGTGAATGAAAGGAAAAGAAGAGGAACTAGTGTAGAACATTATATACTTTCTTCCCTTAGGGATAGAGGTTTTGCAGTAGTTAGAGCTCCAGCAAGCGGTAGCAAAAGAAAAGATTCCATACCTGATATTATAGCGATAAAAAACGGAATAATTTTACTTATTGAGGTTAAGAGCAGAAAGGAAAAGAACAAAGTATATGTTACGAAAAGCCAAGCAGAAGGAATAATTAATTTCACGAAAAAGAGTGGAGGAGAGTTATTTTTAGCAGTTAAGTTTCCCAAATTCCTTAAATTCATACCATTTAATAAATTAAGAGTAACTGAAAGTGGAAATTACGTTGCAGACGAAGAAGTCATTGAAGAAGGACTTAGTTTAGAGGATTTGGTAAGATACGTAGAAGCAAAGTTCAGTAAAACATTAGACTTCTTCATCTGAATCTCCTAATCTTATCCTTATCCTTACTCCGTGCTTTTTCTCCAGTTTTCTCAATTTCGAATTTAATCTTCTATTAAATTTTCCTATTTCAGTTTTTGGAATAGTTATTACATATTCACCATTCTCATACTTAACTTCGGCTCCAGGTATACTATCTGTAACTGTCCTAGTTATCTTATTCTCAACACTATTTCCTCCTCCTCTAGTGTTAGATACTGGGACTATCATTGTCTGTTCTCCAAACACATAAATCTCGTATTCAACTTGATCAGTTAGAAAGTCCTTAATTTCAACTACGGGTCTAGTTAGATCTGCTTCTCTTAATCCTAAAGGAACCTTAACCGTCATTTCTAAACTATAAACCTTATTTACATTTCCTTCATTTATGAAAATTACAGTATCTAAAATTCCGGGAATTGTACCTAAATCAACTCTATTAAGGAACCTATGTATTGCATCTATTGGAGTAGTAGCGTGAACTACTCCTATCATTCCTATTCCTGCTAATCTTAAATCTATGTAAAGTCTGAAATCATCATCATTCCTCATCTCATCATACACCGTATAATCTGGTCTGCTTAATAATAGGATATCGTGAAGCTCTCCTATCTCTGCATAATTTTTGGAATACTGAGTTATATCTGGAGGTAAGTGCATATCTCTAGGGGATTCTATAGTCTTAACTACCTTACCGAGCTTCATGTAATACTCAGCTAACGCTTGCGCAAAAGTAGTCTTACCCATACCGGGAGAACCTGCTATGAGAATTCCTTCAGCTCTCTCCTTCAATCTCTCTATCAACTTCTCGGGTAAGTTATAATCTTCAAGGTTCTTTCTAGTTACCGGCCTTGTAATTGTTACTTCCCAGCCATCGCTTAAAGGTGGTCTAGTAATTACTATTCTATAATTTCCTAACTGTACAATAGTAGACCCCTTCCTCTCTATTTCTATAAACGAATTTTTAACGTATTTTATTTCATTTATAAGCTCACCTACAAGGCCTTTAATTTCGTCTTCGGTCATTGGAGTATTTGAAAGATTAACGAATTGCCAGCTTCCGGGCTTACCTTTTTTAGCCTTAGGTATTGTATCCTCTTTAAGGTGGACACTCATTGTATTTTCATCGAAAAACTTCTCTACACTTAATGAACCTTCAAAAGGTTGTAAGTAAACTACTTTAACGCCTAAATAAGAGCATATTTGCTTTTGAATCTCATCAGCAGTAACTATGCTGCAATCCCTCTGCGAGCAATATTCCCTCAAAGCATTATCTACATTAGAGCTTGGCTCGCCAACTATTTCTACGGAGAATAAATATCTTTCAGAAATTTTTCTAATTTTCTCTATTTCATCTAACGCGATTTCTCCAGAAATTAGGCCTTCCTTAGTCTCCTTCTCCAAATCAGACAACAAAGCCCTATGAATAAGAATATTACCGTTAATCAAACCCTTTTCAATATATTTAGAAACACCCAGCAATAAGGCAGACTTGTCGACTAATAATTCACTCAATACTATGTTCCCCACTACGTAAAATAGTTTCAAATGTAAAATAAAAAACTATTTCTTAATCATTGAAATGAAGTATTCATGAATAATAGTAGTACCAGAAAGCTCTGGATGGAAGGTAGTGGCTAATAAGCCGTTCTCTTGTACCATGACGTAAGTATCTTTGAATTGAGATAAAGATTTCGCACTACCGTAGACCTTAACTATGGCTGGAGCTCTTATGAAAACTACCTTCTCTATTCCTCCGCCTATACTCCTTAAATCTATATTAGCCTCAAAACTCTCCCTCTGCCTACCATAATAATTCCTTATTACTGAGACATCCATTATACCTATTAACGGTTGAGATTTCTTACCTACCTTAGCATCAGTAACATCTTTAGCAAGCATTATTGCACCTGCACATGTACCTAAAACTGGCAATCCTTCCATAATCTTTTCCTTTAACGACTCCAAAATTCCCATTCTTTGCGCTATAACGCCTATTGTCGTGCTTTCTCCTCCGGGAATGATAATTCCGTCAACATCTAGATCACTAACCTTCTTGACTGCAACTACTTCTCCATCTATTTTTAGTTTATCTAGTGCTCTTTTAGTTTGAAGTGCGTGCTCCTCGAAACTCCCTTGATATGCAAGAATGCCTATCTTCATTGACCCCTCACCTGAAGTAATTCCTCTGGTTTTAACGACTTTATATCTATACCCATCATTGATTTTTGTTCATTAATCATCTTTTGTGCTTCCAAAACTACTTCTGGATATTCCCAGCCTGCTACAGCTAGCACTACTGCTTTTGCTCTTTCTGCTGGATCTTGACTCTTAAATATTCCTGAGCCAACAAACACTCCATCCCCTCCTAACCACATCATTAGTGCTGCATCTGCTGGAGTAGCTATACCTCCTGCTGCAAAGTTTACTACTGGAAGTCTCTTTATTTTTGCGGTTAGCTCCACTAGCTGATAAGGAACTTGATATTCTCTAGCTTTCTTAACCCTATCTTCCTCATTCATTCCTACTAGCGCATTTACCTCTGCATTAATTATCTTCATATGCTTTACAGCTTCACTCACGTTTCCTGTTCCTGCCTCGCCTTTAGTCCTTATCATTGATGCTCCTTCGCTTATCCTTCTCAACGCTTCTCCTAAGTTTCTTGCACCGTTTACGAATGGAACTTTAAATTCCCACTTATTGATGTGGTGCTCTTCATCAGCTGGAGTTAAGACTTCACTCTCATCTATCGTATCAACTCCTAAAGCCTCAAGAATTTTAGCTTCATAATAATGACCTATCCTAACTTTTGCCATTACGGGAATTGTTATTGAATTCATTACTTCTTCTATAATTTTAGGATCTGCCATTCTAGCTACTCCACCAGACTTCCTAACATCGTAAGGTAGTTTATCTAAAACCATTACTGAAGTTGCTCCTGCGTCTTCAGCAATTCCTGCCTGCTCAACATTAGTAACATCCATTATTACTCCTCCTTTTTGGAATATTGGAAAAGCATGTTTTACTCTTGCAGTCCCTGTAGCAATCTCAGGTAATTCCTTTTCTGGAAGGAAAGTCATTAAGCCAGAATCTTTTATTACATCCCTTACTTCAGCGAGTTTATAGAAGAATTCCTCGATTTCATTAAATGATAGCTCGTATAGTCTCATAAAAAAGAGAATGGCTAGTAGATTTAAAAACTTTTATTAGAAGTAAGTTGTAGGTCTTGTTTTCCTTTCATTCTCTGCTCTTATCTTTACTATTCCAAAGTGTATTGCACAATTGATACAGTAGCATTTCCTCACTGGATACTTAGGGATTATTGCCCCTTTCTTCTCTAATTCGTTTGCTAATGTAGCATCTACTGGACTATACATCCTTGTAACACATATTGCCTTATCCTCTGGAACTCTTGCTCCACAGTTATCACAAGTTACATAACCGACATGACCTTTGTCGCCTTTCCTTCTACCTCTGTTTTCTCTCTTCTTTGGCAAATTAGCACCCAATTAAAATGGCTATCTAATATCTAATAAGTTTTTGCTACTCTTAGAACATTAGTTGAAGGTTTTTTACATATAACACAAACGTCATTAGTCTTTTTAGGCTCTTCTGGATATCCTAGCACTCTAGCGTTAAGCTCTTCCTCAATTTTTAATCCACAGGAATTCTCACCGCACCAAGGTACTTCTACTATTCCGCCATTATTATCAAGAATCTTTTTAGCCTCGCCCATGTCTGTAGTGTACAAAATTTTAGAATTGAAGAATTCCCATGCTCTCCTCTTCAGATCTTCTGATAGAGAAGAAAGCATATCATTAATAGCTTGTATTAACTCGTCCTTCTTCACAACTTTAGCCTCTAAGGTATCTCTTCTCTTTATAGTTACTGTCGAGTTATTAACTTCCCTCAATCCTATTTCTATCCTAAGAGGTACTCCTTTCATTTCCCAATAATAGAACTTCTCCCCTGGAGTCTTCTCTTTATTAAAATCGACAACAGCAGAAATACCTGCAGAAGTAAGTTTTTCTTTAACTTCTGTACAGTAATCCTCAACTTTTTTAGCATTCTCTTCAGTCTTAGCAGGTATAGGAATTATAACTACTTTAATTGGAGCTATGACCGGACTTATAATTGGTCCATGATCATCGCCATTTATTGCTATTGAGACAGCAATTGCCCTGTCGGAAATTCCATAACTAGTTTGATAAGGATAATCTAATGAACCATCTGCCTTTTGTATTTTATAATCCAAAGCTTTAGTAAAGTGCTGACCTAAGTGATGAACTGTACCTATCTGTAATGCCTTACCGTCAGGCATTAGCGTATCAAAAGCGTAAGTATGCTCTGCTCCTGCAAACCTATCCCATTCTGGCCTTTCTGATAGTATATAAGGTAGACCAAGCGTATCGAATATTTTCTTATAAATATCTATAGCCTCTTTCACCTGCCTTTCCGCGTCCTCATAACTAACGTGCAATGTGTGAGCTTCCTTAAAAGTTGTAACTTCCCTCAATCTTATCATTGCTCTAGTTGCCTTTGTCTCATATCTAAAAATACTTACAATCTGATAATACTTCTTTGGTAGTTCTTTATAGCTCTTCACCCATAAAGATTCCATGTAAGTTATTGCAACTTCGGAAGTTGGTCTTAATGCTAGCCTTATATCTAAATCCTCTTCTCCACCTTTAGTAACCCAGTAAACTTCTCCTTCAAAACCTTTAATGTGCTCGCTTTCTTTTCTAAGCAAGTATTCTGGGATTAATAGTGGAAAGAGAACTTCCTCATGTCCAGTTTCATTTAAATACTTCCTTATGATGTCAATAACGTTCTGCCTTATCTTAAAACCGTAGGGCATCCATACGCCCATTCCTTTTATAGGATACCTTCCGTAATCGTATATCTCAGCTTGAGAAATTACATTATCGAACCATTCGCTAAAATTGTTCCTCCATTTTTCTCTAGGAATTTGCATTGAGAAAAGAAAATAGGATAACCTAAAAAATTTTTATATGTTTTTACACGTGTGCGAACAACATCAATACTGCGAACACTAGCCCGTATACCACTATTCCTTCGCCAATTGCAACGAAGATCAGTACTGTACCGAACATGTCCCTTCTTTCTGTTAAAACTCCAATACCTGCTGCAGCAGCCATACCTACAGCAACTCCTGCGCCTATTGCCGCTAAGCCTATAGCTAATCCTGCACCTATGTTGACTCCTTCAAATCCTTGAGGACTGCTATAACCCGTTGCTGCGCCTACTGGTATTGCCGTTAACATTCCTAAAAATAACGAAAGTAACAAAATTGCGGAACTCATTCTCTTCATAATTTATCACCACCAATTATTTTGATACTTCCTTTAAAGCCTTTCTCTTAATGTCTTCTAGTTGTTTTTCCTTATTCTGTATAAGCTCATCAAACTTCTTCTGTAACTGAAGATAACTTTCCTTCTTCCTTTGATCTAGAATTGTCTTTATGTTATTCAAGTATTTCTCAGCTTCACTCTCCACTTTCTCTCCTCCTCTCAAGTATTTTTCTTGTAATTTTAAGCCTTACGAATTCCTCTCTAGCTTTATCATCTAAAACCGATTTTATGTATTTCACAGAACTTCTATAGAATGGAAGAATAGAAGTATCTATAGCATTTATCAACCTTTGCGTTCTCCTCAATTCCGCAGCTAAAGATCTAATAGTTGATTCTAACTCAACTAATTGAACGACCTTAAGTAGCGTATCTCTCATTTCATCATAAGCCTCAGAAAGATAAGGAGAAGTTTCAACTTCGCTAAAGGGTTTCTCTGGAATAGAACTCTCATTAAGTTGAATAACAGGAATTTTAACTCCAAAAATAACCTTCAATGAACTGGATACCGAGAGGGAATGAGATTGAGAATCTGCAATTTTTTCAATAGTAGTCATTCCTTCATCAACAACAGCCTGCATATAACTATTGTAAGTCTTCTTCAAAGCTTCGTTAACTTCATTATATAGTTTCTCATATTCTGCCGCATAAGTCCTTAAATAAATAAGTAAAACTTCTCTTTTGCTTTCCAACAGTCTTTTTATTGTTGATACTAGCTTTAACTCACTCTTAAACCTAATAAGGTTCAGCTTAGTGGGTAAAACCTTATTTGAACTCATTTCTTACCACGATATGTCGGAAGGTACTTCTTAATGTATGCATCTTTTATGTTAGTCAATTCCCTCTCAGGCAATATAGATAATATATCCCATCCTATATCTAGAGTAGTCTCTATATCCCTATTCTCATTAACTCCTTGATTTACAAACTTTCTCTCAAACGCATCTCCGAACAGCAAATACTTTCTATCAGTTTCTGATAAGCTGTCCTCTCCTATTATTGCAGCAAGACCTCTAGTATCCACAGCCTTTGCATAGGCTGCAAACAATTGGTTTGCAACGTCCTTATGATCGTCCCTAGTTTTTCCTTCTCCAATTCCATCTTTCATTAGTCTGGATAAACTCATTAGCACATTAATAGGGGGATAAATTCCTTTATTGTACAAGGATCTATCTAGTACTATTTGACCTTCAGTTATATAGCCAGTTAAGTCTGGAATAGGGTGTGTCATATCGTCATTAGGCATCGTTAATATTGGCATTTGAGTAATGGAACCTTTCTTCCCCCTTACTTTTCCAGCTCTCTCATATATTGTTGCTAAATCAGTATACATGTAACCTGGGTATCCTCCTCTTCCAGGTACTTCCTCCTTTGAGGCGCTTATTTCTCTCAGAGATTCGCAATAGTTTGTCATATCAATCAATATAGCAAGGACATGCATGTCCTTTTCAAAGGCTAAGTACTCTGCTAAAGTTAATGCTGTTCTAGGAGTCAAAATCTTAACTACTGGAGGTTCATTAGCTAACGTCATGAACATTGCTACTCTGTTTATTGCACCGGTTTCCTCGAAGAATTTTCTAAAGAATAATGCATCATCATACCTTATACCTATTGCTGCAAAAACTACTGCGAAGTTGCTTTCTTCTCCCCTTACAGTTGCTTGCTTAGCTATTTGAGCAGCCAATGTATTTGCAGGTAATCCGCTACCGCTGAAAATTGGTAATTTTTGTCCCCTCAGTAGTGAGTTTAACCCATCAATTGCAGATATTCCTGTCTGGATAAATTCTTCGGGATAATCTCTAACTGCAGGATTTATTGCTGAACCGTTAATATCTCTCTTCTCTCCAGTTATTATCGGAGGGCCGTTATCTAAAGGCTCTCCTAATGGATTAAATACTCTACCCAGCATCTCATCTGAAATCTTGACTTCTAAACCTCTGCCCAAGAATTTAACGTCAGTACCAGTAGGGGATATTCCAGTAGTTCCTTCAAATACTTGTACTACTGCCATTCCTAATTGACTATCTACTACCATTCCTCTCCTTTTTTCGCCGTTTTCCATTTCAATTTCCACTAACTCGTTGTATCCTGCGTCAGTTACTCCTTTAACTACCATTAAAGGTCCTTTAATCATTGATATATTAGAAAATTCCCTTACGTTAAGAGTGGTTTCCATTAACTACTCACCTCTTTTGATAACTGTTCAAATTGTGACCTTAATGTTTTTTCCAGATCATCATATTTCTCTAACGCACTGTCCGGAATACTAGCCTTAGATCTGATAATATCTGATACTACTTTTATGTTATCTATTATTTTCTTAACTGAAACTCCTTTTTCTACTAGTGGTGATGCAAGGCTGTTATACAAGTAAATTAATTTCATTATCCTAACTTGCTTCTGCGGAGAAGAGAAAGCATCAATATCGTCAAAGGCGTTCTGCTTTAAGAAAGCCTCCTTTATTAGCCTAGCAACTTCTAAAACTAACTTATCTTTCTCTGCTAGAGACTCTGGACCAACTAATTTTACTATTTGTTGTAATTCGTTCTCCCTTATCAAGGTTTTTACCATAAATTCCCTCATTTCCTTCCATTGAGGATCTACGTTGGTATTCCACCATTTGCCTACTAAATCAACGTAAGCTGAGAATCCTTGTAACCAGTTAATTGCAGGGAAGTGTCTTGCATGAGCTAAAGATACGTCCAATGGCCAGAACACTCTAACAAATCTTAAAGTATTGCTTGTAACTGGCTCAGTAAAGTCTCCTCCTGGCGGAGATACTGCTGAAGCTAACGTTACTGAACCAGATCTTTCAGGATTACCTAGAGTTATTATTCTTCCAGCTCTTTCGTAATATTCTGCTAATCTTGAGGGTAAATAACTTGGGAATCCTTCTTCTGCAGGCATTTCCTCCATTCTACCTCCTAGATCTCTCAATGCTTCAGCCCATCTAGTAGTTGAGTCTGCTACAACTAAAGTGTCATATCCTTGGTCTCTAAAGTACTCTCCTAGTGTTACACCTAGATAAATGCTAGCCTCTCTAGCTGCTACTGGCATATTACTTGTATTTGCAACCAATATTGTTCTTTCAAGCAGAGGCTTTCCAGTCCATGGATCTTTCAAAGTCGGAAATGATCTTAATTCATCAGTTAATTCGTTTCCTCTTTCTCCGCAACCTACATATATAACTAACTTTGCTGAACTCCACTTTGCCAGACTCTGCAAAGTTACGGTCTTTCCAGAACCAAAAGGACCAGGTATCGCGGCAGTTCCTCCTTTAGCTAAAGGAAATACTGTATCTAAAACTCTTACTCCAGTTAACAAAGGCTCTGAAGGCTCCAGTTTTTCTTTATAAGGTCTAGGAATTCTTACGGGCCATCTATGCATCATCTTTAATGAAACTTGATCACCATTCATGTCTACAGTTGCTATAGTATCTTCTACCGTATAATCTCCTTCAGCAACTATTTCTTTTACCTCACCATGACGATCTGGAGGAACTAATATTTTATGCTCTATTAACGAAGTTTCTTGAACAATGCCTAATATATCTCCAGGAGATACTTTATCGCCTTTCTTGACTTTAGGAACGAAATGCCACTTCTTTTGTCTGTCTAAAGGAGGTATCTTTACTCCTCTATTAACAAAAACAGATCCTGTAGCTTCCACAATAGTACTTAGAGGTCTCTCTAACCCGTCAAATATCTTGCCTAATAATCCTGGACCTAATTCTGCTGATAAAGGTCCTCCAGTATTGTAAACTGGCTCTCCAGGCTTAACTCCGCTAGTATCTTCATAAACTTGAATAAAAGCTCTATCTCCTTCTATTCTTGTTATTTCTCCTACAAGCTTTAATTCTCCTACTTCTACTACTTCGTACATTTGAGAATTTTTCATATTATCTGCTATAACTAAAGGACCGTTTACTCTAACTATCTTACCTACCATTTTCACCACCAAATAATATTTCTGCAACTTTAGGTTTAACTGATTCAAAAACTTGACTTAATATAAGATTTAACGAATAATCCCTTATTAGTCCAACGTCAGAATAATAAATTTTTATGCCTCCGAGTAAATTATTATCAACCTCAACGTCTGCGTTTAATTTACTATCTTTAAGAATCTTCTTGATAAGATCTATGTCACTCTTATTGCATATTATCTTAACTTTGTTACCAGGTGAAATTTCTCTTTTTATTATTGACTGTAAGCCGTCCGCATACTCCTTAGAAGAAGTTACTACACTAATGTTCTTTACTACCTCGTCATAAACCTTCTGTAACCAGTAATTCTCCTCATTTAATATTGCCCTCTTATTTTCCACATCAAGTTTAGCTTTCTCTCCTTCTATTTGCTCCTTTCTTTTTGCAATCAAATCTTTTATCTTCTTATCGTAATCAGAAAGTATATCATTATACTTGTTATCAATTACTTTATTAGCCTCAGCTAAGGCTTGTTCTAAATTTTCCCTTATATCTTCCATAACTTTTTTAATAGCATACTCTAATAGATCGTTTAATTCCATCCCCTTTCACCCAAAGCCTAATGCTCTTAAGATCAATTTTTTCACATCCATAGGTTCAGCTTCACTATAAGGAGAAGGAATTACTGTAATTAAAGGTTTTGTTTGAGAAGATATAACAGCATCAAGCTTTTCCCTAACGGGATCGTACAAATCTTTAGTAATTAAAACTAGATCAACATCCTCCATTTTTCTAACATTTTTTATCTCATCTTCTAACGCATAAGGATCTTCTACAACTTTTCCTTCAGCTCCCATCATTCTAAACAAAGATACCGTATATCTATCTCCAAGAAGCAAAATCTTTCCCATGCTCTCAAATCTGTAATGTAGATTAAATATTTTAATTATTGCTCATACTCTATATCGAGCTATATTGATTCTTCCCGAGAAGATGAGTAGGGTACAGATTTTAGCTAATAAAGAACTCTTAAACGACGTAGTTACTAAACTTTTAAAATTTCAGAATTTCGAGCCTGAAGAACCTGAAGAGCCTATCTCTAATGAAAGATTTGAAGATGCTAGAAGAAGACTCGGAGTAATACAAGAGCACTTAAACAAATTCCAAATCATTATGGACTTAGCAGGTGTTACAATAGAAGCAAAGGGGAAAATGAAACCTGGAGATTGGAATAAAATTGCAGATGAAGTAGATGCAGAGGCTTCTAAAGAAGAAGACAGATATAAGGATTTACTAGAGGAAATAGGTAAAATAAAGAGCGAGTTGGACTTATATAGGGCACAGTTAAACGAAGTATTGCCATTTAAAGATATAACCGTTGATTTGAATAAATTATACAATTTAAAATTATTTGATATATATTTACTTACGGTTCTTCCAAATCAATTGGATAAATTAAAGTTTGATAGCACACTTACTCTAACTAGAAAAATAAATGAGAAAACTTACGCGGTAATTCTCATCTCACGTAAAAATACGTTACAAAAAGAGAAAATAGAAAAAGAAATAGGAGCAAAAGTTTTCGAAACACCAGAAGGAAAATCGCCTTATGAAGTTTATAATGAAGTGCAATCCAAAATTAACGAGTTAACTAAAATCCTGGAAGAAACTAGAGCAAAATTGAAGGAAAAATTAAGAGCATGCGAAAGTTATGTGAAGGAAATTTACGGAAAATTACTTACAATAAGAGACGCTTTAACTATCGTATCAAGAGCCAGAGTCTCAGAGTTTTATGTGCAGATTGAAGGTTACGCTCCGACAAAGTTAGTTAAAAAAATTAAGGAACAATTAAAAGGAGAAGCTTTCATCACAGAAAGAATGCCTAGAAGATATGGAGAAAAGGATAAGCCTCCAACATTGATAAGCCTCCCTAAAAGCATTAGAGTAATAGAGTCTGTAGTAGAACTTTACGGTACACCTTCATATTGGGAAATTTCTCCGATTATATTCCTCATATTCACTTTCCCAATCCTATTTGGGTTAATGTTTCCAGACTTCGGTAACGCTTTAGTAGTCTTTCTTTTTGCAGTTTGGTTTTACAAATATGGAAAAAGAAAAGGTAGTGAAAATACAGAAAAACTTAGTCTCGTATTAATATATTCAAGCATTGTTGCAATGATTACGGGATTGCTAGCTAGAGAATTTTTCGGTCCAGTATTAGTAGGAGGACCCAGGGAAGTATTTAACAGCAATAAGTATCCTGTAGGACCTTTATACCACATATGGCCAGTTCCGGTAAGCGTTTCTAACTCACTAGAGTATTTAATACCCTTTGGTCATTATTCCATTTTATCTACAGAGATTGAAGATACAATGATATTATCAATATTTATAGGAGCACTAGCATTGTTCGTAAGCTCATTACTTGGCGTAATTAATGCAGTAGATAAAAAAGACCAAGAGTTCTTATTATATGAAAAATTACCGCTGTTAATACTTTATACAGTACCGCTTATACTATTTGGATATGGATTTATTGATATAACTGATTATTTCGGGAAGGTAGAGTGCTTACTGGGTGGCTTGCTTACAAACATATTCAGTTTTCCGCCAAATCTTTCAACACCAACATATACTTTAGCATACATACTCATATTATGGGTTGAAATAGGATTAATTTACAACTGGATAAGTAAGGTAATCCTAATAAAAAGACATGAAGGTCACGTAGGATTAGGAGCTGCAATAGGTATGGGTTTTATAGAAGGAGGTTTCGAAGCCGGAATATTATTACTCTCCAATACTATATCATTTATAAGAATTTTAGTGTTCGCATTAGCTCATTATTACTTACTTTACGCATTTAGCTATATGGGGCTCTTAGTATTGTATAGTTCAGTTCCTTATGCAGCAGCAGTCATAATAGCAGGAATAATAATAGCATTAGGTAACTTACTGGCAATAGCATTAGAAGGTTTAATAGTATTTATACAAGATATGAGGCTTCACTTCTATGAAATGTTCAGCAAATTCTACGAAGGACAAGGAAGACCGTTCATGCCTGTAATGAATTATGTAGAATTAGAAGAAGGAGAAAAAGAGGTAGCGAGAAAAGAAGCTATCGAAGTAAAGGCGGCCTAATATTGTCTAAGTCTTTTCTAATTATCTCTAATTTTTCACTAAGTTCTTTTTCAAAATTGGGATCTATTTTCTTAAATATCGGTGAAGCTTGTTCTACCTTATGATTATGATCTAATATGAATTCTCCTGCAGAGTCCCATTTTTCATTATCGATGTCCTTAAATCCTAACTGATTATAAATTTTCTCAGCTGACAGTGGAATTATTGGATAAAGTAAGATTGATAAAGCTCTCACAGAATTTGATGCTATGTATAAAGTGTTCTCAGCAATCTTAATGTCGCTTTTAACTTTATCCCAAGGTGCCTTCAGATTAAGGTAAGCATTGCCTTCCCTCGCTATCCTTATTATTTCATCACTTCCTGCCTTCAATTTACCTTTCTCAAAAAGCTGAGAAACTCTTACAGGAGCATTCTTAACTAGCTCTATGAATTTCCTATCTTCATCGTCAAGTTTATCCTCATTAAAGTTTGGAATATATCCTTTAAAGTACCTGTTTACCATGGTTATAACTCTATTAACGTAGTTGCCTATATCATCATTAAGCTCAGTATTTATTATTCTAATAACTTCCCTCCATAAGAAGTTTGTATCCTTCTCCTCTGGTCTTAATCTTATTAGTATATATCTCCAATAATCTACATCCATTAACTTTGGTGCTTCATCTATCCATATTCCTATTCTCCTGCTTTTACTGAATTTTTGCCCTTCATACATCAAATACTCTGTTGATGATATAACTGAAGGCAACTTGTATCCCTTATTAGACGCCATAAGCATTGCTGGGAATATAACTGCGTGAAATGGTATGTTATCCTTTCCTATAAAGTAATAACTCTTGACATCGGCGCCAAACCAGAACTCCTTCCATTTATCCGGATTTCCGTTCTTCTCAAAGTATTCTATTGTTGCAGAAATATAACCGAGCAAGGCCTCAAACCACACGTAAATGGTTTTACCTTCAGCACCTTCAAAAGGTGCAGAAATCCCCCAAGACGTGTCTCTAGTTAAGCTTCTAGGCTTAAGTCCCTCTTGAATCCAGCTTAATGCTACAGATTTTACATTTTCTGGCATGTCCTTATTGTTTTCCAGCCATTCCTTCAGTTTATCAGAAAATTGACTTAAGTCAAAAAACCAATGCTTTGTCTCCTTTATTACTGGCTTTGAACCGCATATTGCGCATCTAGGATTTATTAAGAGAGTTGGAGAGAGTAATCTCCCACATCTATCACACTGATCTCCTCTAGCGTCTTCATAACCGCAGTAGGGACAAGTGCCTTTTATAAAACGATCTGGCAAGAATATTTTATCATGCTCACAATAGGGCATTTCTTCTTCCTGAACTTTGATATAATCTTGAACACTTAGGAGGAATTCCTTTACGAATTTCTTATGGATCTCAGACTCAGTCCTTGTATAATTATCGTAACTTATTTTCCAAACTTCTAAAAATAACTTCTTATCGTACTCATGAGCCTGGTTGGTTAAATCTTTAGGATTAACCTTTCTTTTTATTGCCTCAACCTCTATAGGAGTACCGTGCTCATCGCTTCCGCTTACAAAAACTACATTATCTTTACCGTACTTTAATCTAGCATATCTCGCAAAAACATCTGCAGAAAGTACTGAACCTATTAAATTTCCTAAGTGCGGTACTGCTTCTACGTATGGCCAAGCTGAGGCTACATAAACTTTCATAGGTTTAATAAGCACAGTTGATTTATAAAAAGTTGCGAGAATAAATAGAAGTGTGGCAATAGTAAATACTGAAGCTTATCCGTTTAGAGTAAGTTTAGAGCAAGTTCTCTCTAGGTTTGGTGGATTATCATTTTATGATGTAATTTCAAATAATGGAGATACGATAAAAGAGGCTAAGGAAAGGATAAACGACATAATCAAGGACAAAGAAATAAAGCATTATAAGGATACTAAAAATCCTCAGTTACTTTTCTATTCAGTGCTTTTGATACTTTCAGTACTAGGAGACAGAAAGATTGCAGGAAAAGTATGCAGAAAAGAAGCCGAACTTTTTACCGAAGATTTAGAAAAAGAGGATGAAGAGAATCTGCTTGAAATGGCTAAATTTCTAGGAATAAAAGTTGAGAAAAAGAAGACTGAATTTCATGTTACAAAAGGTAAAGTAACTTTAAACTATGCTATTCATTTTATAGACTACTTAAGACTTACAAAAAATCTTAGAAAAAATTCAAATTTTTCATTATCCTCAAGGATACTCAAAGACGGATATGTCTTTATAGATAGAAAAACAATGTTAAGCCTAATAAAAGAAGTGATTTACGAAAAAATGATAAATCTAGTAAAGCCTATTCCTTTATCGGAAATTCCAGATACAATAAAAGACCTACTTTTATTAAGGAAAGGCATCACACCCCCTTGTATTTCTGAACTGTTTAAAAAAGAGAAAAATAATGATGAAGAACTAAAAATCCTCACAGTCTATATGATAGATACGGGAAGTAGCTCTGATTCAATACTAACAATGTTGAAGAACAAAGGCGTTCAGAACCCGGAAGATTTCTTAAACCATTTTGTAAAAGATAGAAAAACCAGATATATAATCTATAACTGCGATAAGCTGAAGAAGATGAACTTATGTGTTTCAGAGTGCGGTGTTAGAAATCCTTTACAGCTCTATTTTGGCAAATTAGCTAATACAAGCTGAAACCTTTGAATTACTGTTACTATAGATAATAAAATAAAGATATAAAAAATGTAAATTGTGAAATGAAAATTAATAAAAAGCAAAATAAGTATAAGTAAAGTAAGGATTATCCTTTCTCCTCTCTCAATTATACCCCTACCTTCAGCTTTAATACCCAAAGCCTCAGCCCTTGCTCTTAAATAAGGAATAATTAACGATATTCCCACAAGTAGAGCTACCAGAATTGGTTGGAAATAGAACGCTAAAGAACTTAAGAAAAGAGTATCCTCAATTCTATCAAGAGACGAATCAAGAAACGCACCTTTACTACCTGCACTACCTGAAATTCTTGCAATTTCTCCGTCCAGTGCATCAGAGAAAGATGATAAGGCTACTAATATAGCACCAAAAAGCGGATTCTTTGTTAAGTATATTACAATAAAATAAGCTATTGAAAGAACTAAGCCGAGAACTGTAATTTCGTTAGCTCTTATACCTAGTTTTACTAATGCAGTAGCTATAGGCCTTAATACTTTTTTACTTTCCTTCCTTAACCTCGTAATCATTGTTACCACTACTGTTTTAAACCAGTTTCATGAGATTGAGTGTGAGATTGATATGAAAGCTAAAAAATTAATCCTCGTGACGTCAGAAGCACATCCAATGCATAAAGCTTTCGTAAATGTAACAGATCAGCTATCAAAAGAACTGGGAATTGAAAAGGAAGTTAAAATGGAGGATTACTCATTTTTAGCAGATTACGGAGAAAAGGATGACCTAGGAATGCCCTGGTTGCCTCAACTGCTCGTTGAATTAGACGACGGCAAAATAGTCCCAGTCTTAACAAAAATGCCGTTAGGAGCAGATTTGAAAGCAGACTCAGCAAAGGGTAAGGAAGAGGCTCTAAATAAAATAAAAAGCCTAACTTCATAAACATTATTTGAAGTGGTAAAAATGACATACACACCACATGTTCCATATGTACCTACACCAGATCCAGTAGTAAGGAAAATGTTAGAAATAGCAAAGGTAGGACCAGAAGATATAGTATATGATTTAGGCTGTGGAGACGGGAGAATTGTAATAACTGCAGCAAAAGACTTCAATGTAAAGAAAGCAGTAGGAATTGATATTAACGATGAAAGAATAAAGGAAGCTTCAGAGAACGTTAAAAAGAACGGTGTAGAAGGGAAAGTAACGATTGAAAAAGGCAACTTTTTTGATATAGATTTATCAGAAGCAACAGTAGTTACAATGTTTTTACTAACAAACGTTAATGAAATGCTTAAACCGAAATTAGAAAAAGAGCTCAAGCCAGGAACAAGAGTAGTTTCACATGAATTTGAAATGAGAGGTTGGACACCCAAAGAGGTTGTGAAAGTTGAAGATGGGAACATGAACCATATTGTTTACCTTTACGTTATAGGTGAACATAAGTGAAAGTTATAATCCTGAAGAGTGAAAACGGTAAAATAACCTCAGAAAAATCGACAGAAGGAGATCTTGCAGAAGTAGTAAGAAATACTGCTATTGAAGCTTTAAAGGAATGGAACGAGCTTACATCAGATTTCATAATAATGAAAGACTCTCAAGAAGTAAAATTACCTTTACCTCTAAAACCTGATGTTTACGAGGCAGTAAAGAACTTCTTAGCCGGAAAGGAAAAATCTGCAGCAATATTAAAGATACCAGTATTTATTATAAGTTATGATAATATATGGCAGGAAGAGAATTTCCAAGATAAGAGAGTTTATGTCGTATCTTATTACTTAAATGATGATCTTAAGAAAGATTTAATCGAATATGCTCAAGGAGTTACATCAGAAGAAAAGCCTCAAGAAACTGGAGAAGACGAAGGAGAGGAAGAAGAGGAATAAAACTTTTTTAAAATTTAAAGAATGTATCAATAGATATTGTTGATGCTATTTCATCCCAACTAATTCCTAGCGATTTCAATAACTGCTCAAAAGTGCTTTTTACTGCATCGTAATATTTATCTAGATCAATTTCTGTCAACTTAGCTAACTGTACAGGCTTAACTCCTTCTTTACTTTTAACTTTAACGAATAATATCATATCCCTAGGTAGTACTTGAATACCTAAAGCTCTTAACTGCATTGCAGCTTTTACGTGTTGAGGAGTATTCTTAGTATATGAATCTAAATCCTTAGAAAGCATCACCCTAAAGGCAAGCTCATCAAGATTATATTCCTTATTCTTTAACCCTTCATAGACATTCTTTATTTTTTCACTAATTTCCTTCTTTACCTTCTCCAAATCTGAAGGCGAATTTATTGTACCCATTAAATCTTTAACTTCCTTAAAAGCACCTTTCAGGAATTCTGGAGTATTTCTCTTTTTAGCTAACATTCCTTTTATATCAAATGTAGAATCAGTAAATATTCCAAAATAATTCTTCTTTAAACCAGAAAATGCAACAAATTTATAACTCTTATCCAACTCTAGATCTAGCTTAAAATTATCCTTAACCCACTTAATTATGCTATTTAATTGGTCCTGTGTTGGTTGATATAAGAATAACGAATCAGTATCTCCGTAAAGTACTCTGGTTCCCACTTCTTGAGCCCTCTTAACAGTACTGGTAATTACAAACCTACCTAGAGCAGTAACACTCTCCGCAACTGCAGGTGCATAAAGCGGGAAGCTCTCTGCTCCAAATACTCCGTACGTAGCATTAATAAACACTTTCATACCTCTTTGTACAACTTCATACATCATTTTACGTTCTCCATCTAAATCCTTCTGCTTCGACTTCTTCTTATAGATCTTAACTCTAAAATCCCTAAGTAATCCAGTAATAACTGCAGTTATTCCTGGCCTATCCATGCAGACGTGATGAAGGACTTGCCCCGTTTCATCTTTCACATCAAATACGTTTTTACATTCTGCAATATCTACAGTCTCATAACTTAAATTCCACGTCCTAATGATTGAAGGATACAGTGAAGCAAAATCTAAGACAGTGACACTAAAGAAAACTCCTACCGGTGGATCAATCACTACAGCACCTTTATATCCTTTACCTTTAATTATTGCAGATGTCCTTAATGTAGAAGACCTTTGTAAAATCTCCTCTTTTAGTGGAATTAGCCAATTTCTCCTTCTATGTTCCCAATAGTAGAGGTTCTTTACCCAGGCTGAGATTTCAGTCCTGGTTAATTCTTCTATTCCAAGCTTAGATATCCTTGCAAAAAGAGCTATCAATTTCCAAGTTAAATCGTTATTAAAAGTTGTTAGCTTCAATGTAATTTCCGAATCTCTGAAGTTGTACTGAATTAATTTTGAAATATCTAAGTCACTAATTACGCTATCTACCTTTACTTTAGACATACCGAGCAAAGCGCTAGCCACTGCGTCTAAGCTATATTCACTGTACTTACCTTCAAATGCATAATTCCTTACTGCCTTATTAAAGAAGAACCTATAAAGATCTACGTGAAAGCCCGGAAGGAATTTAGTTTCCCTACTTCCAATGTCAAAAGGAATTTCCTCTGGGTAGAACCCCAACTTTAAAGATCTGAAATAAATGTAAGGAACATCAAAGTCATCGCCGTTAAAAGTTAAGAGAAGTGGATAGTTTCTTACTATATCAAAAAACCTCAATAGCATTTCTCTTTCAGTTTTGAATTTCTCTACGGATATTCCCTCATTATTTGTATTACCCTCACTTACATCTTCCCTTTCTATTATAAGGACTTTTTTCAGACCGTCACTTCCAGCTAAGGATATGCTTATAATCGGGAATTCTGCCTTATATGGGTCTGGAACCCTGCCTTTCATCGGAGTAAATACTTCAATATCTATAGCAACTCTCTTAATTGATGGTATATCAGACTCAAAAAGAGGAGCCCATTGCAATGCCATTTCTTTGGTAACTTCGTCAGAGTCCTGGAATGCTTTAGTCACCTCATCAGTATCAACTTTAGGAGTTATTACTTCTAATCTACCTTTACTCACTTTATAAGGCATTCCAGGAATTAACTGCATATCATAAATATAGTTATTGAAATATTTTATGTGAGCTTCGTAAGCCTTTGGTACATAATTTCTCATTCTTTTAACTGCTAAAGGATCTTTAACTACTATCTTAGTCAAAGTAATAGGCTTCCAAGTATAAGGATCAATTTTACTTACGACTTCTAGATGGTCAAAGGATGGATCCCTTATTATTTTAACCATTTTTCTAACCTTCTCAGGATCTAAGTCAACTAGAAAGTAAGATTTATGTCCGGTATTATCGTAAAGTATCGCGGCTTCCTGACTCTCAGGATCGTACAATTTCATTACAGCCTTTCCCTTTTTACCATCATAATCAACGCCTAGCAAGTAGTAAGTCCTACCTTCCTTAGCTTCTTTAATCCATTCTATTTGACCTCTCTTATTCTCAACTTCAAACTGTTGTACCTCTCCTTCTTCCTTCTCAGCACTAGGTTTTGAATCCTGCTTAATTGAGAAATCAAAGAGCGTAACTTGTTTTGCCACATTATATAAAATAGAAGAAATACTCTTTAAGCATTGAGGTTTCATTTATCATACAGAGAAGTTAATTCAAGGACCCGTAGCTTAGCCAGGATAAAGCGCAGGCCTTCGGAGCCTGTGAACCCGGGTTCGAATCCCGGCGGGTCCGCTAATGCTTTCAATTCATAAACGAGTACGTAATTATAGTTAAAGTGCAATCATTAAACACTTATAATCATTAAATAATCTTTTTTCCTTTTTATTTATCTCAAGTGCAAATTTGGGTAAATCCTTTTTAATACTTACAACGTTCTTCTGCTGAAGAAAAATGGACACAAAACTAGTTGGATTAATAGGAGTAATAATAATACTATTAATAGTAGCCGCAATAGGTTTCTATGAATATTCCTTAGAAGCAGGAAACTATTCTTCGCTATCTTCATCATACTCTTCGCTCAGCAGTTCTTACAGCACTCTTAACTCCTCATTGTCTGCACAGCTACAAAAAGCAAAACAAAACGAAAGCATGTACATGAAAGAAGCTGAGAACTACTCAGATCTTTACATGATGTATAAGAGTCTATATAAGCAAAATACGGAAGGAGCAGCACTGGACACAGCATTAGAATTCTACGATGGAATTTCAATAGAGAGTCCAAGCGACGTATTGCCTTACTTAGCATCAAATTTCACTGCAACAATAAAAGGAGTTCCGTTCTCTGGAACTTATAATTTAGAATCTTTCAACAATACTTGGCTATCAGACTTCTTCTCTAACTACGAGACTGTATATTTCTACACTACGGCACTACCAACAATAACACAGCTTTCGCCAAACACTTACGAAGTAACTGACGTAGTACAGTTCTTCGTAGCACCAAGCAATGATCCTATATATTTACAAGTATTTAATGCGTCAAATACTATCATAGTTCAAGAGATTAACGGAAAAATGGAGATAACGTCATTAACTTGGTCTGGTAACGAAGTACCACCTTCTACAGTTATCTCTGGATATCCTTCTCAACATATATTACAATCTAATGTAGCATTAAGCGAAGTGCTATCAGAGATAAACGGATTAGGAGGAGAATTCAGTTCACCAACAATAGCACAGAATTTTGCTCCTAATGCAGTCTTAGAAGTTACTGGACAATTACCTTCAGTATTTAAGCCAGGTAATTATTCTGGAATATCAAATATTGAAAGCTTCTTCTCTACATGGGATAATTACTTCATATTCGTTGCAGAATACTCACAAAACTTGCTACCTAACGGAACTGCGGTACCTCCTAGTGTAAGCGTGGAATTATCTCCATCAGGGACAATGGCGATGGTTGTAGCAAACGTAACACCATTCATAGGCTTCGTTAACCAAGGAGAACCGGGCTTCCCGAACATTTATGACATTCACGTAGATCTGGTTACATACCTACAGTACAATTCTACTACTGCATCATGGCAGATAGAAAAACAGATATTCAACGCAACAATGATCCCAATACTGCAGGACACACTCTACTACAACTTGAATATGCCTATATTCAAAGTAATTGGAGAAGACACCGTGACAGTTAATGCCTCTCAAGGAGCTATACTACAAGAAGGAAACATAGTCACAGTGATAAAGCCTGGCACTTACGCGATGTTACCTAACAAAAGCATAGTAAGCGTATACAACTTCTCGCTAGTAACCTTCAGCTTACAAGCAGTAATGCCACCAGCACAAGACTTCTTTAACTTAACACCAACATACGCATTTGCATTTGCCATAAATGGACAAATATCTCCTGAATATTCATTAGTTAATGCAAGCGGATCGCCAGATGCAGCAATAACGATAGTATATGCACCAGACACTTGGACATCATGGACATGGTTTGGAGGAACATTCAACGGGACTGCATATATGGGCGGAAGCTACAAATTTGCAGATCACTGGATATATGGTAACGGAGTTATAGTAAACAATCAGTTCTTCAAGCCCGTATTATGGATATTCGAAAGCTCTTGTAAACCAGTAGGAATGCCTCCAACTCCAGTAAGCATTACACCTAAGGAAGTATTAGGACTGTCTCCAATTGCTGACTATACTTATGAGGTAAATGGAGAAACTGGTGGAGTAGTAACTGCAGGAAATATATTAGTAGTTGTACAGCCTGGAACTACAATAACTGCACCGTCGGGAAACTTGACAACGTTTAACTTCTCAATAGTGTTCTATGCACCACAGAACGTTACTGCACCAAAGTCTGGACAAGTACCTTTCCTAGTATTTGCTTACGCGATTAACAACTGTGTATCATTCCACTATGTGGCATCCAAACCATTCATAACAGTAATTATGACGCCGTCCTGCGGAGCAAACATGTGGACCTGGGGATTAACAAAGTCTGGAACGTATGGTTATGTACTGCACGACCCAATACTGATAGGACATGGAATAGTAATTAACTTAACATTCGTAAGGCCAGTTCCTTGGGTATTAACTCTACCATTATTAATGTAAAATAAGTAATAAAAAATAATATTTTTTATTTGATAATACTTTTTTATTCATGCTTATTCTTAGCCTTAAACAAAAGAAATAATTACCTTCAAAACTAGGATACTTCAGTGATGACTGAACCCCGGCCTGATCAGTGATGCCACCGTGTGAGGACTGATTTATTTTACTATTTTCTTCAATAAAGTATCAAGGTTAGCTCTAGCTTCATCCACAGACCTATACCTAACTGGGGAGTTCTTAAAATAATAACCACAAATCTCCGGAACTGCACCGCCTACATTATTATCCTTAAGGATTTTTGCCAGCCTTATTAAATCTAGGAGAGGTTGAACTGCGTTAGGTGCGTCATAAGTTTTTAGTGAAATATCAATCCTAACTCTTGTTCCCATAGCATATTCTCCTTCTATTACCATATAGCTCACTCTCCTATCTCCGAGGAATTCGACATAATCAGAAGTACCAGCTACTACTTCGGCGTTATCAGACCTTTGAGAGATGAAGGACGATTTTATCTTCTTTTTAAGATCCTTCTTCCAGTCTTCCAAAGTTGCGAAAGTTTCAGTGTTTCCGGCTATATCGATCTGATAAGACCTCAAAATTTTAACTCCTCTCTTCTGCAAAAATTCTATTATGCCTGAATGAAAAATTGTACCTCCTATTTGGCTTAGTAAGTCGTCCCCAAAGATAGGTATTTTAGCTTCCTTATACTTTTCCCCTACTACTTCTGTAACGTTTGAGGGAGTAGCGTTAATAAATGAGGAATCTGCAGAAAGGCTTTCTTCAGCATAAAATTTGCTCGCACTATCTGCGCCTGCCGGTAATAAATTAAGCGTTACATCTACGTTATTCTCTCTCAGTACATCCCTTACGCTAACTGGCTTTTCCTCAGATTCTTCAATAAGTTTAGATAATTGTTCATCAACGCCATCTAACGTAGGACCTCTTAGAACTTCCACATCGCTCTTTACTTCTACGTATTTTTGCACTACATTAGGCTTTGAAAAAATTGCTTCAGATAATTTTTTACCTACTTTTCTCTTATCAACATCAAAAGCAGTAACTATTTCGATTTCATCTGCTTTTATAGGCAAATTTAGAATTCCAGGAATTTCAATACCTTGCTTAACCATTTCTATTGATTGAAGTAAAGCAGATGCTACATTACCTACTCCTATAAGTCCAACTCTTATCATACTACCACCAAGATTAGAGGAGATATTATACCGATACCTATGCTTAATATTGCAGAGAATATAACACTGTCTCTCTCTTCAGTCTCTATAAAGTTCATCTCGCCTTCCCTAAACATTTCTCTAATTATTGGGATGTAATACCCTGCAGAAATCGCACTACTTAACACTGCGATGATTATTAACCAAGGATACAAGTAAACTGATTCAAATAGAAATAGCTTACCCCAGAAGCCTAAAATTGGAGGAATTCCTAATAAGCTTAAAACTAAAATTGAAGCTGAAGTAGCCAGTCCTTTGTCATACTTTGCTAATCCTCTTAATCCCTCAAATCTTGCCGTCCCAGACACTTTCTCTATATAATTTACAAAATTAAACAGCCCAGCTTGAGCTATAACATAAGCCAAACTTTGTGTTACCAGTCCTGCCTCAGCTATTTGAACATTTATCTTAAGCGCTACAAATCCTATTAATATAAAACCCATCTGAGTTATACTGCTGAAGGCCAATATAGAAGGCAAATCTTTCCTTGAGAAAGCTATGATATTACCTACAATCATGCTGAGTACAGACATTATAGAGAATAAAACTACGAAGAAATTCAGGATATTCTGAGTAGGATCTCCTAGAGATATAATTCTCAAAAGTGGTACGATTCCCAAAAGCTTTCCTACGCTAGATATGAATGATACTGAAATCCTATCTGCGTTTATATAAACATCAGGTAACCAGCCTTGGAACGGAAAAGCACCTAATTTGAAGAAGAAAGCAACTGAAAGCATTGCTAAACCCAACATGAAAAGGTAAGGATATTCTATTGTTTCATAATTAAGTGAGAAAGTATTTACTGAAAGGAAGTATAATGCAAAGCCTAATATCATGAAAGATGAAGATATTAAACCCATTACCAAGTACTTAATCCCTGCATCAACTGACTTGTAATCCTTCCTTAGCATTGTTATTGCATAAGATGCTGCGGAAGAAATTCCCCATGCTCCGAGTATAA
Organism: Acidianus sp. HS-5; assembly: GCF_021655615.1. Lineage (GTDB taxonomy): Archaea > Thermoproteota > Thermoprotei_A > Sulfolobales > Sulfolobaceae > Acidianus. Next base: position 2,350,443 of record NZ_AP025245.1, read on the forward strand.
TTAAAATATTGTAAGCAAAAGCCATGTAGATTAGCCCTAGACCAGTAAGTAAAAGCAATGATAACATGGAAGATCTAGTAGTCCAATTCTCTACATGAGATTTACCTCCAATAATAACCACTATAGTACCTATTAAGACTATCATGGAAAACAAGTAACCAATATTATCAATGTATAACGTACAGGAAAATATTGTATAACCTACAAAACCTTTTACCCAAAATGCTGCAAGAACTATTATTCCTATAACATTTGCACTTAATGATAAATAAAATGCCTTACTATATTCTTTTATAAATAGGACTGATATTGATGAAAAAAGAAATAATGCGGATACAATAATTATGGGTAAATCATTTATTAACATTTTCTAATCACCTAATAATAAAATAATTACTATAAGTGTTAATAATATAATCCCACCCACATAATATCCTAAATAATCCCTTAAAAGCCCATTTTGTAGCCTATTAAATAATTTACCTCCATAATAAATTATTCCATTAGGTAGTCTATAATTAAGAGAGCTATCTATTCCTTTAGTTTCCAAATAGTTAAATATAGCATTACTTACCTTCAAAGATGTAATTCCAGCAATATCAAAGATGGGATAAACATACCATCCATAATAGAAGAAGTTTATGATCGGAGATAATAACCTGTTATTAAACATCCTTCCACTATAAATTATAAATGCAAGAGCTATTCCTACTAAAGAAACTATTAAATCGAGGTTATTATAAACGAAGACACTTGGAGTAACTGAGAAGCCCTTCTCTATAAATGAAACTAACGGATATATGTCTACTGCAAGTATTATTGATGAAATGATTAGAATTGCAGGAGATACATACATTATGGGAGATATATGTCCTTCAGCTTCTTTTTCTCCACTACCATACATGAATAGCCTTGCTACGTACCTTATAATGTAAACAGAGCCAGCAAATTCTAATACAAGATAGGTCATATCGAGATAAGAGTTATAGGACGTTAAATATGAGATAAAAGAGTGAGCCCAGAATCCTATGAATAGCGGTATATTAGCTAGATTCAATGCTGCAAATAACTGCAGAACAAATAACAACTTAAGTTTCTTATAGAGATTTGGATACTCTCCTACATACCTACTTTCAGTATAATGTATTGCAGATCCTGCGTTCATGAATAACGAAGCCTTATATATTCCATGTGCTATCATCTGTATCAAGCCTATAGCTATCCCGGCATAAACTAAATCAAAATTATTGAGCTGAATAGCTAATAACCCGCCTAAAGAGGACGAGAATATCATTAAACTAATTTGGTCTGCAGTAGAATTAGCTAGTATGACCTTTTGCTCGTTTGAAACTAAAGCATTAAGCGAAGTATAAATTGCAGTAAACATGCTTATTCCAACTGCTATCTCCAAGAACATTTGTAATGAAGGAGAATAACCTTGAATTAGGAATGGATAAGTTAGGAAAGTAAATATTGCGCCCAGGTTTACCATAGTTGCTGCATGTATTAAAGCACTAACTGGAGTGGGACCAGTCATTGCGGTAACTAGCCATTGAGTGAAGGGAAATTGAGCACTTTTTGATAATCCGCCTAAATAAAGGAAAATTAATAAAATTACTGAATAAGGAAGTAAGGAAGGAAGTTCTGAGAATAAACCTTGAATTGATGTGTGTAACACAGGATATATTACTGTAATTCCGCTTAATGTGGAGTGAGTAGTTAAGAAGAGTAAATAGCCTAGCACTATTATCATTCCTACGTCTCCTACTCTTGTAAAAACTAAAGCTCTTATTCCGCTAGTAGTAGGCTTAGATAAATACTCTATACCTAGGACAAATCTCTTGAAGTCACCGACTACGTTCTTCTCATTATCATCTAACCAATAGCTTATTAATCCGTAAGAAGCTAGACTTGTTCCTTCCCAACCAGCTAAGAATACTAAAATGTTGTCACCTAAAACTACAGAAAGCATTGAAGAAATGAAGAATCCGAAGAAACCCCAGTACCTCCTTAACATGCTATCTTCCTTCATGTAGCCAATGCTATAAATTGCTATGAAGAACGATAAGGAAGATACGAAAACTGCTAAAATAGCTTGAAGTAATGATGAGCTAAATTGGAAATAAGCAAACGCAGTAAAAGTGTATGCAGGAACAAAGAAGTTAGGATGAGGAGTAGTTACTGCATTTATCAAGTTATAAATCGCAAGAACCATTGAAAGGCCTACTAGTCCAGAAACTATTGCACCCTTAACGTCCTGGTTAAGCTTTCCAGATATCAGCGAGATTAAGGAACCTAAAGCAGGAAGAATCACTATCAAGAATAAACAAAGATGAGATGAGGAAGGTAGAACTTGTATGAAATTATTAATAGATATTGAAAGGAATGACGGATAGAAGAAGAATATTGCACTGCCTATAGCTAACAAGAGCATAGGAATCGAATATTCTATAACTTTATCAATACCTTTACTTTCTTTTCTTCCGCCGTAAACTTTCCTAAATAAATATGCAGAATATCCGCTCGATATTCCTATTCCTGCAGTTATTCCAAGAACTAATAATATGAACAGTGGTAATGAAGCTACGTGAACTAATTGTCCTATTGCAAGCAATAATAATACCTCACTTAAGAATCCTACAGTAGGAGGAAGCCCTAAAATATTCAAAAGCCCGAAGAAGGATAAAGTACTGTGAAGCGGAGAAGAAAGATAAAGCCCCCCAAGTTCTTCTATATTCCTCGTCTTAAACTCAGTAATTGACGCTCCAGCACTCATGAATAATATAGCTTTCCCAAATCCGTGAGAGGCATAAATAAGTACCGCAGATAATATCCCTAGAGGTAATTGATTAACGTTTTGCCCTAAGCCAAGCATATAGGCAGTAGAGGAGCCTAACAACATGTAACCCATTTGGGAAACAGTAGAGTAAGCTAAAAACCTCTTAAAGTCCTTCTGAGCTAAGGCATTAATTCCTCCGTAAATCATTGTAATTACTGCCCAACCTATGAATATTGGAGCTAAGTAAGAAAATGCTGGGAACAAGTAGAAGTAAAAGATTATTACATATACTCCTAATCCTACTAAATTTGGGCTTAGCAGTACTGAGATAGGTGTGGGTGCCTCACCGTGAGCATATGGTAACCAAATATTCAATCCCGCTTGTGCTGACTTGACTAACATTCCTATGACTCCCAGGAGGAAGACCAATTCTGCAAAAGATATTGAGGAAAATACATTTGTTTCTCCGTAAGAATAGTAAATATTCATAGTATGGAATTCTAACCCTATTATTATTATAGATGCTAGCAATAATATTGTGCCTATATGAGTCCAAATAAAGTACATTAAGCTTATTCTTCTCCTATCCCCGTAACCGTAGAGCAGTATTAAGAGAAAAGAGGTTATTAAGGAAATCTCTAGGAATACGTAAACTTCCAGAAGATTTGTTGAAATAGTTACATAAAGCATTGATACTGCAAATAATGAATAAAGACCGAAATATAGACCCCAACTGCCTTCACCAACTTTCTCCTCCATATATCTTAATGAGTATACTGTAGTAACTGCGGTAACAACTAAAATTACTACAAGGAAGGAGTAGTTAAGATCATTAACAGTAAGGCCGAAATATCCTATGTCCGTGCCTACGAAAAAGTTGTAATAGAGACCTCTCTTAAATAAGAAGAAGGAATTTATGAGTATTGCTATTACTGAGAGTGTAAAGGCGTATTTTTTCTCTTTAATAAAAAATATTAAGGAAGAGAGAGCGAGAGATATAATTAGGATAAATAAGGATATCATTTTCAATCCACCTCAAGAGATCCTTTATTTCTATAATATAGAATTATCGAGGCAAAAGCTACTACTACTTCTATTAGAGCCATACTTATTGCAAAAATCGAAAAAATTATAGGATCATAAACTTTACCTAATAGACTTGAAACTGAAAAAACAAAGAGAATTGTAGAATTCAAAATTACCTCCGAAGATAAAAGAATTCTAATTATATTCCTACTATTTATTAGCCCATAAATTCCTATTCCTATTAGAGTTATAGACAGAGACACTCCAAATTCTCCCAAAATCATTTCAATCCCTCCTAGCGAGAGTGATTGCTTCTATTAATGTAGTAAGCAAACCAACTACTAAGATAATTGCAGGAAACCAATATTTCTCCAAAATAGTAGTAGAGAGCGCTTGCAGATTAATTTCCCCCACTTGAGTTAATTTAATCCCAGATAATGAAAGAACTACTGCTATAAATATAAGCAATGCAGAAACTCCTGCTATAATAGGAGCCCATTGCGTATTTACTTGCTTAACTTCTAATCCCTTGAACATTACCAAGGATATTGATAAGAAGACTACTGTAGCACCTACATATAGCAGAAGGTGAAATACGGAGTATAAAGAATACTGGAATGAAATTAAAGCAATAAGCACTGCAATGCTTATTCCTAGAAAAGCTAAGGATATAGCGGAATAGAATAAATTCTTTGAATTAACTATAAATAAAGCAGATGAAATAGATATTATTGAAAAAAATAGGAATAAAATTATACAAATATTAAGACTCTGTAACATATTTTATACCCTTCTCTTCATCTACAACTGCTCTAACTTTCTTAACTATCTTATCTTCTGGAGGATTATCGAAGTTCTTATTGAACCTTTCGGGATCAAATATTAAATCTCTCCTATTAGAGAAAGCTACATCATGAACTCCTGTCTCTTTTAATGCATCAACTGGGCAAATGTCCACACAAAAGCCACAGAAAACGCATCTGCCGTAATTTATCGTAGGTAATTTCTTACCTTCATGAGTCATCATCTTCATCGCGTCCGCAGGACAAATCATAGCACATAATGTACAACCTATGCATACATCCTTGTACAACCTTATTATGCCACGATATCCATTAGGAAGAGATAAAGATTGTTCAGGATATTTCAGCGTTATCGTCTTAGGTTTAACCATATATTTTATTCCGGTGCCTATTGATTGTAGATGGTCTGCAAAAAGTCTAAACGGATTTTCTTTTTTATATTCTTTCACAGCCATAAGTAACCCACCACTGTACCCGTAATTAATGAAATTAGGGATAAGGGAAATAAGTATTTCCAACTACCCCTAAGGGCTTGGTCTACCCTATATCTGCCGTAAACTCCTCTCAAAAATACTGAGAAAAATAAAAGGAGAACGGCCTTAAAAGCTACAAATACTGCTCCGGGAAATCCACTGAACGGATACCATCCTCCTAGGAATAAATCTGCAAATATAAGAGAATAAATGAAATTACCAACATAAGATCCAGCCATTGTTAATACAAACAGGAAACCGGAGTATTCCGTGTACGGACCTATAACTAACTCAGTCTCAGCCTCAACTATATCAAATGGGAATCTAGAACTGCCTATTAACATCCCAACTATGAAGATAAAAGCTGCTATAGGATTTACTACTGCTCCGGGAATTCCTTTCTGAATTATAACTGCTAAGTCTAAAGTATGATACTCTAAAGCCATGGATAATGTCGCAATGAGAATTAATACGTCATAACTTACTGATAAGAAAGTCTCTCTCACTGCACCTACTACTGCAAATCTATTATTAGTAACCCATGCTAAGAATATGACGAAGATAGGGTAAATAGCCTCCAAAGCTAAGATCAACAAAAGATTATACGAAGTAAATACCCCTGCAAGTACTCCGTAGCCTACGCTAGGATCATAGAAATCGTGATAATAAATGGAAAATATAGATCCGCTCTTAGGTATTATTGAGACTGGAATTACTGCAAAAGGTACTATTGAAATTGCTAGCAATAGAACTGGAGCTATTGTAAATAACGTCTCGTTAACTCCTGAAGGAATTATGACCTCGGAGAAAACAAATTTTAATGCGTCAGCTACTAGTTGCAAATACCCTCCTATTTTCTTAGAAGCGTAATAAGGACCTACCCTCATCTGAACTCTTGCGGCAGCTTTCCGCTCAAACCATATAGTAGTTAGCAAAAGTATTCCAGTAAATAATAGACCAGGGAATATGATTACAACAAAAAATGATGGATAAAAGAAATAAAATCTTATTAAAGCAAGTATATTCTCTCCAATCATTACCTATCAGCCTCCGGTGGGAAATAATCTAAACTACCATATATTGAGACAACATCAGCATACCTAGCTCCTTTACATAAGTTCTTGAACACATAAATTAACCTATAAGACGGAGTTATCATCCTTAACCTATAAGGTTTAGGAGATCCATCACTTGATACATAATAGAAAAGCTCACCTCTGGAAGCCTCAACCCTGGCTGCTGCTTCTCCCCTTGGAGGCCTAAATGAGGCATAATAACCTGGTAAAACAATTCTTCCTTGTCCTTGAACCCACTTCTTCATTCTTATTGGAGGAATTTGCCTCAAGAATCTATCAGAAAGTATAGAACCTTCTGGGATATCCTTTATTATTTGTTCCAGAATTCTCATGCTCTGCTGCATTTCCTCAAATCTAACTAGAGTTCTTGCATAACCGTCTCCTTCCTTATACACCGGTATTTCAAAATCCAACTTAGAATACGCAGCATAAGGTTCGGCTTTTCTCACATCAAAATTAACTCCAGATGCCCTTAGATTAGGACCTACAGCTCCCCATTCTATTGCCTGCTCTCTATTCATAACTCCTACGTTCTGTAACCTGTCCATAATTGTAGGATTCTTTAAGAAAATACTTTCCCAATCCTTCAGCTTCTTCCTAGTGTACACAATTGCTTTTTTAGTCATTTCCACTATACTTGGAGTTAAATCTCTTCTCACGCCTCCAGGAATTATGTAAGAGTTCGTAACTCTTGCACCAGTTAATGCCTCAAGGACTTGTAACCAAACTTCTCTATCTCCGAAACCCCACATGAATGCTGTAGAATGGCCTATAAATATTCCTAAGATTCCTAGACCATAAAAATGACTTGCAATCCTATTAACTTCTGCCGCAAAGCTTCTCAAATATAATGCCCTTTCAGGGACGTCAACGTTGATTATCTTTTCTACAGCCATCACATAACCCATGTTCATATGTATAGAATCTAATATTGCAGGTCTTTCTACTAAAGGAATCAAATGCATGTAATTTCTGTTTTCTCCTAATTTTTCAACAGCTCTGTGAACGTAACCCACATCAAGATCGCAGTCCTCAACTATATCACCGTTAAGTTTCACAAGTATTCTCATATGTCCTGATCCTGGATGCTGAGGACCTACGTTAAGCTCTCCTTGAACTGGTACTACTTCTACTTCCATTTCATAGTTATCCAGGCTTGTCAACAAACAACCCCTCCATTTTTATTTTGAAGTCTTTTCTCAATGGATAAACTCCTTCAAAATCCTCAGGAAGGAATAGCCTAGCTAACTCTGGATGGCCTTCAAATCTTACTCCTAGCATTTCATAAGTTTCCCTTTCCCCTGTCCAAGCATTGCCCCAAATTTGAGTTAAACTAGGTAAAGATAGATCTTTATAATCAACATAAGTCTTTACCGCAAATATCATTTTTTGTAATTCGTCCACAGAATACGAAGATACATGGTAAATTACTTGAATTTTATGCTGGTCTGGAAAATCTATTCCTGTTACCGCTATTACGTGGTCAAAACCTAACTCTTTCATTGTTTTAGCAACTTCTACAATCTTATCCTTTGTAGTTTCTAGAGAACCTCTGCTATCCGCCTCGGCCTTTGCTAAAATCCCTTTAGCTTTTAACTCAGCAATTATCTTATCTATATCCCTTTGAACTGTAGTCTGGCTCATTGTCTCAACTCCCAATTTTGTATCATATTGATTTGAGTTATTGAATAATACATTACCGGATAGATTAGTACTATGAAAGAGCCAAGGATTATTATCAAGTTTCTGAACAGGATAAAATTACCTAGAAAAGGAGCAGAGGCTATTGCAAAAAGTAAGACGAATATTGGTTCTATAGTTACATACATTAATAAATAGCCGTAGTACTGTAAAGGAAACCAAAGTCTGCCTTCTCCGTACGGTATATTTCCTGCTTCAAACCTACTTATCTTGAGAGGAGTAGGATTATGAGGGACCATTAGAGAAATTATCTTGTATCCTCCATAGCCTAAGGCTAGCGTAAGTATTAAAGGTAGTCCAAAAGCCACTAGTGACTGAACTAAACTCATACACATGAGTAACAACAAACGTAGTTAAAATATTTTTCTTAACAGAACCTAAACATGTTTATAAAATTTATATTGTATATACAAAAAAGGGAATGTGCTATTTAATTTTATTTAAGATACCTCTTGCATTTTGAACGCATTTAAATATTCCATCCCTGGGGACTCCTTCTACACAACGTTGAGAAAGGAACTCGGTCTTTTCAGTAAGTTCGTTCAGAGAGATTGGATTTTCTCTTATGAAGTTCTCATGGATAATACAATTAGGACCTGCAAACTTAAATAGACGTGGGTGCACTTTCTTCACTTCATCAAGCATTTTCCAAGCAACTGCTCTTATCTCCCATTGGGCCCTAGAACAGAGTCTCAATGCGAAGAAGTTATACAGTTCCCTAGCATTCATAGTAACTACAACGTTAGTGTTTACTCCGTTAGGTAAAACATATCTGGCGTCTTCCTCCGGAACTCCATTCTGTAAGAGATCATAATAATACTTGTAAGATTCATCATAAGCTTTCTTTATTGTTTCTGCATTCCTCTTTTCTGCAGAAGGAGGTGTAACGGGTTGATAATATTCGTCCACTGGTTTGGCGAACCTATGACTCATTTGTGTATATGATGCAATTCTATGTCTGACTAACTGGTGGGAAGCTACTCTTGAAATTTCCTCTATAGAGAAAGTATAACTACTATGCTCAAGCGGCGACCAATAACCGTGAATTATTGCGTCCTTTATCCAGACCTCTATTTCCTCTTCAGACATAGTCTTCTCGTGATAATCCCAACCTTTTCGAGATCTACTCATCTTAGAGGCAATAGCTACTACTCTTTCACCTTCCTTGGTATAAGAAACAAGCTCAACTTTCATTATCTAGTAACTTAAAAATGGGAAATAAAAACCTAGGTACTTAATATTTTTATTCTAATACTCCACTTAATTTCTCTACTGCCCTAGTAAGCATTGCTGAATTCTTTTCTGCATCTTTCTCCGCTTGATCCATGAATTTTTTAACTTCTTCATCCTTTATTTTTCCTAGTCTTTGCTTATATACAACTATTAGTTTTAGCTCATCTTCTAAAGAATCTAGTATGGCACTTAGTTGATCTTGATCAACTTTTGCAGTCTTTAACGCTTTTTCCCTAAAGCAAGTATAGTGAACTACCGTCTTCTTTGATGTAAAAGTGAATAATTCGTCCCAATATATTGTGTTTTTACATATATCACATGTCCACTTTGTAGGAGGTGCCCTGCTCATGATGAAAGAGTAGAATTATATACTAAATAAAGATTACGGTATTGATGATATCCGAAAAACTGATATCTGATCTAAAGTTTTATGATAAGCCCTTAGGAATATTCTTTACAGCAGACAACTGTAATGACTGCGAAGAACTACTTAAGAAAATTAAGGAATTACCTATTTCGAGAAGGTTTATAATTGAGGAAAATAACAGTTTAGAATTTCCCGAATATTTAAATAGACTAACTAGAGGAATAATTCCAACTCTATCAATCTTATCTCCAGAGCTGAAAATCCTAGGAATATTAGAATCAAATGATATCAAGGAAATAGAATCAAAACTTAGGGAAATAGCAGAAGCTTACTATAAGGGCTATAAGGGCGAAAGTTTCTCAGAATTTGCGCCGGAACCAGTTGAGGCAGGAAAGGAGGTAATTTACAACGTAATGGACGCATTACTTGCTTCCTATCCTGCAGATTTTAGAATGACAGAATTATACAATTTCATTTCCAGTGTAAACAAGGACTATAGTAAAGCAGAGAAAGTTATAAAACCTTTGAATGATATTTCAGAATTTCTACTTAATAAGAAGAAAATAATAAACACAAACTCTATATATGCAACGGAAATCTCCTTTTACGTCATGTACGGTTTAAGAAAAGTTGAGGATCTGTTACAATTGATAGGTGAAGATGGTATTGTTTACAGAAGTACTAGAAAACAAAATAAAGGATTACTAGTAGATGAAGCAATGACAGGAAATGCTTTGCTTACGCAGTACGAGAATACTTTAAATGAGGAATATTTGAATTATGCTAAGAAAATTTATGATTTCATAATAAATAATCTCAATCACGAGAAGGGATTTAGAGATACAGTAATTAAGGACGAGTTGACTAAGATTACCTTCTTAGAACCTTTAGCCAACTCGGAGGCAGGAATATTCTTTGCAAGATACTGGGCTGTAACTGGAGAAGAAAAATCTGCAGGCTTCGCTAAAAAAGCAATAAACTGCGCATATGCAGGTTCTTCAGACCCAAGAGTACTTGCAAGAATATCCATAGCATTAATAAAATTGCAAGATTTAATAAGAACTAACGAGAAAGGACCTTACACAGATTTAAGGATGGAATTTTCAAAACAAGCTCAATGTAAATACTTTAAAGATGGAAAATGTTATGAAAAACTTGATGAAATTAAATTCTTAGATTTTTAAATACATTTTTGTAACATATTTAGATAATTGTTTTGCACTCCCACCTTCGCAAATAGTTCTGAAAGCTCTATATTGATCAACTGGAACTATTTTACCTATTGCCTCAAACCCGTATTTTTTAAGCGTGGAAACTGCCTCAACTGAGGAAACGCCAGTTAGGATTAAGTGATCTGCTTTTACATTTTTAATTATCTTATCTATAGTATTATTTACAAGGGCTGAACCGAAAATAACGGCAACGTCACAAACTTCTCCGTTAAACTGAGAGAAAGGTTTCGCACTATTTTGAGGCTCAGAAGAGAAATCGTATAATACCACACTGGAGAAATTACCTGCAGAAATGTAAGGATAATACCCGAAAGCACATACCTTATTTCCTGAGTACAATGATAAAGGATCACCGTTTGTTAACTTTCCAATAGTTAATGAATTTAATATAGCTATAGAGATGCTCCTTTTTAGAGGATTTTCTATATCAACTGCAATGTCATAAGCATTTTTACCAATTATTTCTCCTGCATAATCTACTTCGCCCTCAGTTATAGTATGGGAAATTCCCATACTCTGATCGTCTAAAATAACTGTAGTATAAGAAGTTCCTACGCACGCATTTATTATCTTCCTCTGCTTTAAATCGTAGGAGAGTTCCTCTATAATCTCATCTAGAATCATAATATTATCTTATCCTCCTCATATATAGATTCTGTCACTTCCTTATTGGGTAAAATTATGTTCTTTCTATTAATTAATATTCCATCGTATGTGATTACTTCTTCTCCGAATATTGTTTCTTCTCTTATGTGATTCCATTTACCAATCTTGCATTTATCCGCTATTATTGAACCTTTTATGAAGCTGTTCTTGTTTACTAAAGCATTCTCCATAATTAGTGACTCCCCAATGTAAACATCGTTCTTAATTATTGAACTTCTTCCGATTATTGTATTTGAATCAATGTAAGATTCTTCGCTTATATTTACACCGTCAGAAATAAAATAAGGCGGAGTTAATGTTACCCTTTCGGATACTTTTGCATTACTTGAAATATACCCTCTTGGAAATCTTTTACCTAATAGCTCAAAGTTAAGCTTCATATAATCGTAGGGCGTACCAATATCCGCCCAAATTCCTTCATATGTATAAACTGATATGCAGTACTTATCTAGAATTTTTGGCAAGAAGTTCCTACTTATTGAGGAACCTTGCACAGAATTCAATATATCTTTATTGAACACGTAAACTCCGCCGTTTATCAAATTTGAAATTGGATTTGAAGGCTTCTCTATGATTTCGATTAATTTATTATCTTCAGTTAACAACACGCCATATCTTCTTGGATTATCTACTTTAGTTGCTAAAAGAGTAACTGGGCATTCACTTTGCGCATGAAACTTAAGCAGGTCCAGAAAATCTACTTCACTGTAAATATCACCGTATATTACCATTACTACGTCATCAAGCTTAACTTGATTAGAAACATATTTCAATGCACCAGCATCTCCCAAAGGTTCTTTCTCAATAATAGGTGTAACACTCTTACCATCAACGTGAGACAGTATCTTATCAGCCATAACTCTCAAAGAGATGTAAATATTATGGATCCCTGCATCCTCCAATCCTTCTATGATATAGTCTAAAATTGGCTTACCTAGAACAGGAAACAAAGCCTTAGGTTTGGTCAAGCTTAATGGCCTGAGCCGTGTAGCATATCCTCCAGCTAAAATTATTGCAGAAACCATAATATATTAGAAAATAAGATGTAAAAAAACTTTACTTCTTCATAACTTGTTGAAGCTTCTTATCTGCAAAGTCCCAGTTAACTAAATTCCACCAGTTATTAACGTAGTCTGCTCTCTTGTTCTTATACTGCAGGTAATACGCATGCTCGAATTCGTCCAAGATTAATAAGATAGGCAATTCTGCTATGTGGTTCTGGAAGTGGTTTTCGAAAGTCATTATCTGCAGGTTATCGTTCTCAACTTCATAATAGAGAACTGTCCATCCTGTACCTGGTAATGAGTTCGCTGCTTCAGTGAATAACGCCTTAAATTTCTCAAAGCTACCGTATTGTTTTTCTATTAAATCTCCAATTGCTCCTCCTGGTTTCCCTCCACCTTTTCCTGCTGGAGCCATATTCTGCCAGTATAATGAGTGTAGCTTGTGCCCGTTTATGTTAAATACTAACCCTCTTAATAGACCTTGTATATCATATTGACCTGCTGATATTTCTCCTTTTAGAACTTTGTTTACTCTGTCTACAAAGGAGTTTGCCCCATTAACGTATCCTTTATGGTGTCCGTTATAATGCACATCTATTATATCCTTACTTATGTAGGGTTCTAATGCATCTACATTATATGGTAGAGGTGGTAGTTCATACTTTTTTAAATAAGTTAACGAACTCATAACTATACTTACTTAGTAGTTATTTTTATTTCTTTCTGACTTGAATCTAGAAGCGTATTATATAATTGACTTCACGAAATGCATATATCTGCTTTGAATAATATTTTACATCAATTTTTAGCTTTAAATATTACCTAGATTCAATAATGAGTTTATTAATCCTTTCTAAATAATGATTATATAGAAATGTCAGTTAGAGATCCATTTATAAAATTAAATGCAAAATATTGCAATATATATGAAAAAATTATATTAGTAGTATTAAATTCCGTTCTAATATATATATTGTCTTCAAATTTATCTTTTATTCATAATTATAGCCTTGAAATAATAGCTGTTGTTGCAGTAATCTCGTTCTTTTTGCCCGAGATTATATCTCCTGCATTAACAATCTTGTTTACGATATATTTAGCTTATAAAGAATTAAATTTAAATCAATTATCCGGTATGGTAGAAATTTTCTCATTGATCATTCTTAATATCTTAGTGCCTATATTAATTGAGATAAAATATGGATCAATGCAAGGTTTTATATCTTCAGAGGCAGCAATAAGCTTCCCTATAAGCTTCCCACTATTATTAACTGGAATAGCAGAAAAACGAAATATAATAATTAACGTTTTGGCAGCTTTGCCACTATTTTTTATGATTTTTTACCATCTTGGTAATACATTAAATATTACATTTATCATGTATTTATCGATAGGAATAATAAGTCTCATTATTTCATCCATACTATTCAGCATAAAGCAAGTATTTAGCATAACAGGAGTCATATTTGGTTTTATCGGCCTATCTGCACTAATTTACTTAACATTACTACCTCATCCCATTCCTTCAAATTTAATATATGCAACAGTAATTGCTGCTGCTGCCAATGCAATATTTAGCGGATTTTATGAATTTAAAACAAGAAAACAAAAGAGAGAGAAAATTGAAGAAGAGATCTCTTTAATTAAAAAAGAAATTGAAAGTAGTATTGTAAGCCTAGGACGAGTTAGAAGCTACGCAGAATTAGAAGACAGTCTAAGTAACGTAATTGCCGAAGATGAAAAAAGAATTCTTGATATAAGTAAAAAAATAGAAGAGTGCAAATCCTTAGATTGCGTAAATTCAGCTTATAATGAATTTGCGACAAGTAAGAAAAGTATCGAAGATAAATTATCGCAGTATATTTTTAATACTGTAATCGAATATAATAATGTAGTCAACGAATTAAAGAAAAATGGAATACTTTTGGAAGAAATCGATATTCCTAAGGAAAAAATTGTTTTATCCGAAGATAGTATAGATAAAATACAGAAATTTTTATCTACAATCAACAAGAACATATCCATAGTAATATCTGAAATAAATTCTATAATAGATTCTATAGAAAAAATATCCGGAATTAAACTAAATAGGTTTTATATAACGGAATATGCATCAGTAATAAATGCTATAGATTATTTAAGAAAGAACAATGTACTCTCATACGCAAATCAATGTCTAGGTTATGATAGAGATATATTAACTGAATTGGAATTTTATGGATTTGAAAATAAAAAAATAGAAATAGTTAAAAAACTAAATGAATACTATGGAAGAGAAGTCTTATTATCTGACATAAAAACTATAGAAAGAGAATCCAGTCAAGTTCTTATATTAATTAAGGAGTACCTTAACTACATAGAAACAGAGCTACAAAAAATTTGGGAAGTAAGTAAATTAAACGATATAAGTTACGAAATGGGGTTTATTCATGAATTAATTAATAAATTAAATGAAAACGATGCTATATTCAAAAAACTTTCTGATATTTTGACATCAATCCCAGAAATATCTAACGCAGAGAAGTTAATTAAGGAAAAAGACAATATATATGTATTATTTACAATTCTCAAGGAGAATGAAGATATAATTAAGGAAAAATTAAACGAAGAAGGTTGTATAGAATTGGAAGATTTAGGCATTAATACTAAATTAAGTACTTATGTTATACAATACTTGAAGGAAAGAAATGTAAATGTAAAATTAGATACAAACAAAATTTGTTTATCTTAGTCTCTTTATATTTATTACGACATGGTCTTCCTTTTCTTCATAATTGAAGAGGTATCTTGGAGCATTCCTTAAAAGTTGATGAAGACATAAAACTCTGTCCTTTTCAGTTAAGAGTGTTATTGTTTCTCCAGGCTTCATTGAAACTAAGTACTTTGATAGCTCAACGATAAATTCTTCACACGATTTGTTTCGAAGGTCTAGCTGTTGCATATTAGATTATCTTTATTTCGAAATTTTTAAATGTTACTAAAGTATAGCTTTCCTTTCAACTTCCATATTTTTCAAAGATTTCTGTTCTTTCTCTACTTTATCCCACAGCTGGTCGTAATTATTTAGCATGTAGATATACGCTCTGGAAATCCTCTCCATAGTATCCTTTTCCGTTAAAGGATGAATCCTCAGTCCTACTCTCCCTGTAGATCCTCCTCTAACCATAAGCCAGTGAGCAAACACTTCTATAGGATACTTTGCCTTTATCTCCTCTAGAGAAAGCTTTGAGTTATAAAGCCAATAAATTTCCCTGACAAAATTCGAGGAAATATTCCTTAACATTCTATCCTCCCATTTCTTTACGTATTCTGCACCATTTTTTATCACTAAATTTCTCAAGTAATTATACAATTCATCGGAATCCTCTGAGAGAACTAAACCAGTAACTGCCATGACAAAATCCTTTTGGGCCATGAATGAGTCAAAGTCTAGATTCACATAAAGCCAAGCAGTAGCAGCAAAGGAATCTACTATGCCGTACATCAGCTTATCAACTAATTCATCCTTATTTATCTTCCTTACTACCTTCTCTCCTTGAAGTAGTCTCTCAAATTCTTGAAAATCTACTGTACCTGCATAAACAAGTTTGCCATCTATAAAAACCGAAGGCGTAGAGATAACTCCCCTTTCTAATGCTAAAAAAGGATAAAGTTCCGTATCTATTACCTGAACTCTTCCTAGGAGACCTTTCTGGTCTAAATATTCTAAAAGTAGATTGCATTCAGTACAGTTTCTGTGTGTAAATATTTCCACTTTCATGGTTATAGCTTAATCTTTTTGGGATTAAAACAATTAATCTTAGTTTTCCACATTATGCTATCGTATCTTTTGTCTAAAAGCCAAACATTGGCTTTATCATTAACGCTTCTAATTGCTCTGCCTATAGCTTGTTTCACTGCTATTACTGCAGTGGTATTTATAAGTAAATCCTTAACATCATGCTTAGTAATTTTCGAAATCTCTTCAGCCTGCAATTTAAGGTAATCGTCAACTGCAGGATAAGGAATTCCTACTAAGACAACATCTGAAATTAAACTTCTGCCATCCTTGGTAAGTTCGATTCCTTCAGAAAGCTTTCCCCTTGCAACTGCAGCGATAACAGCTTTCTCCTTTAATCTGTACACATCTTCAAGATTAGTCTTTTCATTCTCCACGAGCTTAGGTAAATTAACTAAGCTCATTACTTCATTCATCATCATATAGCTGGAGAATACTGCAAGCACGTAACCTTGAGATTGATAAAATATCTTCAGTATATATGAAGCATATTTCTTCCACATTTCTTTAGTTCTCAAACTATAAGCAGAAGTTACATCTAAAGCTAAAATGCACTCTATACTCCCGCTTAGCTTTTTCTTCATTTCTTTTTCTGCGTCTATATAATCTATCTGCTTAGTTATTCCTAAAACTTCACGTAAGAACTCCTTAGACTGCAAAGTTCCAGACATTAAGATCACTGATAAGCTGGAGTCATTAAGTATTGAGACGTATTTTTCCGGAGTAATAGGCTTTTTAACAAGACTCCCTTTATAAGAGAATACTTTGCCGTCGCTTTCATAAAATTTTATTATACTATTTAAATAAATCTGTCTTATTCTCTTTTCTTTAATCATTTTCTCTCTCAAAGCTTCATACTCTTCTTTTATTACTTCCATCTCATCATCGGTGAGTTTAGGAAAATGTTGAATTAGTATATATCTTTCCTCTTGGAGAGTTTTTCTCTTAACTTCATCTTTTATTTTTCTTAAGATATCTATTGTTGCGGAATTAGAAGTCTGAGAAATTGCTCTATCAATTATCATAGAATTTAATTTTCTCTCTTCGAGTTCATTTAGTCTATCTAAGTTGTGGGCCTCATCTATGACTATTACATATTGCGAAAGATCTAATCCTAATGCTTCCCTTAATCTAGGTATGAAAAAGTAAGGATAAGTTAGAACTACTACTTCAGAGGAAGATAAGGAATCCAACAAAGAATAATAAGGACAGAAACCTTCTTCCTCTCCTTCTTTCTTTAGTTTAGAAAGAAATGAAAACGGATAATCGTCTACCCTTACTGGAATACTGGAAAATATGTCACAGCCAGAACACTTTATATCTTCAGGATTAGCGTCTGCAGTAGAGAAAGGACATGCAAGAGTTTTACTCACCATAAAGGAAAAGTTTTTTCCTAATCTCTTGCTTTCCCTATATACTGGATAGTACTCATTGTGAGTCCTTACTACGTAAAGAATCTTACCTTTTAATTCTGTACCAACTACTAAAGAAAATAATGTTTTACCACTACCTGTAGGAGAATTTAAAGCAACTAAAAATTCTTTCTTTAATGAACCTAAAACTCTCTCTTTTAATTTTACCTGCCAGTCCCTTAAATCCACTCTTCGTTCTTAACTATAATTTCATCAAGCATTATATAAGTTACGTAGTCTTTATTAGCAATTGATAAAACATCCTTAGCTTTTCCTCTTATTTTAATTGTTTGCATAAAATTGAAAACTTTCTCGATCTTTAAATTCTCAAAGGAATTTAATACGTCTTCTGATGGCGGTACATTTAAAATAACTGTAGCTTCTATTTCAGTACTTGGAGAACTCTGAGCAATCTCAATAATCCTATAATCAATTTTTGATCTGCTAACTTCTTTAATTTCTGACATATGTTTTCACCTCTATATGTATATACTGTTTTAACATTATAAAATCTTATCTCTTCATCCATGATGTAACACCGTAAGGATTATAAGTAACTTATTAAGTAACTTATATATGGCAACTCAGATTCTTGAAGCTAAGAGCGGCAATGTTACAGAAGAAATGAAAATTATAGCTAAAATTGAGGGAGAAACTCCAGAAAAAATAAGGGATAGGGTAGCTAATGGAAGAGTAGTAATATTTAGAAACGTCGTAAGAAATAACTTGGAAAGATATACCGCAATAGGCGAAGGACTATTTACTAAGGTGAACGTTAACCTAGGAGCTTCAACAGATCATTACAATGAAGATGAAGAAATTGAAAAAGTTGAGATATCAAATAAATTCGGTGCAGATACAATAATGGATTTAACAGACGGAGGAGACATAGACGGAATGAGGAAAAAAGTTTTAGCAAGAGCGAAAATGCCAGTAGGCACAGTACCTATTTATCAGGTTTACTATGAAATGGTAACTAAAAGGAAGTACGTTATTGATTTTACAGAAGATGATTTCTTTAACGTCATTGAAAAACATTTTAAGGATGGTGTAGATTTCGTAACAGTACATACGGGAGTAACATTAGACCTAGCTAAAAAAGCTGCAGAAGAGAACAGCGGGCGTAGTAAGTAGAGGAGGAACAATACTAGCTGCATGGGAAATATATAACGAGAAAGAGAATCCATTGTATTCAAATTTTGATTACCTATTAGAGTTAGCAAAAGATTACGATGCAGTATTGAGTTTGGGAGATGCATTAAGACCTGGAGGAATAGATGATGCACATGATGAATTTCACGTTGGAGAATTACTAGTTAATGCTAGGTTGGCTAAAAAGGCAGTAGAGAAAGGAGTTCAAGTAATGATTGAAGGACCTGGACATATGCCTTTAGACCAAATAGAAATGGACATAAAGCTTGAAAAACAGCTGACTGGAGGAGTTCCTTATTACGTTTTAGAAATTCTACCTACTGACGTAGCTGCTGGATACGATCATATAGCAGGTGCTATAGGCGGAGCTTTAGCTGCTGCATCAGGGGCTGATATGCTATGTTATTTAACTCCAGCAGAACATCTCTCATTACCTACTCCAGATCAAGTAAAAGATGGCCTAATTGCTTTTAAAATCGCAGCTCATACTGGAGACATTATAAAATTAGGAGAAAAAGCCAGAAAATTTGATACAGAAATGAGCAAAGCTAGAGCATCTCTATATTAGCAAAAAATGTTTTCTTTAACTTTTGATGAGGAGAGAGCAAAGAGAATATACAGACAATACAAAAAGTTTGAGGCAGGTTCTTGCACAATGTGCGGAGACCTTTGCGTTTATTTAGTTTTACCGAGAGCCTTAAATAAGAGGAAATATGCAAATCAAAAAGCCTCAGCTGAAAATAGGTGATAAAACTAAAATAAAAGTAAATATAAACAATGAAGAAAGAGAAATAGTCTTATTATATCTTGGTGGAGACAAATACATTGCTTTCGACGCGTATTGCCCCCACTTAGGCTGTGATCTAGAAAAATACGGAGTCTTAATTAGAGAAGAAATCGTGTGCCAATGCCACTTTTCACATTTCTCCATAAAAGATGGAAAACCTACTAAAGGAGCTTCAAAAAAACCTCTTAGAATTTACAAAGTTACAAGCAAAGGAGATGAATTAACAATAGAATAGGGCTACTCTTTATATAAGCACGATATAATCTCATAAGCTTTAAAATAATGCATTTGCCCAGGAGCAGTTTGCTTCTCAACAAAAGTGTAAATTAACTTAGAACCTAAAATGCCAAAAGCTATCCTTTCTAAAGGATCTACACCCATAGGCAAGACTATAATTTTATCAAATTTTAAAAACCTAGATAGTAGCTCCTTATATTCTCCTTTACCCATTACTGCTACTTTTACAAATCTTGCAGTAGGTAAGTATTTTTCAATTATTCTCTCTACTTCCTCATAACTAGGTAGTTCGTTAAAGTAATGTACTGAGACTATCTCATCTTTGAACGGAATAGAAAACCTATCCAAGAAGGAAGCCTCTATATCATAAATAAAACCTTCCTTGTTTGCTTCTTCTAAATATTTCGCCTTTTCATTATCGTCTATTTTATTCATTCCTCCTTCAGAAACGTCTCTAATTGTCAGAATGAGTTTATCTTTTAAATCTCCCAAAATCGATTTTATACTATCAATAGTAATTAGCCTTAGAGAATAATCTAGCCTTAGTTCAATCATGTCAGCCTCTTTAATCTTCCTCGCTTTAAGTAAGTCATCTTCCTTATAAATTGGAAGAGAAGCCACTATTAGTGGTCTCATTCTAGAGATATTTTTCCTCCCAATTTTATTAAATCTTGCCAAAAGAGTGGATTACTCTTATTTACGCATTCTGCATTATCAACTTCCCCTCCATTCACCAATGACAGCACTCCCGACATCATTGCTATCCTGTGGTCTGCCGGGCAAATAATTCTACCTCTTTTAATTTCCTCCCTCTTTTTCCCTTCGATTATTATACTGGAACTAACGTATCTAGCTTTAACCCCGAATTCGCTTAAAGTTGAGATTATTGTAGAAATCCTATCGCTTTCTTTAATCTTTAACCTCTCAACTCCTTGTATTTCAGAATTGCCGTTGGCAATTGCTGATAGCGTAGCTATTGAGATAGCGAGATCTGGAACATCGTTAATGTTTATTTTTATCGGTAAATATTCGTCAGTAGCTTCAACAATCCAAGAATTCAAATAGTAACTTTTAGCACCCATTTTAGAGATTATTTCAACGATATTGTGATCGCCAAAGTAATCCGGCGGATCATAAAGACCTAAAATTTCAACTTTTCCTTTTGTTAGTAAGGAGGCTAGCGCATAAAAGGAGGCTAGCGCATAATCTCCTGGAATTTCTCCTTCATAGCTTCTTAAAGGTTTAGGGTTAACGTAAATTTCGTTTCCTTCAAATTTAACGTCTGAACCTAGCCTATTAAAGAGATCAACAGTCATCTCTATATAACTCCTTGACGAGATGGGCGGGATTATCTTAATTTTCCCTCCTCCTATCATGTGATAGGCATAGATTAGTCCAGAAATGTACTGACTACTTTCCCAGCCCTCTATTTCTGTCTCATTCTCCAATTTACCTTCTATTATGAGGGGTAAAGAATTTGAAGAGAATTTTGCAGATCTTAATGCCTTAATAATAGCACTTAAAGGTCTCCTCCTTAAAGTCTCATCTCCATCTATCTTTATCCTCTTACCTAAAGCTAACGCGATGGGAATAAACATCCTTAAAGTAGTTGCAGATCCTCTCAAATAGACGTAATCTTTTCCTTCCTTTAATGCGTTCACAGAATTCCTTGCAACTAAAAGGTCATCTGAAAGCTCTTGGCTTACATGTAGAGCGACTTTAGTCAGTAATGACAAGAATATTAGTCTAATTCCTAGACTTTTTGATAAAGGAGCATTTATTTTTCCTTGTATATAAGAATTACTTATCTTGGCTTTCAAGCTTAACAGCCTTTGTTACTATTGTTTTACCGTAAAGATTAAATTCATCTAATATAGGTCCTTCATCGCCTTCTTTAGTAACAGCGAATATTGAAGGACCGTTACCAGATACTCCAGAAGCTAACGCACCTAGCTTTAATGCTTTCATTACTAGATTTAAATCATAGCCTAAAATTTCGCCTACAAGTATGCCGTTATACTTCATAGCAGTTATTGGATCTGATAAAGACATTTTAAATATTTCTTGGAAAATTAACTCAAACTCTTTCAATTTGTTTAAATTAACATTTCTTCCTCCTCTTGCAAGTATTATAATGGAAATATCTGAAGGAGGCTCAGATTTTTTGATTATCTTAAATTCCTTATTATAAGTATACGATATCCCTCCATAATACGCTGAAGTTGCATCGTCTAGCGCCCCAGTATAAGAAACTCCTGCTAATATTGAAAGA
The DNA here is from genome assembly GCF_021655615.1 of Acidianus sp. HS-5. GTDB lineage: Archaea > Thermoproteota > Thermoprotei_A > Sulfolobales > Sulfolobaceae > Acidianus. The sequence goes on from NZ_AP025245.1 coordinate 2,372,441, forward strand.
ATTGCAGAATACTTAACCACATCTATGTCCAAGTTAAATTTCCTCTTAACTTCTCCGAGTAATGCAGTAGAAACTGCACTACTACTTTTTAAACCGCTCTCTTGAGGTATCTCAGAATATATTTTTACATCAAAATCTTCCAGGTCGAATTTAGTTTTAAGAAAATTTATAATACTAGATACAAGCTTACTTTCTCCATCATATTTACCTTTAATAATATCTACCTTTACCTTCAAATTCACTGCCATAGATGAGCCATACCATGAAGGTATAGCATTAACTATTGAGACCCCTCCATAGGTTTGCATAAGTCCATATACCTCTTCCAATTTTCTTCAATGACAGAAGCTTGCTTTTCATCTATTTTAACTTGGGGAATTATTCCCATCCTTAATGCATGATCTACCAAGACTAGTGCTACCATTGCTTCGGCTACAGTAACGCCTCTGATAGCTACTGCTGGATCGTGCCTACCTATAACTGAAATTTCTGCCTCTTTCATAGTTCTCAAATCAACAGTCTTTTGAGGCTTCCTTATTGATGAAGTAGGCTTAAACGCACATCTTAGGATCATCTGCTCTCCGTTAGTCAGACCCCCCAATATTCCCCCTGCATTATTATACTTCCATCCAAGTCTTCCATCTTTTATCACTATTTCGTCGTTAGCTTCGCTTCCTCTCATTTTTGTAGCTTTAAATCCCAAGCCGTATTCAAAGCCTACAACTGCTGGAATTGACATTACTGCCTTTGCTAAGTCTGCCTTTATCTTATCAAAAACTGGTTCTCCTAAACCTATAGGAGTATTATTAACAACAATTTCCGCTACTCCACCGTAACTATCTCCTTCCTTTGTAGCTTCCATAAGCAATTTCTCATATTTTTCTTCTAAGGATTTTTTACTAGCTCTGACTGGACTGTACTTAGAACAAAGAATTTCCTCAAATGTAGGCTTCTCTTCTAGCTCAATGTTTCCCAAGCTAACTAGATGCCCAGCTATTACAGTATTTGTAAGCATTAGAAGCTTCTTTGCAATTGCCCCTGCAGCTACTCTTGTTGCAGTTTCCCTAGCGCTTGCCCTCCCACCTCCTCTATAGTCCCAGTTTTCAAAACCATATTTCATTATATAAGGAAGATCGGCATGACCTGGCCTGGGTTTGTAGTGAACTTCCTCATATAGGGAAGATATCACGTCAGTATTCCTTATCGTTATAGCTACCGGAGCTCCAGTAGTTTTTCCATTATAAATTCCGCTTAGAATATCCGGCTCATCTTTTTCCCTCCTTCCTGATACAAAGAGTTTTCCCGGCCTTCTGAATGCTAGCTCAAACTCGATATCTTCTTTGCTTAAAGGTAGACCTGCTGGAATTCCATCTATTACTACTCCTATTGCGGGACCGTGGCTTTCTCCAAAAGTTGTTATAGTTAATGCCTTACCTAATGAGTTTCCTGGCATATAGAAAATCCACCACTTCCTTATCATTTAAAGACTTTCCTAACCAAATCTTTTGCGCTTCCAATGCCTGCCTTACTAGAATTTCTAGACCGTTAATTGTCTTTAAACCTTTTGATGAAGCTCTTTTTAAAAACTCAGTGTAGAGAGGAGAATAAACGAACTCTATTGCAAGCTTTCCTTTAACGCATTCCTCATGAATATACGATGGAGTTGGAGTAGAGTTAACTACGACATCATAGTCAAAACCGCATGAAGGAACAACTTTTGCTGAATATCCTTTTTCCTTTAGTCTTTCAGATAATTCCTGAGCCTTGTTTACAGTCCTATTAATTATAAAAATTTCTGACCCTAAAGAGCTCAAAGCAAATGCTGCGGCTTTTGCAGCTCCGCCTGCACCAAATATCAAACTTTTCTCAACTTTGCCTATTCCTTTCTCTAAAACTAGGCTTTTAACAGCTAAATAATCAGTATTAAATCCTCTTTTCTTAAATATAGTATTTACTGCACCTATCTCTTCAGCTTCTTTACTTAATCCGTCAAGTAGAGGAATTATTTTTTCCTTATAAGGTATTGTTACATTAAGCCCTTCGCTTACTTCCAATAAGCCCTTTGCAATTTCCTTGAACTTCTCCTCCTCTTTAATATCAAATGCAAGATAGACTGCATTTATTCCCATCTTTTCGAATGAGTAATTATGTATTGCAGGGGATAGTGTGTAAGGAATATTTTTACCTATTATCCCAAAAAGCTTTGTAGAGTAGTCTATAAACATTGCGAAGCAAACCCTTTAACGGTCTCTGTTGGAACTCTAACTACTTTATAATTTCCTATTCTTGTGGGAAAAGGCATAAGAATTTCATTACCCCTGATCTTCTTATCCTTTTCTACTGAAGCTAAAGCTAAATCTTTAGAGTAATGGAAAGGCAATTTTTCTGGAGTTATTGGTAAACCATAAAGGCTTAACATCCATAAAGTGTCTTCTACTACTCCCTCTTCAGAATATCCCATTTCCTCAGCAATTTTTGCTTCACATACCATTCCTACTGATATTGCATAGCCGTGAGGTATAGTAAAATTAGACCCTGCTTCTATTGCATGACCAATAGTATGGCCAAAGTTTAGGACAACTCTTATACCTTTTGTCTCCTTCTCGTCTTCTTTTACCACTTCAAGCTTATCTTTAATAGACCTATAGATGATCTCTTCTAGTGCGTCCTCGTCTTTTTCTAGGACTCTTTTATCGTTCATTGCAAGATAATCATAAAGTTCCTTATCAAGCACTAGAGCATATTTTATTACCTCAGCTAATCCTTTCCTTACCTCTTCTTCTGGAAGGGTTTTAATGAAGTTTAAATCTACTATAATTAATGAAGGCTGATAAAAAGTTCCAAGAATGTTTTTTGCGTTACCGAAATTAACTCCGTTTTTACCACCAATCGCAGCATCTACCATTCCTAAAAGTGTTGTAGGAATATTAATCAAATTAAGTCCACGCATATATATCGAGGAAACAAAACCTACAAGGTCTAAAACAGTACCCCCGCCTATGGCTATGACGTAATCTCCTCTGTTAAAATCATGGTCGTAAAGTGTCTTTACTAGATCAAGGACATTACTCACATCCTTAGCTTTTTCCCCATCCTCTATTGGTATGTTGAGATCTCCCCTATAATCAATATTAAGGCTTTTTGAGTAAAATATTGCCTTCTTTCCATGAATAGAATTCAAAAATTCTTTATAATTAGTATTTACAATAACATCCACTTTAGAGCAACAAATTTCCTCATTTATTTTCCTCATGCAGACCTACCTAAAGCATTAGCTAAAGCTTTAATCCTATTCATTAGCACCTCAAAGGATTCTGGAGTTAATTGTTGTTCAGCATCGCTAAGTGCATTTTCTGGATCTGGATGAACTTCTATTATTAGCATATCAGCTCCTGCTGCTACTGACGCTAATGCTAAGGAATGAACTAATTCTCTTTTACCTGCAGGATGACTAGGATCTGCACACATAGGTAAATGAGTCATCATCTTTGCAGCAACCATTCCTCCTAGATCTAAAGTGAATCTTGTAGCTTTTTCAAAAGTCCTTATTCCTCTCTCACACAGTACTACATTACCGTTACCTTCAGACAATAAATATTCAGCACTCTGTAACCATTCCTCTACAGTGTTAGCCATTCCCCTCTTTAATAAAACTGGTTTACCGAATTTTCCTACTTCCTTGAGTAATGTAAAGTTTTGAGAATTCCTAGCTCCTATCTGTAACATATCTATATCATACTGCTTGAATAAGGACAAGTCCCTTGCATCCATTATTTCAGTAACTATTGGTAGTCCGACTTCATCACTGACTTTTCTCAATATTTTTAATCCTCCTTCTCCTAAACCTTGGAAAGAATAGGGACTAGTTCTCGGTTTAAATGCTCCTCCTCTAAGTAAGGAGGCTCCTGCTCTTTTAACCGCTTTGGCAACAGTCTCAACTTGCTCCTCAGATTCTACAGCACAAGGGCCTGCCGCTACTACTACCTTATCTCCTCCTATTTCTACATCCTTTATGTTAACTTTAGTAGGTTCCTTCTTCCACTCATTGCTTGTTAGGACATAAGATTTCTTAGCTTTAACTTTCGTTTCTATACTTTCGTCATTAATCTTTTCCGCCTCTTCATCTGGCCATACTAATACTAGCTTTTTGCCGTATAAATCTAAAAATTTGTAAGATGCTGAGCTTTCCTTAATTTTCTCCCTTAATGTTGAACTATCATTCTTAAGAATGAAGAGCATCATTTTTCTTCCCCATTAATTGAGTGTACAAGTTATTTAATTCTCTTACTCCAAATTCTCTTGCCTTCTCGGCATAAGGGTTGTTTTCTTGAATTTCCAAAATGACATTTTTAATTTCGTTTACTCTACTAATAATTTTATATACTTCCCTAAAATTTGTAGTTTCATATTTTCTAAAATCTACGCCGAGCTCTTTCGAAAGCTCTTGAATTCCTGAAGATAGGGCTAACAAGTAAAAATGCGGTAAAACCTGGACTATACTCATTGCTTTTTCGTGATCTTTCAAATTGGAAATTAAAGGAACTAAACCGTTATCTATAAAGAATTCGTAAATATTTTTTACAACGGAATTTGAAGTCTTAGAAGGAATTAAAACAACCTTTTCACCTACAGGATACAAATAAGGACCAAAAAGAGGATGAATCGATAAATACATGAAATCATATTTTATCGATTTACATTCTATGTCATCAAAAATTTTCGCTTTTGATGATGTTATATCCATAAAAATTTTGCCTTTAATCTTTTTATAAGCCTCGTCCATAAAATCGGAAAAATATGCAGATGGAGGTAAAGTTGATATTATAATTTCTCCCCAGCTTAAAGCAGAATTTATGCTCATTGTTACAAAATTAAATTCAGAAGAAAGTGCATCTGCTTTTTTCAAATTTCTCCCAGTTATTACTACTTCTTGTCCAGATATTTTGAAAAGCGAGGAAAGTGACCTTGCCATGCCACCGTAACCAATAATTACAATTCTTCTTTTAGATTTAGGATTTATTTGATATAATTTAGAATATGAAAAAATCATTGTTAAAAACGATTCAACGAACGTTTCAGGAATACCGTATTTTCTGGCAAATGTTATCCAATTTTCTTTAACCTTAGATTCCCTATTTTCATCAGTTATCGGAAGACCTTTTTCCTTTTTTATTTTACCGATTTCCTGCGAAACTTGAAACCTCCTAGCTAATAGTTTTATTATATTTTCATCAATTTCTTCTATTTCTTTTCTCAAATTTTCGAGTTCGCTCATTTCATCAACTCTAATGCCTTCTTAATAATGTTCTCAGCGTTTATGCCATAGTAGTCCAATAATTCTCTTTCGCTTCTTGCAGATCTTCCGAAAGTAGTACTTCCTACAAACCTCATTGATACAGGATATTTTTGCACTACAACTTCAGCAATAGCGGAACCAACTCCTCCGTATATTGTGTGCTCCTCTACTGTAACTATTCTGCCAGTTTTCCTAGCATAGTATTCTATAGTATTCTCGTCCATGGGCTTAATCGTCGGAACGTTAATTACTGCAGTTGAAATTCCCATCTTTTCCAGTTCTTCTGCAGCCTTTAAAGCGTCCCATAATACTACTCCAGCTCCCATTATTGCTAAGTCATCTCCATCCTTCAAAACATAAGCCTTGCCTATTTCAAACTTGTAATCCATGCCTGCAGTTATAGATGGAGAATATTCTCTACCCATTCTATAATATATAGGCCCTTGCTCATTGATAATTACTGGAAGACTTCTCTCAACTTCAGCTGCATCTGCAGGAACAACCACTTTAAAGTTAGGTATAGTCCTCATTAATGCTATGTCTTCTAACGCTTGGTGACTAGATCCGTCCCCACTATCACTATAGCCTGAATGAGTTACCGTAAACTTAACGTTAAGGCGCATCCTCCCTGACGTATTCCTTATTTGCTCCCATGCTCTCATGGTAAACATTGCAAAATCAGCAACTACCGGTTTTTTGCCTACAGCAGCTAACCCTGCGGCAAAATTCACCATATCTTGCTCTGAAATACCTACATTAAAGTACCTATCTGGGAACTTTTCTCTGAAGTATAAAGCTCTAGTAGAATCTCCAACGTCCGCAGTAATTACTACAATGTCCTTATCTTCTTCTCCTAGCTTCGTTAATGTCCTTCCGAAAGCTTCACGTATTGAGTAGAAACTGCCTTGCAACATCTGGACTCGCCCTTTGCATTTTAGTATTTTCAATTGGAGTAAAACCTTTACCCCTGAGTGTTTTTGCGAAAATTATTGCAGGTTTTCTTGCCTTTAATGCTTCTTCTATTGCATTAATTATGCTGAGTATATCGTGCCCATCACATGAGAATGTTCTCCATCCTATAGCCTTATAAACTTCTGGAAGGAAATCCTTAGGTTTCACTTCAGAAGTTTTTGCATCAAGCTGATAGCCGTTAATCTCTATAAATGCAATTAGATTATCAAGGTTTCTTGCGATTGCGTGAGTAGCTGCTTCCCATACTTCACCTTCATCTTGTTCTCCGTCACCCATCATTACAAATACTCTACCATTACCTTTTGCCATTTTTACACCTGTAGCAACTCCTATACCGAAACTTAATCCTTGACCTAAACTTCCAGTAGACATATCAACTCCAGGAATGTAGACTTCAGGATGACCCTGCAATATGCCATCAATTGCCTGGATCTTCCATAATTCTTCTTCTTTAATTAAACCTTTCTCATGAAGTACTGCATATAGCGCTGGAGCTGCATGACCTTTGCTTAATATTAACCAATCTTTATTTATCTTTTCTTGAGCATCTCTTATGTATCTGAAGATTAGCGTAGTTAAAATTTCTATACTACTTAAAGAAGACCCTACATGTATGGAGTGGTCATAGAACTGCATCTTTATAACATTTCTCCTAGCTCTTTCTGCTATTGCCTTTAACTTATTTAATTCATCTATTGATATTGGAATTCCATCACGCTCACCCATTGGTGTGACATCAAGACCCCTATAAATACCTAAATTCTTATTTAATAAATTTTCATTATTATATATGGATAGGTTTTCTAGGCAGTTATTGGCCCTTGGAATTGACGTTCAAGATAGAATTATGAACGCTAAAGTCTTGATTGCGGGTTGCGGAGCTTTAGGTAGTTCTATTGCAGAACTTTTAGTCAGATTAGGAGTAAAAGAATTAAAGATTGTAGATGCTGACGTTGTAGAATTGAGCAATTTACATAGAACTCATATTTTTACTGAAAAAGATATAATGAAACCTAAGATTATTGCTTGTAAAGAATATTTAGAGAAGATAAACTCTGAAGTGAAAATTGAGCCAATTTTCGACATCATAGATGAAACTAATGCTGAAAACCTTGTAAAAGATGTTGACGTTGTTTTTGATGGACTGGACAACGTAAATTATAGGCTTATCCTTAATGATGCATGCGTAAAATACGGAAAACCTTTGATTTATGCAGGAATTTCTGGAGAATATGGCAATGCTAAATTAGTTATTCCTGAAAAGACTTCATGCTTATCATGCTTTTTGCAACCATTAGATATTAGAAACGCTTGTGATATAATTGGAACTACTACTGTGGTTCCTAATTTCTTAGCATCCATTCAAGTTCAGTTGTTTATAAACTATTTAAGAGGTTATTCTAAAGATGAATTAATACTTGTAGATTTGAAAGAACTCAGAATCGATAAAATTAATATGAACAGAAATCCGAAATGCGAGGCTTGTTCTCTTCACGAATATAAATATTTAAAAAACATGGAAATAAATTGTGGTTTAACTAGGGTTGAAAAGGCTGAAGGCGATAAGATATTTTCCTCTAACGGTACTGAATTATATAAGTGTAACGGCGATTATATCATTTGCTATAACCAAAAATGTTTTAAAAAGAGGATAGCGTAAAAATGCGGATGAATTGGAAAAACATCATCACAGTAATACTGCCTTTTCTAGCGTTGCTCATTTACTCATTAATATTCCATGTAAATATAATTCTGGCACTAGATAAAATTAATTATATAGTGATATTAAGCTTTTTAACGGCATATATACTACAAATGTCTATTATTGCATTAAGAGATAAATATATTGCAGAGGTATCCTATAAAAACGCATTTAAAGCCAGATTATTCGGCAATGCAAGCTCACTGTTAATTCCAGGCTGGGCAGGACAGGAACTAGCAAGGGCTGCTATTTATAATTTAGAAAAAAAGAATTTAATAGAAAGTTTAAGCTTATCTATTGCAGAAGCCCCTTTCGACGTTATTTCCGGTGCAATATTATTTATAGCCATACTTCCGCTAAAATTCTATTATCTTGAGTTTCTGTATATTTTAGTGGCATTGGGCAATATAGTAGGATGGAGTATAGGTATAACTTACGTTTATTCAACCGCAGGAAAACATGTTGAAACGGAAAAGAGGCTAATGAGACTAATAAAAATAGATCAGTATTATTTCCTTTTACTACAAGGAAAGGATAGTATAAAAAACTCAATAGGAAATAAGAAATTTACAATGTATATGGCCTTGTCTTTTCTAGGATATTTAGTGTTAAGCGCTGGTTTATATCCTCTAATTCCTAACTATTTTTACGATGTCCTAGTAACAATGGCTTACTTTGCGGCTACTCTCTTCCCTATACCTGGAGCCTCAGGAGTATCAGAATTAGCATTAGCTATAGTAATTCCTTCTTCTTACGTTTTCGATATAGTTATACTAGAATATGCCAGTTATGCTCTAGGTTCTATTTTCCTGAGGGAAATCAGTTTTAGTGAACTTAAAAAAGATATAGATAAAATAAAGAAAGATGGAGAACTTTATAAAAGAGCCGACCCTTGAAGAAGCAAAGAAACTAATAGAAAGTATTAATAAAGAAGAAAGCATATGCATAAAAATTCCTTATAATGTTGATGCAATACTTTCTGCCTCTTTAATTTTAAAATACATGGAAAAATCTTCCGCGATATCATTTTCCTCTACCAATTGTGAATTAGAATTTATTCAAAATAATGGAGGTAAGTCTATTAGATTCAAAAATACTGAAGTGTTTATAGGAAATTCTTCTTTTTCGTCTGTAATTCCAATAACTACTGATGATATTCTGCCCATCTTAACTGGAATTTCATCAGACGCTATACTTGAAAGGAGGAATTTTACGGACTGGGAAGTCTCAGTTATGAAGAATTCCGAAAATTTGGGAGTAACTATTGAGAAAAACTTAAAAATTCCTTCTTATCATAACGCTCCGATTTTCCTTTCACTTATCGAGTCATTTGATCCTTATATACCTACAATTACTGGAAATAGAGAGAATTCAATATCACTAATAAATGAAATAGGAATAGATGAACTCTCTAAATTAACAGAACTTAATGAAGGAACTTTAAACACATTGATCTTCAAGGTTGTAAGCTTAATAATGAAGATAAATCCAAAAGTCACTAGAGATGATATAATAACTGATAGAGTCTTCTACCTGGATTATGATTCATTAGAGCTTGCCTTTTCTTTCATTTATTTCCTAGACAACTTAGGCTCAAAAATTTTGGTAGATTTTGCTTTAAATCCGCCCATAGCAAGGATATTAATCAATAAATTTAGAGAAATTATAAGTAAAGGTTTTTCAATAGGAGCTATAAACGAGGATAAAAAATTCTTTATTGTAGATAGTAATCTAAAATCACCTACCCTTTTACAGATAATTCTATTGCAAGAGCAAAAGATAAGGAAGGATAAGCCAATAGCAATAAAAGACGGTAACAAGTTATTATCATCAAGGTATTTTATTAACACTGAAAAAGAAGGCTTGATAGAAGTTGAGAGCTGAAATTAGTATACAAATACAAAATCGATATGCAAAAGAAATAATAAACAGTCTAAAAGTAGATAATATAAACATACCGAAAGGCATGGAAATCGAAATGAATTACAACGAAAATTGTGCTGATATAAAAATATCAATGGAAATTTCCTCCCCTAAAGATATATTAACTTTGAGAAACACTGCTGATGAAATTCTCGAGCATGCAAATTTAGCTATAAACATCCTAGAAAATAAGAGGATAGCTTAAATATCTCTTAAGTTAATTAAAACATATGCCGTTAAGACCAGGTAAATGTTACAGGCACTTCTCCGGGCCAGCCTATACTAGAAAGGAATACATACCAGGTGTACCAATGCCAAAAATTACAAAATTCACTATGGGTACTGCAAATAAGGATTACGATTATGAGATAAGGATGATTGTAAAAGAGATAGGACAAATAAGGCACAATGCATTGGAAGCTGCTAGAGTAATGGCTCTAAAGAGGATTTCAAAACTAGTAGGAAACGAAACTGATTTCTTCCTATGGGTGCTGAAATATCCGCACCATGTTTTGAGGGAGAACAAAATGATGGCTTTCGCTGGGGCAGATAGATTACAAGATGGAATGAGGTTATCATTCGGCAAACCTATAGGAACTGCAGTAAGGATAGTAAAGCAGGGAGACGTGTTAATGCTATTGAGAGTTAAAAAAGAACACTTAGCCTTTGCAAAAGAAGCTTTCGAAATAGCAGCTAAAAAACTGCCGTTAGATGTAGAAATACTTATTACTCCCTTAAAGCAGGAGGCAAAAAGTCAGTGAATTATTTTTTTGACGAGAATAAGGTAATAGAGGAAATAAAAAAGAGGAACGCAAGAAAAGTTTTGTTACAATTTCCTGAAGGGTTAAGATATTTTTCAACTGAAATTGTTTCCGCATTAGAAAATAGATTAAAAGATGTAGAATTCGTTATTTCAGGAGAATCAAGCTGGGGAGCCTGCGATATAGCAGAAGATGAAGCAGAAATACTAGGTGTAGATTTAATTATACACTTTGGACACACGCCTTACACATGGTATTACCCAAAGTTTCCAACAGTATTCATACCTACTGAAAGCAATTTAAAAATTGAAGAAAAAGCGATAAATGACGCTAAAGAGCTAGCTAAAAAATATCACCCCAGAAAAATTTCATTATCAGCTACTATACAACATGCAAAGCTCTTGCCAGAATTAAAAGAACACTTTAACGAATTTCAAGTAGAAATAGGAAAACCTTCTAATCCCTTTATGCTAGACGGTCAAGTATTGGGTTGCGATTATAAAGCTATACCTTCAGACGTGGATCTTCACATTAATATTTCGGGCGGCGAATTTCATGCTTTAGGAATAGGACTTTACACCGGAAAGCCAGTAATTAATATTGATCCTTATACAGAAAGGGCAGAAGACTTGACTGACGAAATTAACAAAATTCTAAAGATAAGGTATTCAAAAATAATGCAAGCTCTTGATGCAAAAACATGGGTTATAATTCAAGGAATTAAGGTAGGGCAAAATAGGCCTCTAATGGTAAAGTATTTTGAAAAGAAGTTGAAAGAAAAAGGATATACAGTTTATGTTATAAGTAATAAGGTACTTAGCGTAGATTCCTTAAGAAATATTGACAGGAGTTATATAGACGCTTACATAGTAACATCTTGTCCTAGATTACCTACTGATGATTTATATAATTTCGAAAAGCCGGTGCTAACCCCAGGAGAGGCTAGAATGGTTATAAATAATAAGTTAGAACCATATATTTTCCCTTGGTAATTGAAAATGAAAAACCAAGGAGAGATAACTTTCCCTGGAGAATTACTAGGTGTGATTGAAGAGTTTTCTGCAGGTGAAGGATCCTATGAGGAAGACGGAAATGTCAGATCATCGACTATAGGAAAAGTATTTTACGATATGATAAACAGGAGGAGTAATGTACTCTCTCCTAAAAAATCTATAATGATAAACTTGAGAAAAGCGAAATACGTTTACGGAATAGTGAACTTAATAAAGGAAGACGTTGCTAACGTTGATATTGTAAGCGTGGAAGAAAAATTCATAACTCCTATTTCTGGACTTTTACATATTTCTCAAATAAGCAATAAAAGGATAAATTCGATTTTAGATGCAATAAGACTGGGAGATGTAATAAGGGCAAAACCTTTAACGTTTGTACCTCCCATTAGTTTGACAATAAAACCTAAGGATCTTGGAGTAATCTTTGCCCAGTGCTCAATTTGCGGGCATATGATGGTTAAATTAGATGAGGAACACTTAAAATGTGTATATTGCGGTAATGTAGAACAGAGAAAAGTAGGAAACTACATGGTGAGGAAATATGCAAATTAAAGTATTAAAATCTACAGATACTTATGCAGAAATTGAAATTGAAGGAGAAGAACATACTTTAGGTAATCTTATAGCAGGAAGCTTAAGGAAAGTCGAAGGAGTAATTTATGCTTCATATTATCAGCCCCACCCGTTAATTACTTCAATAGTATTAAAACTCATGACTAATGGAGAAATTAAACCAATGGACGCAATTAAGAAAGCTATAGAAATTGCAGAAAATTATACTAATAAATACTTAGAGGAAATAAAGAAAATTGAATAAAAAAGAAAGAAGAACTGCAGTGCTCGTTGAAGGAAAGATAACCGCTATTTGTGTATTTAGAGGGCAATTCTTAGAACACCTTTTTTTAGGAAAAACAAAGAATGAAGTGCTTTTACAGTTCAAGAATTCTTCTGTAAGTAAAGAAGTCAACGATTTTTCCTCTTCATCATCTGACCTTGAAGAAGTGTGTAGATTTATAGTGGAAAAGATATCGCAAAAAATAAATAAAGTAAATTCTTAGTTTAATGTATTGTCAGGCGATATTCCATGAAGTTCTGTCCCAAATGTCATTCTATGATGGTACCTAGAAAAATTAATGGTAAAAATGTATATAAATGTCTAAAATGCGGATATGAAGAAGAAATGAAATCTTCAGAAGTAATAACTACAAAGATAAAGCACTCAGAAACTGAAAAAACCTTGGTTTTAGAAGAAGAAGAGATGCCACAAGGAGCACAAAAAATAAAAGGAGTAATATGCCCCAACTGCAAAAACGATGAAGCCTACTTCTGGATATTACAGACCAGAGCTGCAGATGAGCCCGCAACAAGGTTTTACAAATGTACTAAATGCGGTAAGGTCTGGAGAGAATACGAGTAAAAAAGTAAACGTAAATCTTATTTTATTCTTTAGATAATGCAGATAATGTGGACCCGTAGCTCAGCCAGGATAGAGCGCCGGCCTTCTAAGTCGGTGGTCGCGGGTTCGAATCCCGCCGGGCCCGCCACATTAGGGGGATACCCCCTAAAACCCCACTTTTCAATTTAATAAAAGTCTCTACAACGTCAATTAATGGAGCGACGTAAGTTTACCTCATCTTATCGTTTTCATCCTCTTATTTGTAAACATAATACCTTCTTTACCTTTCTCTTAAGATATACTCATCGTATTTAATAACTTACCTTATCTTTTAACAAATTGTTTCGAAGTATATTTAAATATTTAGAATTACAGTCTTTTAAATATTTAGGAAAGCTCATTGTTATTTGAGCAACCGTACTGAGAAGAAACTTCATTTAGCTCTAATTAAATCCTTAACATTATAAGTAACAGCGAATTATGCAAAGGGAAATTTCTAAAAATAAATCACTTATGTAAGGACGATGTAACTACTGTATACTTCTCCTTAAGTAATTCAACAATCTCCTCATTCTGATTAGTCTCAGTAACGTAGTCCTTAATTATTGGAGTCAACTCTTTAATTTCCTCTTCTGACAACTCTCTATACTCATATATTGGAATCCCTACTTTCTCCTCAAACAGCTTTTGAGCATATTTCTTAGCCTCTCCATCCAACTTCTTTACAACCTCCACGTAAGGCATATCTTTTAATTCGTTATATTCATCTTCAGAAATCATATTCTCTAGCAGTAAAGCCTTGAGGAACCTAACAATTTCCTGCCTGCTAGGCTGTAGACCAATCTTTTCAGAATTAATCTTACCTCTAATATAAATTCTTCCTCCTACCATCCCAGAACCCACATAATTACCTACAGGCTCTCCTTTAATTCCCAAGCCTAGAACTAGAATTACTCCTCCTGCCATATATTCGCCTAAGTAGTCATCAACCATACCGCCTATAACCAAGTAAGGTCTTTTATTCATATATTCCCTCATTTGAATTCCTACTCTATTGCCAGCATTGCCTTTAACGTAAATGTAACCTCCTTGAAAAGTTTGAGCTAAGACATCTCTTGCATCACCGTGGATCACAACTTTTCCTCCCTGCATTGTGTCACAACAATCGTCAGCAACGTTGCCGTAAACGTGAAATACGTTATTCTCGTTCAAGTTAGCCATCGCATTACCTACAACACCGTAAAGGCTTAGTTTAAGCCCGGCTCTAGGAAAGTTCATGCCTATGAATCTGTGACCTAAAAGGTTTATTACAGTAATTTCCTTCTTTCCAGTTTTAGCAACATCCATTATTGCCCTATTAACGTCTTTATACCCCAATCCTTTAGCATCTATATCAAACTTCTCAGCATGAAATGTAGGAGTAGAAAAAGACGAGAGCTTGATGACGTCACGGCCTGCGTTTACTAAACCCTTAATCAAGGAAGCTATGAAATAGTTGCCTGGCTCTAAAGTCCAAACTCTTGCGTTAGGATTTAATAGTCTAATTTGGTTTTCCTCACTTGCAATGTAGTAGTAATTCTCGTCCTCACCTATAATAACCGGTCTGAACTTAGCTCTATCAGCTATTCCTAACATGAACAAATCTTCTCCAGAATTATAACCTATAATAGCAGTAAAAGGCCCGTCAAGTCTTGCATTTCTGTAAATGTAGTCCTCTCCTACGTTTAGCTTTCCAAACCTCCTAGAGGGATTTGCCAGTATTCTTGTTGCTTCCTCTACACTTAGCCCTTCACTTATTAGCTCCTCAAAAAGGAACGCCATTACCTCACTATCTGTACCTACGAAACCTCCCCAACCTCTAGACTGTAAAAACTCAACGTTAGCCCCGAAGGAGCTTACATCCCCGTTGTGAACAATTGCCACATCAAATGCTGAGAACGGATGAGACCAGTAAGGATAACTTCCGGGAGAATTTGTAGGTTGTCTCGTATGAGCAATCCACATGTCTCCCTCTACGTCGTAAATATTATACTGCCTTGCTATATCTGCAGGATACCCAACTCCTTTATATACTTGAAGAGACCTTCCTGCACTATATATTCTCCCTTTCTTTCCGTTGTTCCACAGTATCTCATTTATATTCCTCACAGTTTTCTTTAGTGAAGCTATGCTCCCTAAGGAGATTTCAAAATTGCAGTCACATAGTTCTCCTATATATTTTTCCTGAAGACTGTTTATCCTAATGCCCTGATCCTCTATTTCCCTCTTTATTTCTTCTCCGTCTCCGAAGTAAAATGCCTTAACGTAGTAAGAATTTCCCTCCTTAAGGTTAAATACTGCAAAACCTGCACCTTTATCACTACCTCTATACCTTACAATGTCAATAGCATTAGTGACATCCTTTCCCTTAATTTTAGGGGCATCCTTCTTCCTTAATATTCCAAAGACTCCACATCCAGAAGGACTGATCATAGGGAACCAGCCTGCTTAACCCTTATTCTCCTAGCAATATAGGAGTTCAAATTAACTGCCCTAAGCAACTCTCTATTTCCAGTAAGTGAAGATTGAACACTATAGATCCCTGCGGCTCCAGCCATTAACGCAATCTCCTTCTTTATACCAGAAATTAAATTGAAAGCTCTCTCCTTTAAATTCCCTTTGCTTCCCTCACCTATTGCAATCTCTAGGATTTGATAAGGCATAATGACTGTATCTGATCCTAATGCTACTAGTTTAAACACGTCTGCGGAATCCCTTAATTTTGAGGACTTTGCAATAATATCAAATTTATTCCTTACTCCTGCCTCCTTAAGCTTCGTGTCAACGTCGGAAACCATTACCTCTAAGTCTTCATTAAGCATGTCTTCATCAATTATAAAACCAAGAATTCCTTTATTTACCAGAAGTTCCTCTACCTCATCCTCAGACTTCAAAACTAAATAATGACCTTCTTCAATATTATAACTCCAGTTTATTTTACCTTTACCATCACTGCTGAAGCTTATTTCGGAATACTTCGCTACAGTCTCGTCAGTAAATATCATTGATCCTAGAGCGTAAGAAGCCCAACTAAGGCTTTCTGCAATTTCCTTAGAAGAACCTATCACGTTAAAGATTACAGGCAAGGACAAGTAAACCTTTCCTTTGTTAAGCAGAAAACTCGTATCAATATCTTCCCTATAAGGATCTATAGGAGGTCTAGTAACTTGCGCTCCATCAGTCCTTAACCAATCCAATACTCTTGCAGGCTTTTCAACGTCAGGAGGAGATGTACTTCCCATACTTGTAATTGTTGGCTCACCTTTGTTTATTAACTCGTGTAAATGGAACTTTCTCCTCTTATTCCAGAGCTCTCCCAGCTTTGGATTTAATTCCTCAGACTCGCCTTCTATGCCCAGAATGGATAAAACGTCCCTAGATAATCCTAAACCATAAAGCAGATCCCTTCTCCCTTTCAATTCCTGAATTGAATTAAAACCCAAATTGTCTAGGATATTTGCAAGCTCTAATGAGAATCCGTTAACAAAATTAACTAAAGTCTTTACTCCAAATTCAGTCTCGAATATCCTGGTTCCGTCTATTTTGTTGGTCAACGCTGTTGGACAAGAGCCTATGTGACACTTATGAACCATTACACAGCCCATAGCAACTAGTGCCGCAGTACCTACGCTCACAATATCTGCGCCTAATGCTATCAGTTTTGCTGCATCAGTTGCGTCTGAAATCCTACCCGCTGCAATTATTGTAAACTTTTCCCTCAATCCTTCCTTCTTTAATACACTATCTGCTGAGGCTATTGCAAGCTCTATAGGAATACCTAGATTATCCCTTATAACTTCTGGCGTAGCTCCAGTTCCGGCACCGTGGCCGTCTATTATTATTCCGTCAGCCCCCATTCTTGCTACTCCCGAAGTTATATAAGGAATATAATTTGTTGCTGCAACTTTAACAAAAACTGGCTTTCCGGTAGCCTCTTTTAGAGCTTCTATCCTCTGCCCCAGATCTTCTATCGAGTATATATCGTGGTGAGGAGCTGGAGATATTGCATCTATACCTTCAGGAATCCTCCTAGTGAG
Organism: Acidianus sp. HS-5; assembly: GCF_021655615.1. GTDB lineage: Archaea > Thermoproteota > Thermoprotei_A > Sulfolobales > Sulfolobaceae > Acidianus. The sequence goes on from NZ_AP025245.1 coordinate 2,389,580, forward strand.
GGAAATTGCTTTAGTTACCTTGCTTCCTGGAAGGTGACCTCCTATACCAGGCTTTGCACCTTGACCTATTTTTATTACTACTCCTAGCCCTGCATTTAATACATCGATATCTACACCGAACCTAGCGGAAGCCCACTGGACGAAAATCCTCTTATGTTTTGCAACTTCAGGATGAAGACCACCTTCTCCTGTTCCGGCTAAAGTCTCTGTTAAATCTGCAGCTTTGGCTATTGCAATATTAGGATTTCCGCTTAATGCTCCGTAAGACATATCCCCTAGGTAAAGGGGAGTCGACATCTCTATTCCAGAAAATGTAAGGTGCGTACTAGCTAGAGGCTTTTCAACTAATCTTCCTTCTATATTTTTAAATTCTATTCTATCCAATATTCTTAAACTGTTTCTTCTTTTTTCTAAAATTTTGTAAGGCCTACCAGTTGTGGCTAAGTGCCTAATATGCTCTATTTTATCAACTGTCCAAAATTCTGAATCTGTCTGTTTAGGCAATGGTAAATACGCCTTAATAATCAAAGCGAATCAAAAAAGAATGTGTCAATATTGTTATATATGTGTTTATGAGAATTATAGACGTAAATTATGGTTCGAATTAAGGTAAATGTCTAATGATATAAGGATAATTATGGTAATAACTTAGAACTAAGTTATAGTACATTATAAACTATACTTCGATATAACCTTATAGTCATGAAAACTATTTACTTTAATGATGTAAGCAATAAAAAGATTCTGTTAACTGACAGTAGCCTAACTAATAATTTTACCGCTTAAAAATTTGAAAAAGATTTTACTACATACACATAACATATACTTAGTTATAATTTATAAGGTCAAAATATCCACGTTATACACATATCGCCCGCAAGGAGAAGACCTTGTCCTTTAAAGTCTCAGAGAGTACGAGATGCCTGGATATTAACTAGTATTTATATTATCTTTAGACCTTAATCAAGCTAATGAGAGCAACGTTAAAGATCATAAGAAGTTAGAGAGCACTTAAGAATTAAAATTATATGGACTTTAGATTTTCAGACTAAAAAGAAATATAATAGGGACATATTTAGCTATATTACTACAATAAACATTGTTCCACGATTATTAACTATAAAAATAGAATATAATGAAAAAGCATATTAAAATTCACCTTATTATACTACTAGCAAGAATATATATTAGATAACCATAAATATCTTTATGGGATTTCCATTCTTTGGACAACAACCTACATTCGGATCAGCCCTTTGCGGAGGTTCTATAGGATTAGGAGGAAAAACAATGACAGTACCTATTCAGTATCCTATAGACATGCAATACGTAGGACAACAGATATCCTCTTACTTAACCGGAAGAGGGTTTCAAGTTAATCCAATGATAAGTCAGAATATGGCAGTAATTCAAGCTAAACATTCTAGCTTATTAGGCTATTTCACTGATTCAAACAAAGCATATACTATAAGAGTCTGTCAAGGACAAGGCATGGTAACTGTTGAAACAGGCGTGGCTAACTGGATTCAAGATCTAGTACCATTAGCAATGGGCGGAGGTTTCTCATTCTTTAGTGATGAAATGCTACACAATAAACTATTAAGCATACTTGGATTAGGAGGGACTGCTTTTGACGCATATCATGTGTACCAACAATATACCGGGGAAGATCAACTACTCAACTTCGTAGCACAAGTAGTAAGTAGTGCACCTCCAGCTCAAGGAGGTTATCCAGGAGGGGGATATTCGTCACAAGGAGGTTATCCACCCTACTAAGATACCTTAGATTTAAGAGATAACAATAAGATTCTCGAATTATTATCTTCTTTCAGTACTTAATTGTTATAGCAGAGATAAACTAAAAGTGTGGGAAATTTAAAAATAGAAATATTTTGAAAATATAGAGACGGTAGTTGAATAAAAAGCAACGTAGATATAAATTATATCTTGAGGGAAAGAAAAGGGCGGTATTATGTTTACAAATTAGAGAATGAGAACGGTAAGACGAAAGAGACTTACGTAGGTCCATTAATTGATGTTGCTGAATCATATCTGAAAATGAAAGAAATTGGGGTTTTAGGGGTATCCCCTAATATGGGGCCGCCGGGATTTGAACCCGGGACCACCAGCGTTCTGGTGGTTAGGGATTTATCCCCAGGCTGGCATCCTAGTCCTAGCTAGACTACGGCCCCAATTATAGTTGTTACATTTTCATTTAAAAATCATTCCCCATATAATACTTTGAGAGAGAGGGATACCCGAAAGTATTAAACTATTCGAAAGCGTTGTAATACGCTCATAATATTCTTGTCAAAACTCTAGGAGTTAATATAAATTGCTTTTCAGCATATTGTAGTTTTAGGTGTTGTAAAATTCCGGTAAGATACATTTGCAAAAATTGCGGATATGAACTATATAGATTTGAAAAAGTAGGACAAGACTTTTACGGTGTAAGGACTCCATCAGAAATAAAATCAATATACGGAGGGAAATGTCCAAAATGCGGACATCCTTTAGGAGTACCTTCTTTAAGCGAAATTAAAATCGCATTAAAGAAAAAAGCTGTTTTGGCTACTTCTTAATAAAATCAATAATTTCTTCAAAACCTATCTCATTTCTTTTATATTTCTCAGCTAATTGATAAAATCCAAAAGCAGATAATATTTTAGTTACATTCAATGATCTTTCCTTTATTGAGGCAGAATCATAATCTATAATATAAGTCCTTGATTGAGTAACTAAAACGTTTTTCCAAGGTCTTGCTATCTCTTCATGTTGTACATGAATATTCTCTAAATGCTTAGCCCTAAATAGTAAGTCTTCCAAATATTTTATATCAGTTCTAGTAAGCCCTCTACCATTTACATACTCCATAACAATATAATTAACGCCATAATCGAATACCTTAGGAGCTGAAGGATAAGAGACGCTTTGAATTTTTGCCTCTAAATCTAAACTATTCTTAGGAGAATCAGTACGCCTTATCTTAGCTACCTTACCTTCACCTATATAAACAACTATTCCCGTCTTTCCTTTACCTATAACGCTAACTTTACCTAGATTAACTCTGCCAAAAGAATAAGCATAGCAGATTCCTGCGCTCTTCAACTCCTTTTCTACTTCCTTGGAGTAAGCTGGATAAATAAAATTCCTTATTTCAACCAGCTTGGAGTTTTCCTCAGGAAGGCTTTTAAGCATGGCTCCTTTGGCTCCCTATCTAACCAATATTGTTCAACAGCCTTATAATTATATTTAAGAGAGATAGAAGATTTAACAATGTCCTCAATTTTCTCACTTTTTCTTTCTTTAATTGAATAAAGTTTTCCATCATCTCCTACCCACACATTATCGTTCTTACTGATAAAATCATCTAAATCCATATAAAATGGAGGCCCTTGATTTAGCTTATACTCGCCTATTTCTTTGCTTTCTAACTGCAATACGAATACGATATTCCTTGTATTTCCATAAGCTTGAATGTCCATAATTCTATACCCGTAATTTTTTAGTAAATTAAATATTTTCTCAGTAGATTTATTTACTTGACCCCAAAGTAAATCTTCTACTACATTATCATCTAAAATTTCTATCTTAGTAACTAAGATGTCTCCTTTTATTTTGTCACCTAAAGGCTCGGGAGGAAAGAAGAATTTCTCTGAAGGATTTTTAAGGAAATACCTAGCAGCTATTGAAAATTCTGCTAATTTCTTAAGGGAGATTGCAGCACCTGCATTTCTTGAAGGATCTACTGGATCTGGTAAGATAAGAGGACATTTAAATTCCTTTTCTGGTTTCACAATTAGTATTTTAACAGGAGGTTTCCATTTTGATGCGTCCTTCAATACTTCTAGAAAGCTACCAAACTTTACTACAAGTAACTCATTAACATAGCCTGAAAATCCTCTAATCTTTATTTCGGCTCCGTAAACTCCAATTCCTTTCATAAACCTCTTTAATAACCTTACTTCATCCTTTTGTTCTTCAGTTAAATGAGAATTTATAAATTCCGTGTGGAAAGGAGTCCTATCCACTGCTGTAATAGGCTTCTCTCCTTCCTCAATTTTTAATGCAGGAACTATATCAATCTCTAATCCTTTATGACTAACAATAAGATAAGGATGTTCAGCATAGGCCATCGTAATATTGAAATCTGCCAATCTATCCTTTAATATTTTAATTGCCTCAGTAGATACGTATTCCTTTCCTACACTTTTTGGAAAGAATACAAATACGTCTACATCAGCATCATTCTTTAACCAGGTTCCTTTTCTAAAAGATCCATGAATTTCAGCGTCTAATCCTTTAAGCCTTTCAAGAACTTCGTTTACTATTTGCTTAATTTCGTCTTCATCTTCCTTTGTTGGTTTGATTTTATACAAAACGTTTTTGAGAATTTCATCGATCATTTTCCTGTCACTCCCAGTATCTCATCATAAATAGGACCTTTAGGCGTTAAGGTGCTCTTATAAAGTATAACTTTATCAACTATAAAGTCTCCGAAATAGTCATCATAATGTTGCTTAATAATATTTGATAAATTGAGGAGATTTGAGGGACCTTTAACCCTGCCCAAGGTTATGTGAGGAACGAATTCCTTCTCGTCTTCTGGCCTTATTCCTCGATTTTTAAGTTCTTTTAAAAGGAAAGACCTTATTTCCTTAAGTTGAGGAAAACCTTCTGAAATTCCTACCCATATCACCCTTGGCTTTGTAATACTGGGAAAAGTTCCCATTCCTTTCATTACAACTTTAAATTTATTAAATTGAAGAGAAGAAACGGCTTCTTTTACTAGATCTACTTTATTGTCAAGTACCTCACCGAGGAAAATTAAGGTTATATGTATATTATCTGCCTCTACAAGCTTTATATCAGCTCCACTTAATTTAATTTCATTATAGATTTCGTTCAGTTTTTGAAATTGTGGAACTTTTATTGCAATGAATAACCTCATGCTTTTAAACCACTATGAAGAAGAAAATGGTGGTCACTAATTAATGTAATTCTTATAACTGGAATGCCTGGATCAGGTAAGACACTCTTTGCTAACGTGTTAAAAGAAAAAGGATTTTACATAATCTCCATGGGTGACGTCTTGAGAAAGAGGTACGAAAAAGATGCAAAAATAGGAGAGAGAATGATGGACTTCGCTAAAAGAATTAGAGAAATATATGGAGACGGAGTAGTAGCAAGACTGTCAATGGAGGAAATCACACCTAACATGGGCAGGGTTGCTTTCGAGGGAGTAAGAAGCCTTGCAGAAGTTGATGAATTTAAGAGATTAGGCAGTCCTATAATAATCGCAATTCATTCTCCCCCTTCAATAAGATACGAAAGAATGATGGCAAGGATGAGATCTGACGATTCCAAGAGCGTTAGTGACTTAAGGAGAAGAGACCTTGATGAGATAAAGTTAGGAATAGGCGGAGTAATAGCCCTTGCAGATTACATGATAATTAATGACTCCACAATAGACGAATTTAAGAAGAGAGCAGAAGAAGTTATATTAAGGATTATAAAATGACAAAAATTATCGTAACTGCAGAAGTTAGACCTTCAGAGGATGAGGCAAAAGTTTTGACTGCTATAGTGAATTTCTTTGACTATGAAAAAATAACAAGAGAAAAACGTGGAGATTATATTACTGTAATTATAGAAGAATCAAGAACCCTGAAGAGCTTACAAAAATTTCATGATACATTAAGAGAAGAGAAAATATTAGATGTTGCAAGAAAATATTTGAGGAGAGGAATTTCAGATGATTCAATTTCATTTATGCTCCACAAACAAGCTGCGGCAATAGGTGTTATCTCCTTTATTGACGATGAAAAAGAATCTCCTCTCGGTCCAATTTCATTTTATATAGAGCATAAAAAACCTAATGAGGTTGTAGACTGGCTAGCTCCTAGAACTGCAAAGGGTCGTCCTTTATGGGAAAATAAGATCCCTGAGGATTAATCTTTCAAAATATAATAAGATAAATCTTCCGGTAGGAAGGATTTCCAAAACGTCTTTCGTGCTGTTTCCTCCATAATTCTAGCATCCTTATATCTTCCACTAATGTGAACAAGAGCTAACCTTTTTACTCCTGCTTCTTTTGCTACAGTAGCTGCATCAGTAACAGTAGAATGTCCATATTCCTTTGCATCTATATCATCTAAAAACGTGGAATCATGAAGTAACAAATCTACACCCTTAACAGAATTTATTACACTATCGCAAATCGCAGTATCTCCAGTATAAGCAATTCTTAACCCTTTTCTTGTTATTAGAAAATCTTCAGGATATAGTTTCTTACCGTTAAATACAACCTCTTTTCCTGCCTTTAGTTCCCTAATAATTCTCCAATCCTTTATACCCTCTTTCATTAACCTCTCCATATCAATATTCTTCCTATCCTTTTCTTCTATTAAATACCCTTGAGACTTAACTACGTGGCATGTCTTGAATGGAGTAATCTTAACTTCATTATCTTCATAACTGTTAATATATTGTATTTTAAAAGGTGGTTCAAAGTAAGTTTCTTCAAAAGTTTTATTCAAAAGGTCTTTTACATCGCCCATTATGTACAATCTATCTTTTCTACTGTACATTCCCAGAGTTTGAATTAATGAAGGCAAACCAAGCACATGGTCTGCGTGAAGATGAGTTATTGCTATGAGATTTATTGCCATAATATTAAGTCTGTGGTTAATCATTGTTATCTGAGTACCTTCTCCGCAATCCAACAAAACATTAAACCCTTGTCTTCTTACTAAGAACGCAGGGAGACCTCTTTTAGAGGGCGCACCGCCGCCCGTGCCTATAAAATAAACTTCTATCACGGTTTTTCCACCACGTATATTCCTCTCGATAAGCTCTTATGCAAGTAAATAAAATGAATAGAATCAACTTTTAGCCCTGAACTTTTAATCTTATCCCTCCAATCAAACTTAGAATCTGTGGCAAAAACCAGTTTCCCTCCTTTCTTTAGAATCCCTGCAGAAGTGAAGAAAAGAGACTCGTATAGTTCCTCGAATTTTACATCTTTTGCATTTACAGACCTACCGTAAGGAGGATCAGTAATTACTGCATCTATGGAATTCTCCCTAATAGGGAAGTTACTTATATCCTCTTGAATTATCCTACATTCATAGTTAAAATATTTTAGATTATATTCTGTTTTCTCAATCATTTTATTATCAATATCCCCTCCTATACAATTATAACCCATCCAAGAAGCTTCAAGTAATATAGAACCTACGCCAATAAAAGGATCAAGAATTGTTTTCTCAGGATTAGCTAAGTTAACTAAAAGTCTTGAAGTATAAGCATCCATAGTTCCAGACTGAGAATAAGGTTTTCTAGAATGGATTTGAAGGCTTTTTGAATCCCTTTCTTCTTCTCTAATGCCTGCTAAAATAATACCATCAGTAAATATTAGATCCAATTTATCACAATTTTTACCGAATTTCGTACCTTTGATTATTTCTTTATAGAGGGCAGGAAATACGTCCTTATCTGAATTCATAATAACGTTAGGTTTTACGCTAAAGCATTTTCCCCTTATTTTTTCATTTATCTCTCTAGGATCATCTGAAATTGTTAAAACTTCTCCTATTGCCTTAATTGTAGAAGATCTTTTTGCAATGTTTTTTACATTTCCTTCAAATAATGCTAACCCAGTAAGATAAGAAAAAGGTCTCTTTAACAGAGCCTTAAGCTCTGCCATGGAGATGAAAAGCTCATCTGCACTCAATATAGCGTACTTCATAGTTTGACAGCTATAAGATCTGAAATATCAGCAACTTTAACGTTATTATTTTCAATTTTAATGCTATTAGTCCCTATAATGGATTTTATTCCAGATTTTGTAAGTTTATCATACGCATCGTTAACCAGCAATACATGAGTTGCAGCAGCTATCACTTTTCTAGCACCTAAATTATAGGAAAGCTGGGAAGCTTGGGCCAAAGTTCCGCCAGTACTTATTATATCGTCTATCAGAACTACATCCTTATTGTGCAGATCAAGATTGGGAGCTTCCTTAATCCTTACCTCCCCAGTAGTCCTATCTCTTTCCTTCTCAATGTGAGAATAAGGTGAGTTTAACTCTTTGGCTAGCCTTTCTGCTCTTTCTAAAGCTCCCCTATCTGGTGCTAGAATAAAAGGATTTTCTACTTCCTTTTTAACTTCTCTAGCTAAAGCAGGAGTAGGATCTACAATCTTAACGTTACCTTTAAAATAAGAGATGATGGCATCGGGCTTATGAGGCTCCACAGTAATTATTTCATCACTTCCACTTTCATAAATAAGACTTAAGACGATCTTGAGGCTTAAAGCTTCTCCATCTTTAAACCTTCTATCCTGCCTTGCATAAGCCAAATATGGTACTATAGAAATAATCTTGGTTGCGCCTAAGTTTTTTACAGCCTCTATCATTAGAAGTAATTCCACTAAATGCTTATCTTGAGGATAGTAAGTCGATTGAACTACTACAACTTCTTCCCCTCTAACGGTTTCTGGAATTCTAATATAAGACTCTCCGTCTGGAAATATTTTATGTTCAGCTTTGATAAGCTTTACATTAAGCATTTCTGAAAGTTTTTCGTCTATTCCGTTTGAGGCCGGTCCTCCTATAATAATCATTAGTTATAAGGTGTTAGACAGAGTTTTTAAGATTAAAAGTCAAGTTAATATAATGTATTATATTTTCTTCACTGGAACAGCCGGTTCAGGTAAAACAACTTTAGTAAAGGAATTTCAGGACTATCTTCTTGACCAAGAACTTGATACTGCAGTAATAAACTTAGATCCCGCAGTTGAAAAGCTACCATATACTCCAGACTTCGATGTTAGAGATTACGTAGATGCCTTTGAAGTAATGGAAAAATACGGATTAGGCCCTAACTCTTCATTGATAGCTTCTATAGACCTTTTAATGGCAAAAGCTGTTGAAATAAAAAATGAGGTAAGCCAAATAGAGGCAAATTACGTTTTGATAGATACTCCAGGGCAAGTTGAGCTTTTCGCGTACAGAGATACCGGAAGATTAATTTCCTCACTTATAGTTGGCGATAATAAAGCAGCTAACATATTCTTAATGGATTCCTTCTTAGCTAAAGAAGCTAGAACTTACGTGTCTTTATTGCTTTTATCTAGTGCAATAAGGTTTAGGATGAATTTGCCACAAGTTAACGTGTTGTCAAAAATAGACCTTTTAACTCCTAAAGAGTTGGAGGAAATAAAAACTTGGAGTAACGGAGAAGAACTCATAGATAGATTAGGAGAAGTGGATGATTACTCCTTCGAACTTATAAGAACTTTGATAGAAAGCCTTGATTCTGCTCCTGTTCCTATCTCATCTACAACTGACGAAGGCCTTGATGAGCTTTATGCTGAATTACAAAGGATATTCGCAGGAGGAGAAGATTATTTAACAGAAGAGAACTCTCCTAGACTTTGAGCTTAACAAGTTTTAAACTTTAGATTTACTATTCTTAATTATGAAATTCAAGGCTCTTGACGCTCCTGCGTTTGTATATATAATAAAAACAGTATCAGAGTTCATGGATGAAGGCGCTATAGTCTCAACAAACGATGGAATAAGGATAAACGGAATAGATCCTTCAAGAGTAGTGTTTCTAGATATATTTTTGCCTGCAGGATATTTTGAAAACTATGACTCAAAAGATAAGGAAGTAATAGGTGTAAATTTAGAAGATTTGTCTTCTGTACTTTCAAGAGTAAGGAAAGACGATACACTAAGCTTTGAAGCTGAAGGAAGTAACCTTAAGATAGTAATAGAAGGGTCATTTCAGAGAATTTTCACACTACCTTTACTATCTATGGAAGAGCAGAAAAATCCATCTCTTAATTTAGAATTTCCGTTCAAGGCAAAACTACTTACAGTAACTTTCTCTGACGTCATGTATGGTTTGGCAGATTTGGGAGACACATTGATTGTTAGTTCAGAAGGAGGCAAATTATACCTATCTGTAGAGGGTGATATGGGAGAATCTAAAGTAGAACTTTCCACAGATAATGGAGCGCTATTAGAGGCTAGTGGTAATGACGCAAAATCCACTTACGGTATGGAATACGTTCTAAATACCACAAAAATGGGTAAAGCTTCAGACACTATGGAGCTGTATTTCGGCTCTCAAATTCCTCTAAAGCTTCACTACGAACTTCCTCAAGGAGGCTATGGTGAGTTCTATATTGCTCCAAGAGTTGAATAAAATTATTCTAATGTTATTTAAATCATATTACGATAAGGCAGAACTTGAGCTTCCAGAAGACGTGGAATTAAGGGAATTTGCCCTTCAACCCTTTGGTAAGGATACTTACGTTAGACACCTATCTTTTTCCTCTGCTTTAGAATTAAAGAATTTTTTACTTGAAAATGTTCCATTGCACTTATTTTATTCTACTGCAAAATATCAAATTCCGTCAGCAAAAGAAATGGATGAGAAAGGATGGATGGGAGCCGATTTACAGTTTGATATAGATGCCGACGAATTGTGTGAAGTAAGGAAAATTAATTTTTGCCCAGTATGTGGAGCAGAAGTAGAAGGTGAAAAATGCCCTAAAGATAATGCCGAAACTATAGAATTTGTTGAGATATCAACAGAATGTATAAATAAAGCGTTAGAAAATACTTTAATAATCAGAGATATTCTAAAGGAAGACTTCGGCTTGACTCCGGAATTATATTTCTCAGGAAATAGAGGTTTCCACGTTTATGTAAAGTGTAGCGGTGATTGCGCCTTACTTGACTCAGACGATAGAAAAGAAATTGTAGATTATATTAAAGGAATAGGAGTTCCAAAGTACTCTTCAGCTTTATCAACAGATCCAGGTTGGGCAGGAAGAAAGGCTAGAGGGATACAAGGAACTGTAGTAGATGAAGAAGTAACTATAGATGTAAAAAGATTATTCAGAATTCCTAATTCAATACACGGTAAATCAGGTTTGCTTGTAAGGAAAATAGAAGGCAATTTTGAATTCTCTGAATCTTTATCTCCTTTTTCGGGTTATGTCACTTTTTTACCCTACATATCTGGTAAATTTCAAATATTAGGAGAAACTTTGGAACTCTCTAGGGGAATTCCTATTAAGTTAACTGCATCATTAGGTGTTTATGCTCATTTAAAAGGTTTAGGAGAAGTGAAATTATATGTTAGATGAACTCCTAAATAAAGAAATATCGACAGAAAATCCTACTGAAATTCTAATTTCAGATATTCAGAAGATCTCTCAAACGTTAGCTAAGATAAGAATAAGTTACGATGATGAAGTTCATAAGAATGAGATAAAAGTATATGAAGAACTCGCGGAGTCGTTATTTGAAGTTAGGTTAGGTAAATATCTTGAAGATAATCAGAAAGGTAAAGGATTCGATGAATTTGTGTTTAACATTCTGGATAAAATTAAGGAACTATATATCTCTCTCTTGAGTGGAAATTTAATCTTCAATAACGGTAAGATATTATGCAAAGTTGATACTAACACTGTGATAAACAGTATGGAATTAAAGAAAGGCGACTTAGTATTTCTTGAATTGCAAAAAGCATTAGCTTTATGGACCGCAGAATATATAACTCCGTGTAAAATAGTCTAAGTGATAATTATGAAAGTTCCCAAGACGATAACTACATATTGCCCTAAATGCAAAACTCATACGCCTCACTCTGTATCTCAATATAAAGGAGGAAAAAGAAGGACATTATCAGAAGGACAAAGAAGGTATGATAGGAAAAACCTAGGATACGGAGGTCAAAGAAAGCCAGAACAAAAGAGGTTTGCTAAAGTAACAAAAAAGGCTGTTCTAATGTTAAAGTGCACTAAGTGCGGTTACGTAATAATGAAGCCTGGAATGAGGATAAAGAAAATGGAGATAGTAGAGGTGGCTAAATAATGAGGAAAACTAAGATTCTAATTCCAGAACCTAAAGGGAAATTCATTAGAGTTAAATGCACAAACTGCGGTAACGAGCAGGTGATCTTCAGTCACTCGACTTTTCCTGTAAGATGTCTAGCCTGCGGGACACAATTGGCTTATCCTGTGGGTGGTAAAGCAAAAATAGTTGGCGAAATAATTAAAGAACTGGGTTAAAATGATATACAATAGGCATCCTCTCCCAAGAGAAGGAGATATTTTAATTGCTACCGTAAAACAAGTTTTCGATTATGGAAGTTATGTTACATTAGATGAGTATGGGAATTTACAAGCTTTCTTACCTTGGAGTGAAATAAGCACTAGATGGGTTAAGAATATTCACGATATTGTTAAAGAAGGAAGAAAAATAGTTGTTAAAGTTATTCGTGTAGATAGAAGGAAAGGAACAGTAGATGTCTCACTAAAGAAAGTTAACGATGATGAAAGAAGGAAAAAGAACGCAGAATGGAAGAAACTTCAAAAAACTGATAAAATACTTGAGCTAGTTTCTCAAAAACTTGGAAGACCGGAAAAGGAAGCCTGGGAACAAGTTGCTTGGAAATTAGAAAGCAGGTACGGAGACGTTTATGATGTATTACAAAAAGCGGCTAAAGAAGGAGACAAATTTCTAAGAGATGCAGGAGTTCCAGAGATGTGGATAAAGCCTTTAGTTGATGAAGCTTCTAAACACAATGAAGAGAAGAGAGTAAAAGAATCAAAAGTAGTTGTAGTTAAAACGTTAAATCCAGAAGGGGTAGAAAAAATCAGGAGCTTGTTCGGAAAGGCTATAGAAGATGGAGAAGATACAGAGTTTGTAATAAAGATTTACACGATAGGTGCTCCTAGATATAGAATAGATGTAATCGGCACTGAACCAAAGGCTGTTACAGAAAGACTAAATTCAGTTGTGGAAAAATTGCAGGAAATAGCTAAAGATGAAGGAGTAGAAGTGAGCGTTCAAAAATGACATGGCTATTAAAGAAATGCCCAAAAGATGGAACTTATACGTTTCAAGATAAATGTCCTAAATGCAATGCTAAAACTATAATACCCCATCCTCCCAGATTTTCGCCAGAAGACAAATATGTTAAATATAGAATAGAAGCTAAAAAAGGTATTAAATTAAATTGCTAATTTTTTATCCGTAGTAAACTTGTTCTGAAACCATTGTACCAGGTTGTACGAATTGATATATCATTACCATCATGTACGTCATATAATTAGGACCTGCAACCCATGGGAATAGCGCTACATAAACTGGCTGGAAGTAAGCCATATGAATTTCTGGAAATGGAGTTCCTGGAGCTAATTGTAATCCAGATGAAGTAAACTCTAACTCGCTACTGAAAGGAGCTATTACTGGGTCACCCGTTCCCTCTAAAGCTTCTACGAACATATTGACAATCAATGAATTATATGCTTTAGAAGTCCATGCAAATGGATAGGCTTGACTTATAATACTGTAAAGCTCATTTAACTCTGTAGACACACTTGGATCGTACGACGCTAGCTTACCTAGAGTTGAATTTAAGTATGATACCTCAGAAGTAATGAGACTAGTATTTAGATACTCGTTTACTGGATATCCTGCAATCACAGTCATTGCTCCCATTGCTTTGCCTATATCTCCCAGCGATGTCGTATATCCTAGAAATTCTCCTCCTAAATCAGATGGATAACCTATGTACCATTCTTGTCTACCACTAGAATTAACTAAGGTAACTGCGTCATATGCAACTATATAAACTGGAATAGTATAATTAGGATTACCGTAAGGATATAAGTGGAAATCTTTTTCTAGTACATCTGCGGCAAAAGTCTCATTATTTAAGAACATTTCAGCCATTAGCTTTATTTGAGTACCGTTAAGCGTGTTATTCTCATCAATAACGCTTCTATTTCCTACAACTTCCTCCCAATAACCGTAGTCCCACCAGCTTAATACAAATGCATGAGGACAAGTTTTCTGGTTTATCCAATCTAATGCTGAAACCCAAGCATAGTTAATTATAGGATAAGGACTTGCGGAAGTTACTATCTCGTTCGGAACATTACTCATTGTTATTGCTGCACCAGCATCTGCAACAAGCGAAACACCTACTAAAGATAACACCAAGATTGGGATAATTTTTGATTTATATTCTTTAGTTTTATCTATAAGGTAGAATACTCCTGCACCTGCTAGCGGAGCAATAACGTATGCAGTATAATTAAAGAGATAAGGTTGCTCAGATGTACCATATATACTAATTACACCTAAAACAAGTAACCAAAGTCCTGCAAGGTTGCTCTCTCTTATTAGATAATACATACCAATAACAGAAAGGAATAACGCTATACCAAAATCTGTAATCATTGATGTTATTGCTTGGGGAATATATTCTGCCACGGTCTTATCTATGGGTACGGTAACCTGATAAAATGGGTTAACTATTGCATAATATCTAGAAGGAATAGGTATTATTCCTAAGAAAGAAAGACCAACAATTGCTACAACAAAAATGAAAACTGCGCTTGCAGTTATTAAGAGTGCCCTAGAATCAGAAATTTCCTTAGGTAGTATATTCCTTAAATGTAAATCTAAAAATAATAACGCACCAATTACTAGCAATGAAAGACCGTGCGCCAATCCTGAGAGGAATCCAATACTGTTAGGCGCCCAGGATGTTAAAAACGCTGTTACTATTGCCATTAAAGTAAAAGCCTTTGCTGTTTCCTCGTTATTCCTATTAAGTAAAATTAACAAGAAAGCTCCAGCCAATAAGCTTAAATCTATGTAAGTAGATCCTCCCCAAGATACTTCTGCTAAGAATAACGGTATTCCTGCAAAGGCTCCATACATAGGTTTCTTCTTATCTATAGCTAAATTCAGTAGATAAATGGAAAATAATACGAACACACCCCCCCAAGAGTCCTTCGGCAGACCTCCTACTATATTTTTCACTGTTAATGCAGGAGACACTGCTATTATTGCTGCAGCTATGAAACCACCTATTCTACTTTTAGTTAACCCAGAAACAGCAATATAAGCTGCCGCTACTCCTAATCCTGCTAATCCGACATATAGGAATAAGGTAACAGTATATACTGCGTTTGCTCCGAAAGCTGAATAGAACGGTAAAGAGAGAAGTGCAACAATAAAGGGTAAACCTATTGTATCTCCTAATTCTATGAAAAATCCCCAAGGGAACCAAGCGTGCACATCTGGAGGAACTGCATACCAGTTACCGTGGGCTTGAGCAATTAGCAAGGCGTTGTAGAATAAATACCAAGAGTCAAACCCGTTAACTCCTAAAGGATATTGAGAACTTAAAGATCTTATTAAAATGGACACTAGAGCAATCCCAGCTACTACTGCTGTATCAATAATGTTTGTCCGCTCTAAGATCCTTGAGAGTGTTTTTGTAGACTGCATAAGCCCTTTTCTAATAAATATCAATATAAACTTAATCCAAGAAGTTGTTACAATAAAAATATTCAATGTATTAAATTTTTATTTTAATTTTATCTCAAGATTAACGTCTCCTAATATTGTAACCTTATCTCCCTTTTTAACTTCAAATGGTCCTATGAAAACTCCAGAAGAAACATAGCCATTAACTTCTCCAAGTTTCGAAATAAGCCATTTAACCATGTCTAAAGGACCACCGTAAATAAAATTAGGAACTCCCCTACCTACCAATTTGTCATTTATTAACATCTCTACTCCTTTAACAGGTAAGGAAAATTTCTCTCCTATGTAAAGTCTGCCTGCAGCGGAATCATCAGCCTTTAGCTGTAGAGCGTTTAAATTCCACGTATTAAACCTTGTAGCTGGCAATTCTATACCTAATCTAGTTTCCTTAATACATTGAGGAAAGTTATCTTCTCTACAAGAATCTGCGAGGAATACTACTTCAACTTCCGCAAAATTATGATTAAACCATAGCTCTATTTCTTTTTCTGCAGTAATCATTGGTTTTGTTAGTATTCCATACATTGGTTCTTTACCGTGAAACCTCTCTAAGTGCTCTTTTGTAACTAAGGAAATCTTATAACCGCCTAAACTTTCTTCCTCAACAAGCATAGAAGTGAATTTTTTAAAAATCTCATCAGCTTCTTTTTCATTCACTTCAAAAGGTTCGACCTCTTTCCTAGCTTTATATGCCTCAAAAAGTAACTCTGCCTTATCCATGATATAGAGAATGTTCAGAATTATTTAAATTTTGTACTAAGTTTATTTCGATTAAAAGCCACAATTAGTCTTAGCTAGCAGAAAATGTAAAATAGAGTAATCTTACCTTATAATTTAATTCTACAATTTATATATAAAGTAAAAATATTATAAGTAATAAATTCGATAAAGAATACATGAATTTTACTAAGAAAGAAAGAGTAAGTTAGTGTAGCTTATTCTCGCTTAAGTAACTGGCTTGAATAAGCTCATTGATGCAGTACTAATAATGCCAGTTATAATTAACACTAGTCCAAGGGATACTTTTAGAGGGAATGGTAGCAAAGTCACTATTAGAGTTCCGAAACCTCCACCTATAATTCTTCCTATAAGCAACGAGAAGTTACTTCCTGCTCCTCTTACCTGCATTGGATATAATTCACTCAACCAAACTCCATAGAATGCAAAAAACGCAGAAGAGAAGTAAATAGCTAATGCTAAGATATCATCCAAAAGGAAAAGGATAGAGGAAACAATAGCTAAAACCCCGAAACTCACTGCAGTAATCTTCCTCCCCTTTATGTCAGAAATATAACCAGAGAGACCAAAAGAGAAGGTAGCAATTAAGTCGCCTATTGCAATTAGCTCATTATTTTCAAGTATCGTAGGCATCAGTTCAAACGCAGGAATGATGAAGAGGAAAGAAGATAATGAAGCTATAGAACTTATAATCGTTAACCAAATCATCCTTTGAGAAAATATATCAGTTAATTTACTCCTTACATTATACTTTGCCTTCTCCTCAGGAATAAATGGATAAAATGCGAAAGATAGAAGAGAAATTATACCAGGTATTAGAAATACAAACAAAAAGTTTCCTACAATACTTGCAGTTATCGCACCTAAAAGGGCCCCCAAAGCGTAAAACCCTTGCATTATTCCTCCTAAAAACCCTCTAAGATTAGTTAATCTAAGTTCCGCAACTATAACATAACTAATACCGTTCTCTGCATTAACTCCAAGACCTATTATAAACCATAATACGTAAAGCTCTATTAAATTATGAACAAAATAAACTAGAATTTCGGGAATTGAAAAGAGAAAAAATGAAATAAATAAAGCCTTCTTCCTACCTATTACGTCTGCCAACCTTCCAAAAATGAACCCTCCTATTCCTCCTCCTATCCAAGATAAGGTTATTGCTAAAACCACTTGCGGAATTCCCGTGGATAAATAATGAGCCAACTGCGTTAACACAAAAGATATTGAATACATTACGTAAGCTGAAAGTAAGAAAGGTATTAGCACGGCAATAGATGAAAGAGACTTCGACATAATAGTCATTATGATTCAGATAGTAAAAAAGTTTGGCTCCAAACTATAAGGAAGGAGGAATCTGCACAGCAAGTTTAGAAATTATAATCTTTTTTACAACATCTTTTTCGAAGCCTATACATTGTAAAGAAAGCAATCTGTTCTTCCTAGTATCAATATCAAGAGTACAGAGCGAATTATAATTTAAACCTTTGATGATTACACTAGTTATGACGCCAGGCTTTACCTCGACCTTATATGTAACTTCTATACCATTAATTGTGAGCTTAAACTTATCTTCTCCTATCCATTGTACATCCTTGAACACTATCACCTCTCAATCACCACAGTTATTTCTCCATTCTTGCAGAGCCTCTGATTCTTAAATAATGGTTTAAATTCATCCTGCAAAGCCTTAGCTATGCATTCACAGTATTCTCCGCCTTCCATGATCTCATATTCAAAAACATAGTTAGAAAGAAACGGCGGAGGTCTATAATTACCTAAATGCTCGTGAACGCAATCCACGTATAAAACCTTATTCTGCGTTCTTATAACAACTACGGCATCCTTCATAAATGCATACTTACCCCTTATTTCTGAAGGAAAAACCTTAATTGACTTATAAGGTATCTTTATTAGCATTTTTATCATCCGAATATTTGTTTTTGTATTTTCTTGTACATGTATAGTACTCCTATCTGAATTGCGGACAATGCCATTATAATGAAAGCCATTAAAACAATGTATTTAGGCAAAATAAAGAACGAAACGTAGGCAGAATAAACTACGATAGCCATAACTGATTTTACTATACCATATGCTACTGCGTCTTTCAATTGAGCTGCTATTAAGCCAAGGATGATTCCGTTTAAAATTGCAGAGAATAACGGTACTGCAAATAAGAGCGAATATATAAAGCTACCCTTTGCTAAGCCTAAACTCTCTAAAGCAGTATAAATTGATGCTGAAAAGAATATGTTAATTAAGTAAATTATGCCGCCGGTAATTCTGACACTACGTAATTTTTTCTCAAGATCTTCCATCTAATTCACCAAAATAAATATATAGAACCTTTATCCTATAAATTTTTCTTATAAAAGAAAACATAGATGATTATTTATGTAACAAATTAATTGATTTTTTAAGAAAAAGATATAAAAAGATTATTAGAGAATTTAAAAATATATTATTAGTTATTCTTGCTATCTTTATAAGTAGAACAGAACCCTTATTTGAAAGCTATATGAAAAACTTAATTTAAGTGAGTTATCTCTGCATGGCAAGATAGAGAGGAAAGCATATTACATTCATTCTTACATTGGAATAGAACGCATACCCTTAGAATTACTGAGCATTTTAGCACTATTCTCTAATATGGGCCCGGGGGGATTTGAACCCCCGACCTCCCGGTTTCTGCCTTGAGTTATCAGCCGGGCGCTCTAACCATGCTAAGCTACGGGCCCATTATCATTATTTTACCCTTTTATTTTAAACTTATCTATGCATATTAGCTTACTTAATATGTTTCTCTTTTAGATTTTAGTAAAAGATAAATTGTTCGGAATAATAGAGCGAAAATTATTAAAGGCAAATAAACTTAGATTATACTGCGGCTGTAGTCTAGCATGGATTAGGACGCGGGCCCTCCAAGCCTGAGATCCCGGGTTCAAATCCCGGCAGCCGCATACATTTCTTCTAAAATTGAAAGATATTCACGTCCTCCATAAATATAAGAGATCTGCAATAGTAGAGGATATTTTTGAAACACTTTCACCATTCAACAATAGGACACGATGATATAGTAAGGATTGACGTAAATAAACTTAACAATAAGAAAAATCCGAATATTAAAAAAGTAGATAATGAGCTTAGCTATATTGAGGACGATTCAAGTTTCTTTTATGAACTATATTTCACGAATAAGATGGATACAATAAAGTAAAAGTGTAAATCCTTACCTATGCGATAGCATTCAATTAAATTTGTTTAATTTCTTTAAATAAACTGAATTGACAATGGACTTGTGAACTACCAGAGTAGATACCGTGTTCCCTTAAAATCTAGTCTATGTGAGAGACTTTTAATTGTAGAACACATTAGAACCGATGCATTAAAACATAGAAAGCATTAAAACATAGAAAGCAAAGAAAGTATATTTGGGATAATAAAGATGGCGAAAGTCGAAGAAGGTGAAATGATTATAGAAACCAAGGAAGAAGCTGAGAAAATATTGAATGCTATAAGGAAAGAGAAGGTCGATGAAAAACTACTTAAGGAAGCACTATCATTTAGAGGAAAAAGCATTCTGTCTGGCTCTTAACACGTTTTTATATAGCGAGTAAAAGTAATTTGCGCCTTTCTTGCTCTCATAAATCTTTTCGAACCCTAACTTCTCATAAAAGTCTTTAGCTGTTCTAGTGTAAACTAAAAGTCCTATGCAACTATTCTCGATACAGTAGTTTAATGAGTAAGGGATTACGAAACGTTTAACTAACGTCAATCCTATTCCTTTATGCTGGTATCTCTTATCTATTCCCAGTTGTCCTAAAAGTAACACAGGGAGCTTTTTAAAAGATATCTCAATTTCATGTCGTAGTCCTTTATTGCTAAGCTCCTCCTTTAATCCATTTATCATTTCATTTCTAGCCTCGTCTGCAAATTCAAAAGAATAGCTGGAAAACGATACAAAACCTACTAAGTAACTTTCGCAGACCAGGAGAAATGTATGGTTAATCCCTGCTAAGTAATGCCCTACTGCAAGTCTCCTTATAAAATCATTCTGTTCGTGTTCTCCACAATCAAAGTTACTGAAATTATCTAGAAAAGATGAGTGAATAGTATAAATGTTGCAGTCCCCTAAAGGTATCTGAATAGTTTTGTAAGGTCGTGGATATTCGCTCAATCTTCATTGAGTATAAGACGATAAACTAAATAAATAAGTTTTGATATTTTAGTATCGATAATAGTATTGAAAGGCAAAATAAATTTCATTCTCTAAAAGTTATAATATTTATTGAGATATTTGAGTTTAAACATTTTTCCAAAGTGAAGAATTCAATTAGTTGTAGTTTAGCGTAAAATTAGCTCTAGTAAAAATTCGTAAATTAAAAATAAAAGTAAATAATATCTTATAAGTTCTGCGTTTGGGAAAGTTTCGGTATTAGTTGCATATACTATTTATCTCTGTTTAGAACAAGATTAGCAGCTTACGGGAATTTCTATTGCTTAAGTATTTTCATCTTACATTATAATAAAACAAATCTTGTCCATTTTACAATGAAGACGTCTTAGGCTTTACAGTTAATTTCTCTTCTATTGTTATTAAATTATTTTTAAGGTTACATAACAAGGATTTTCCGATAAAAGCTACAAGATTTTTATTGTAAACCTAGAAGTTAAGGCTTTAAAACGTCTTACGTTTTCTTCTACTTTTTCTTTCATATTATTTATCCTATTTCTGCTCCAATACGCAGTATAAGATATATCTAATTATCGTCCCATTGAAATATATTCTAATCCTCTAAGTCTTTCACCTAGATTCAAATTCTAGCAGCCGTGTACATCTCATTTTTAAATCTTAATTATTAAAGGTATGAAACTAATCGAGTATAAAAATAGTTACTTTTTCAAATATTGAACAACCTTTAATGAAACTAAAATCACTATTCCAACGACTATCATTATCGCAGAAGCGGTAACGGCAACTTTGGGACCGTAATATCCGTAATACTCATATATTAAGATCGATGCAGGCGACGCGCCTGCTAAAGGTCCATAAAGAACATAATATGCAACTATAGCTATAGATCCAAATTCACTCATTGCCCTAGACATGCTAGTAAGAGCGGACGATAATGCACCTTTCAATGAATTCCTCATTACCATCAAATAGACTTTGCCTGCCCCAGCACCTAAGGATCTTGCATACTCTTCGTAAACTCTGGGCATCGAGTCAAAAAAGTTCTTCATACTCCTGATAAATATTGGTGCTGAGACTATAACTAGAGCAGCAATAAGACCACAATACGTATCAAAGAAGTTTATTCCCAGTCCTTTCAGCACACCGTAGAAAGGTGAATAAGGACTGTCTAAAAATACTAACGCTACACCTACTATAGGGTGAGGTATTGATGCTGGTACATCAACTAAGGAGTCTGTTAAGAAGTCCTTTTCTCTAGAAAGGTAATAAGCTAGAGGTGTAAAGAGGACAAAATCTACTCCTGCAGCTGCTGCTGAGGATAAGACTGACAGTTCAACTCCAGAGTAAAATGTCTGGGAAAAAGCTTGTGAGCTCCTAAATACGAAAAAGCCCATATAAATGAGAAAGAGAACTGGAATTGAAAGTAGGAGAGATAAAAAAATTCCTAATATCTTAAACCAATTCATAGCGTACCTCCTTCTACTAATTTACCTTCAGAAAGCAATGAAGCTATCTGAGATGGAACTACGGTGGAGTTAAACAGAATTGCAGGAGATATTGGACATAATTCGAACTTCTTTAATATGCTAGAGTGCTCTATTACATATGTAACGAAGTCTATTGCCTCATTATAATTGTTAGTATTTTTAGGTATCGTTATGAATAGGTATACTGGAGATCCCTTTACTAGACCAGAAGTTAAAGTATAGTTAAACTTTGCATAGAACGATGCATACTTGACTGAACCTAGATCTAACTGCGCTGGCAATTGTATGTATTCTAATCCTTTAGCTACTGCAGCAGACCTGTAAATATATAAGAACTGGATTTTCCCTGCATCAAGAGCTGAGACAAACTCTGCAGCATTGCATTCGGTCACGTTGCCCTGGTTCTTTAGCATTCTGTTATAGAAACAGTAAGTGTTATGAGCAAAACAATATCCAGCTATCTCTAAATTTATCCAAGCTCTAAAACCTGCTGGGTCAGTATTAGGATTAGAAATTCCTACCTTAACCTTACCGGAAGTTAAAATTGAATAGAATTCATACCAATCTGTTGTATTTCCGGTCTTCATTGCCTCCTGCGCATATTGCAAGGCTTTTTGCGCACAAGGATTGTTAGCAATACTAGTTTTTGTATAAGCTATTGTAAGTTGATCTGCTACAAACGCTATTGCCCAACCTGGATTTTCATTTCCTAGGTCTGGAACAGCGGATAAGGCTACTGGTACGAACACTGTAACTTCTGTGTCAGGAGATGAAATCTCATGAGCTAACGCAAAAGATCCACCGCCTTTAGGCGGAAGAGTTACCGGGATTCCAGTAGCTGAAGAGAAGCATTTTCCTAAACAACATGCTTCCTTGACATAAGCGTCTGCTACATAAATTATCATTGGTGTTTTAGATGTTGTAGTAGTCTTCTTTGCTGTAAGATAATAGGCTGCAAAAGCACCTATTATAACTATTACCGCTATTATTATTCCAATTGTAGCCCACTTATTCATGTTCTCTGAATAAACTAGATATGAAATATAAAAAATATTTCTAACTAAAATATTTACCTATAATCTTATAAGTTAATGTTTGCATAACATAAGAAAGTTTCAAAAAATAAGGATCTAAAGCAAGTTTTGAAGGAACATAAATTTCTCTCTTTCCAGTTTTTATAGCTTTTACTACTGCATTAGCTACTTTCTCAGGATCTACCGCATACTTAGAGAAGGAATCTTTATCACCTTTAAAAGAAGGGTGAGAAGTAAAGTTAGTCTTTACTGGACCCGGATAAATTCCAGAGACTTTTACTCCGTATTTCCTCATTTCGGCCCACAGCCCATTAGTTATGTGAGCTAATGCTGCTTTAGTTGCAGAATAAACTAGAAGTTTTGGAGAAGAAACGTAAGCCGCTTCAGATACTATATTAACGATTGACCCTTTCCTCTGTTTAACCATATAAGGTAAAACAGCCTTCATGAAATATATAGGCCCTAGAAGGTTTGTCCTTATCATGTATTCTTCCTCACTTAAGTCCGTCTCTAGAAATGAACCGTAAACACCGAAGCCTGCATTATTAACTAGCACGTCAATAAGTCCATATTTATGGATCAAGTAATTTACAGTCTTAAACACGTCCTCCTTATTACTAACGTCTAACTGGACTTTTTC
This sequence comes from Acidianus sp. HS-5, assembly GCF_021655615.1. Classification (GTDB taxonomy): domain Archaea; phylum Thermoproteota; class Thermoprotei_A; order Sulfolobales; family Sulfolobaceae; genus Acidianus. The sequence continues at coordinate 2,413,047 of NZ_AP025245.1, forward strand.
GTCACCTACGTCTGGAACGCTCCTAGATATTGCGACTACCGTATAGCCTAAGGATTTTAACTTTAACGCAGTTGCCTTACCTATTCCTTTAGAAGCACCAGTTACTACTGCGAGCATTATAAATTAAAGGCTCTCCTAAAATTTATCTCTATCCTCCTCTTAACTGTCTCCTCGTCTTCATTCCAAAGTCTAGCAAGAAAACTTAGTGTGATAGGGATTTGAGTAGGCTCAAGTAATTTTCCTTTATATACATAGCCTCCGTCGCTTTCAGTTAATACAATGCTAGGCGACGCATTTTCTGCAATAATCTTATGCTTTTCTTGAAAAGTAACTGAGGGGTTTATTGTTATAAAATATCCCGCACCTTCTATATCTTTGAGCAGTTCTTTAGGTCCAGAATACCAGTGAATTATAGCTATCTTCACGTCGTGTTTTATCAAGAGATTTAAAACATCATTCCAAGAATTTACCGAGTGAACGTTTACGGTCTTACCTTGAGAGTTCTTTACAAATTCCTCAAAATATTTAATCTGAAGATCCTTTGGAGAATCAGAGTACTTATAGTCCAGTCCTATCTCACCGACAAAGTCAGCCTTTTCTATTAAAGGTAAAACTTTTTCTATTTTCTCTTTATTGACATTCCAAGGATGTATCGCAACACCTTTTAAGATATTTTCACCTTTTAACGAAAGCGTTCCTATTGATGAAGAGTAATCCATTGAAACTGCTGCAATAAAATAACCTTCATACTTCTTTTTTAGCAAAGAATAATGACAATGTGCGTCGTATAACACTATTTAATATTTTCTTCCCTGTATTTAACCATATGTGGTACACCGGAACTGGAGATAGCGGAAAGACTAAAGTCCCGTCAAAAGGTGAGGTCTGGAAGGACGATGATATAGTAGAGGCATTAGGTAATCTTGACGAATTAAATGCCTCTCTAGGTGTAATCTCATCACTTTATCCCCAGCTTTTCGATTTAATATATAAAATCCAAGACGACGTCTTTGTAATTTCATCAGAAATTGCTGGATTTGACTTAAATTTTAATGAAGAGAAAGTAAAAGAACTAGAGGATTTGATAGCAAAATACGGAGGAGAAATAAAGCCTTTGAGAAATTTCGTCCTACCAGGAGGTCATTTAGCTTCTTCTTTTCTCCATTTATCAAGAGCAATATGTAGAAGGACTGAAAGAAGCATCGTAGGAATAATGAGGGAGGGAAAAGCAAAGGAGGTTCACGTAAAGTACCTTAATAGGCTTTCTTCATTATTATTTGTGCTAGCCTTGTGGGTTAATGAGAAAACCGGAAATCCAAACGTCATTTGGAAAAGGTTTGACTGAGTTTGTAAGTATAATACGCTGTTAAATTATCTTGTGCAGATATTCCCACAGTCTTAAATATTGAAGGCCTTTCAACTTTTATCCTTTCAACTATTATTTTACCTATTTCTATAACATTTCTTATTAACCCTTTCTTTTGAGGCTGTATATAATCCCCTGATTCTGAAGATACTGCTTGCATAGAATCTACAATATAAGTTTTTGTTTTTGCTATTGTATCATCATCAATTTCCCTTGCATCTGGAGTATGAGCACCTATACTGCTTATGTGGAAATCTTCCTTTAAGAACTTCCCTAAAACTACAGGATTCTTTGAAGATGTTGTTGAGAAGATTACATCAGATTCTTTAAGTAATGTTTGCAAATCTACAGCTTCTGCACCTATTTTCTTTGCCAGCTCTACGTGAGATTTTCTAGCCGTTATTAAAATTCTTGAAACGGAGAGATACTCTGAGGAAATTTTAGCGTGGTAATAAGCTTCTAGTCCAGCTCCTATGATTCCTAATGTAGGAATTTTATGCCCGTAAGAGAGTTCTGCAGATAGTACGCTTGCAGATGCAGTCCTTATTGCGGTCAGTATTGTACCGTCTATTACGGCTAAAGGCTCTCCAGTATCTGGAGACATTAAAATTACTATGCCTTGTACTGCAGGCAGACCTCTGTTTTTATTCTCATTTATAACGTTAACAATCTTCACCGCAACAGAAAAATCTGTATAAGATGGCATAATACCCCACCAATTCCCTTTTATTGTTAAGACTTGTCTTTGAGGTTGTGTTATTTTTCCTTGGTAATATAGTGAGAATGCTTCCTTTACTGCATTTACTGCATCTTTTGCAGGCAATACTTCCTCAAGTTTTTTTCCGTCTAAATATAGCATAATATTATACATATTCTAGAGTTTTAAAACTAAGATTAACACTGTTAATTGAAGATCTATGCAATTTTTATAATTATAGTTTTTATAGAAGATTGAGAAGAGAGAGTCTTATGAAAGTTGAAACTATGGATATTGAAGACAAGAGGTCTAATGAAACTATAGCATGGGCTAAAAATCCTTCTAACATTATTTCGGTACTGCCAAATGTTGTAGGGATTGAGAATAATGTTGTAGAGTTAAAGTTTACTAGGTTTTTACTCTTTTCATTTGAAAGTGAATTTGTAGTAGAGCCTTCGTTCATAGGAAGCGGAATAGTTGAATATAAATTTACAGATAAAAAAGGAAATGAAGGTAAAATAATAATATCTGCTGAAGGAAAAGGAGGAGTAAAGCTGTCTGTAAGTTACTCCGGAGAGAAAGAATGGATTGTGGGAAAAGGATTACGTAAAATATTAGAGGAAATATCTAATGGTATAAAGAACGAATTATCGAAACTTCCAGAAGTTGAGCAACAAAACGTAGGTGCAAAGAATTTCTCTCTTTCACTTTCTAAGATATCATCAATATCAAAATTAATAATGAAGTCTAAACTAGCAAAAACCGACGATGTCAGTCTAAAAGAAGGAGAAGTCCTCAGTTATGTGGAAGGCATAATAAGTGACTTTGCTAACTATCCTTTAATTTACATAAGTGGTTCTGGTGTATCTACTTTCAGATTATTATTCCTCAATGGAGAGCTAAAAGGGATATACATTCTAAAAGATGGTAAAGATTCATTTAATGAAGATGATCTAAATCACTTGTCAGGAGATTTTAAGATTCACGTTTACGTAGGAATATCACCAAGAATAGTAGAAGTATTAGAACAAGAGAGGTGATAAAGGTGGCAGTAAATCTAAAGGTTCATAAGCCTTACGTATTATATGAAGAAGGAGACCACAAATTTATTTGGTTAGGACTTGACGAATCTGAACACGAGAAAGGAATTCTAACAAACCAATACCTCATAGTAGACGGCGATGAAGGAGCACTGCTAGATGCAGGAGGGTATTTTGTATTTGAAAGAGTTTACGAGAACGTTAAAGAATTCATAAAGCCAGAAAATATTAAATATCTACTGTTCTCCCACCAAGATCCTGACGTTATTGGCTCTCTAAACTTATGGCTTGACGTTGCGCCTAATGCACAAATTTACGTCTCGGAGCTCTGGGAAAGATTCCTCCCTCACTTAGGATTTGAAGCTTCAGGCAGAATAGTTGACATACCAGATCAAGGAATGGTAATGAAGCTTGGAAAAGCAGAAATTAAAGCTGTTCCTGCACACTTTATGCATTCAGTAGGCAATTTCCACTATTACGACCCAATTTCTAAGATTTATTTCTCAGGAGATCTAGGGGCAGCAGTATTTCCTGCAGGTAAATGGTATTTATTCGTAGAAAATTTTGATGAACATGCAAAATACATGGAACCATTCCATAGGAGATACATAGTAAGTAAAAAAGCGATTGATCATTGGCTAGAACAAATTAAGGATTTAGATATAAATGTTATTGCGCCACAACACGGATCAATATTTCAAGGTGAAAATGTTCAGAAGTTTATTAACTGGCTCAAAAGCCTTGATAGAGTGGGAATAGACTATATCTGGTAATATGAAGATAGCCCTCTTTTATTTTCTGTATTACATTTTTCTATTGTGAAGTTACAACTAGGTAGCCCTCCTTCTGACGGTGATTATCTAGACGCATTCATAATTGCATTAAAAGCAGCAGAAGCAGGAGACGGTACAGTAAAGCTTTACTCTACTGCAGTAAAAGATTTCTTAGATTTTACCAAGAAGAATCCTAAAAGCGTAACTTCAGAGGACGTTAATAAATGGATAATCCATCTAATGTCAAAAGAGGGCAAAATAAAGGGTACTGAAATGAAGAGAGCAAGAAGCGTAACTTTAAGGAATTACGTTATCGCAGTAAGGAGATTTTTGAAGTGGATTGGAATTAACATTAATCCTGTTATTCCTAGAGCTAGGAGGAAGGAAATTTGGGCTTTAAGTGAAGACGATGTAAAAAGGCTAATTGATGCAACAAGGAGGCTTAGGGATAAGCTTATAATAAAATTATTCTTGGACACGGGATTAAGATCTAAGGAACTTCTATCTTTAAGAGTTGAGGATATAGATCTTAAGAATAGGATGATAAGAGTTAGGGAAACAAAGAACGGTGAAGAAAGAATAGTATTCTTTACTGATGAAACTGAAAAACTGTTAAGAAAGTATTTAGCTAAGCATGACAACGAGAAGCTTTTCCCAATGACGTATCAAGCACTTTATAAATTAATAAAGAGACTTGGAGAAAGAGCAGGAATTAAAGGACTGAGACCACACATATTAAGACACACTTTTGCTACTACCGCAATAAGGAAAGGCTTACCGTTACCTGCAGTGCAGAGGCTTTTGGGGCATAAGGACATAAAGACGACACAAATATATACACACTTAGTCCTAGAAGACCTAATGCAAGCATATAAAAAAGTATTTGATGAGAATACGACTTAAGCTTTACCAGTAAATCTCCATTTAGCCATGTCTCTCACGTACTCCGCTAAATCCCTTATACTGTTGAACGAAGCAGTCTGTAGATGAAGGTACTCAAACCTTGCTTGATTTTCCAGCATTTTTCTCTGCAATTCTTTTACCTTAGGTGATTTTAGAATATCGTTAAGCTTCTCCTTACTTAAATTTCCTACAATTTCACCGTTTATATCATCTGGATAAGGTAAATCACCGTTAGGATATACGGTTATTGCATAACTTACTAACCTTTTGGGATATTCTCCTTTCAAAGCTTTGATAAATCCCCAAGAATTATTGAGAGTAGAAGAATATTTCTTCTTTAGTTCCGAAAGTACATTATAAAGCTGTTCTGGGTCTGGAGCTAGTTTTACTTTTGAATCTGGGTAATCCACTGCAGGTAAAACAAGGATCTTGTAATTGCACTCTCTAACTTTCTTTATCTTATCCTCTAACTTGTTAAGGTTATATCTAGTTACTACAGTCTGCACATTTACTTTTATTCCGTATTGCCTAAATTTGCATAACGTGTCTAAAGCTTTAACATTCCAGTGATATTCATCAATTGAATAATGAAGGAAGTCTATTCTGTCAGCTACTTTTACCAAAAAATTATCATCACTCAGTTTATATCCGTTTGTAGTTAGCATAACGTAAAATGATCCGTCATGAGCATATTGAAGCAACTCCAAAATATCTTTTCTAGTAGTAGGTTCTCCGCCTTCAAATGAGAGTACGATAATAGACGAATCCCTTAAATTATCAATTATCTTCTTTATAATTTCAGTGCTTCCTTCTCCTAGTTCACCATTATAATATTCTGGGTTACAGAAGGTACAGTGTAAATTACATCTAGAAGTAACCTTAAAAGTTGCATATCCTGGATTAAAAGGATCCTTTAGTAGTTGGGTCTTTATGAACCATCTTACTGCCTTTATATCACGATTCATTACCCATAAACCTCTTTACATGTAGTACGTACTCAAATGCATTATCTTCTATCATTTTAATTTCTTCCTCTCTTATTTTTCTTACTACCTTAGCAGGAACCCCCATAGCTACGCTGTATGGAGGAATTTCCGCATTAGGAGGTACTACACTTCCTGCACCGACTATACTATATTCACCTATTTTTGAACCGTTAAGTAAAATGGAACCTATTCCAATGATTACGTTAGATGATACCTTGGCTCCATGTATAACTGCATTATGTCCTACAGTAACTTTATTTCCTATTTCAACCTTAAACCCTGGATCCGTATGTACTGTTGAATTTTCTTGAATGTTAGATTCTTTACCTATTTGTATGGAATCGTTATCTCCCCTTATAACTACATAATGCCAAATGCTGCTCATTTCGCCTATTTCGACATCGCCGATTATATACGCAGTAGGATGCAAGAAAGCGTTCTCCGAAACTTTAGGCTTCTTGCCCATAAAATCTTCTATAGGCATATATTATTTCTTCCTTAACTTAGCTATAAAAAATCCGGTCATATCATGGACTTGTGGATGAAACCTTATTATGTATTCTATTTCAAATCTAGGATCGTTAATAACTTCTTCATTCTCCGTCTCTGTAACTGTACAAGTAGAATAAATTACTTTACCTCCTTTCTTTAGAATTTCATATGCTGAATTCAAGAACTGCTTTTGATACGCTTGAAGGTTCATTAAATCGATTCTAGTCTTTTTATCGTAAACCTTAGGTCTCAGTCCTAAAGCGGAACATGGAGGATCTATAAGCACTTTATCTACATCCTTTATTCCTAGCTCCTTCAAATACCTAGAATCATGAACGAAAACTTGTGCATCAACGTTCATCTTCTTAAGTAAGTGTTTCATTTTATCGACCTTCTTGTAAGTGTGATCAAATCCTATAATCTTGGCTCTTGGCTCTAGTTGATAAATATGAGATAACTTCCCGCCCGGAGCTGCAGTCATATCAACAATGAATTCTCCAGGCTGTGGATCTACTATCCTTGCTACGTACATTGAAGCCTTGCCTTGAACGTAAATTTTACCTTCTTTCAGTTCTTTCATATCAGCCAATTTAGGAGAGGAATACAAAGAATTGTAAACTTTAACCATGAACTTTCCTCCAGGTAATCTTACTAGTTCTCCGTTAGCTACAGTTATCCCGTTCTCACTCACAACTTCTACAGATTTTCCTTCACTGATTATTTTCTTGATTCCAGGCGGATAAACATTGGCTCCTAGCATTACGCTTTCTGCGGTCTTCTTATCTACTATTACCTTAGACTCTAAACTCTCCAATTTGTTGGGTCCTCTTACTTTAGCATAAATTGCTTCTGGAAAATCTTCGTCCTTCTCAAATTCTTGTAAAGACTGAAGAACTTCATCTACTGTAGCCTTTAGCGTATTAACTCTAACATAAAGCCTTGAATTAGGTTTTTTAACTGACTCCAAAAATCCGTTCAAATCTTTTCCGTAAACTTTCTCTAGTTGGTTCATCACGAAATCATCATACTCTAGCTCCAAATCACCCTTGCCCCCTTATTGTTAGGTTCTACTAAAAACCCGCCGAATGTAGAAACTAGTTCTTCTCCTTCTCTTCTTGAATTAACAAAAGTGTAAACTGCAGGACCGAAAGAAGAGATACCGCTAGAAAAGCCCTTATTTTTAAGTCCTTTCATAAGCTCTCGTACCTTATCTGTTTGTAAAGACACTTCTATTTTCTTAAAACCTAACTTTTGTATCATATCCAGCGCATCTAAAACGCTTTCTAGGTCCTTCTCTATTACGGATGGTATAAATTCCATGAGAACTACTCTAGCCAAAGTATCTAATCCTTCAAGTTTAGCGTTTTTAAATGCCATTAGTTCTTCCTTGCCGAATATTCTTTTTCCTTCAGGAATGTTAACGTAAATGTACCAAGGAAAGTCTACTCTTAAAAGGAGGGGTGGAGGCGGTGCTGTTGAAAAATCTGAGGGTAATGCCTCTTTCTTGACTTTTAATGAATGACCTCCATCTACTATAAATCCTCCATATTCAAATGCATGTACTCCTATTCCGGAAGTTGAACCTCTCTTAACAAGTTTAGCTACCTCTACTGAAGTCTTCTTTTGAAAGTTTTTTTCAAATGCATATTTTGCTACTGATAATAAATATTGTGTAGTATGCCCTAAACCTACGTGAGCAGGATAGTCTTCTTCTATGCAAAATCTTTCTTTAGGAACTCCTTCTATGTTAACTTCCTCACATTCACCGTCTTTGATAACTATCCTTGGATACTTTAGTGCAACTCCCATTCCTCCGTCTAATCTACCATACTTACCCTCAAGATCGAATAATGTAATATGAATCCTTGAAAGACCTATAAGCTTCATTATTTTTTAGACCCTTTTTATAAGTTTAAAACGGTTACTTATGAGCTTAGCAAATGTGCTTTACGAATGGTATAAGAAAAATCCGTCTAAGGTATTTTTAGAAGGAGATAGAACTCTAACTTATCAACAAGTAGTTGACGAAATCAGGAAAACTGCATCACTGATCTCTCCAGGAGAAACTGTGGCTTATATAATGTTTAACTCCACAAGGTCAGTAATAAATTACTTAAGCATTTACTGGGCAGGAGGAAAAGTAGTTGCAATAGATCCTTTAACTTCTGCTGAGGATTTAAAATTCATTTTAGAAGATTCTCAACCATCTTTAGTTTTAACAGATAATGAAGTATTGGAAAGGGAAAAGAACATATTAAAGGAGTATAAGACAATAGTAGACTCTACCGGCACTTATGAACAGACTTCTCCTTATGAATATAGAGAAGATGAGGTAGGCTTAATTTATTATTATGCAGGAATAGCCGGAAGAACTATGCAGGTATTGCACAGCGCAGAGAGAGTTGAATTAAACTCTGCTTCTATATATAATGCAATAAAATTAAAGGAAATTTCTAGCATATTAACAGTGCCTTTAGCACATGTTTTAGGGAATAGCGTTCTAGGAGTTACTCTAGAAGCAGGAGGATTTATGTACGTAATGAAAAAATTCGATCCAAAGGAAACTATATCAGCTATTGATAAGTATTCAATAAATTATCTGGCAACAGTTCCTATGGTTTACGATGCATTAGCTAATGAGAACGGCAGTCTTAATAGCTTAAGACTCTGCATCAGTACTGCAGCACCTTTATTTCCTTCAACAATAAAGGCATTTAAGGAAAGGTTTAACAAGGACATCGTACAGCAATACGGTTTTACTGAAGGTCTTGTAGTAACTTATCAGCCTCAGGAATTTTCTCAAGTGATAAGCATAGGAAAGCCTTTACCTAATGCTGAAGTAAAGATAATGAAAGACGATAAGATCGAAGCAAACATAGGAGAAACTGGAGAATTGTGGGTAAAAGCTCCTTGGCTTATGTTGGGCTATAAGGATGAGGAAGAGACTAGAAGAGTATTTGAAGGAGAATGGCTAAAAACTGGGGATTTAGTAAGTGCAGATAATAATGGTTTGCTTTATTTTAAAGGCATAAAAAAGAGAATGCTAAAATATAAGGGATATCCAATATTTCCTAGAGATTTAGAAGAAATTCTCCTCTCTCATCCTTTAGTAAAGGAAGCCTTTGTTTACGGAGAAGATTCAGGAAATCTGGGAACTCAACCAGTAGCAAAGGTTTTAGTTAAGGAGAAAAAAGAAGGCCTTGAAGACGAATTGCTTAATTATGTTAACCAGAGAGTCGCATTTTATAAGAGGTTAAAGAAAGTATATATAGTGGATAAAATTGAGTGAAATTGAGTCTTTAATAAAGGAGATTGCGGAAAAGTTGCAAAAGAGAGCAGAAAATGTTAAGTCACCTAAGTTTGAGCCTGAAAGCGTTAGTGAAGATAAATTTGATGAAATACTTTCTAAAAATAAAGTTGTGATAATTGATTGTTGGGCAGATTGGTGCGCCCCTTGTCATTTATACGAACCAATATTTAATAAGATAGCAGAAAAATACAAGGATAAAGTATTTTTTGGAAGACTTAATGTTGATGAAAACCAGAAAATCGCCGACAAATATAACGTGCTAAATATACCTACAACACTAATTTTCGTTGATGGTCAGCTTAAGGATTCTCTAGTGGGGGCAGTTGATGAAAATACTTTAGAAGATACCATAAAGAAATATATTCATGACAATTGAAGCTAAAGTAGAGAAAAAACTAGGTACTTTTCTCCTTAATGCTCAAATTAAAGAGAAAGGAATAATATGCATTACTGGAAAGAACGGTAGTGGAAAAACCACTTTTTTGAGAAGTATAGCTGGTTTTTTGAATATTGATGAAGGTTATGTAAAGATTAATAATAAAGATGTTACCAAGTTTCCTCCAGAAAAGAGAGAAATAGCCTTAGTGACTTCAGAGTCATACATTCCAGGGATAAAGGTAAGGTCACATTTAATATGGGGTGCCAAAATTAGGAAAATCAAATATGATGAAGAAGATCTTGAGGAATATAAGGACTTGTTAGGCGGAATATCGTTAGATGAAAAGGTTGATAAATTAAGTCTAGGGCAAAAAGAAAGAGTTTCCATACTTACTGCTATACTTTCTAAACCTAAAGTTATACTTATAGATGAAGCATTCTCAAATATTAACAATAAAGAAGATTTCATAGAAAGTATTATTGAGCTAATACGTAAAAATTCCATAGAATTAATATTTACAACCCAGGATATAAACGATTCTCATTTTGCAAATTCTCATTTACGCATGGAAGAAGGAAAATTGTTAAAAATTTTTTAAAAGATGTAACTTAAGCTTTTCAATATACCTAAAAAGTAATTATAAATTTATTTTATAATCTGAAAACTTTATATGCGAATTACAACAAAAGCTTATATACTCTTTAACAGAACTCGATACATGCCATCAACTCCAGAAGACATGTTAAAGTTCCTAAAAGATAATAAAATTGAATGGGTAGATTTACAATTCACAGATGTGCCAGGAAGATTACACCACATAACTATACCTGCAAGTGAATTTGATGAAGATAGCGTAAAGACAGGTTTCGGAAAATTAGACGGAAGTAGCATAAAAGGATTCACAATGATTTACGAAAGCGATATGGTACTATTACCAGTACCAGAAACTATGACACTTATTCCGTGGACACCAGGAGTTGCAAGAGTTATAACGAAAGTATTCTGGGGCGGAGGAAAAGGAAGATTTGAAAGAGATCCAAGATTCATAGCAGAAGAAGCAGAGAGATATCAGCAATCTCAAGGTTATACTTCCTTCTTTGGTCCAGAATTAGAATTCTTTATTTTTGACAAACTAGACCTCGATGTAGCTACTCCTCAGAGAGGAACAGGATACAAAATTATTGCAAGAGAAGCACCATGGCAAAATAATGGAGGATTTATAATCAGATATAAAGAAGGATATTATCCGGCACCTCCTGTAGATCAATTAATGGATGTAAGGCTTGAGGCAGTAGAAACTTTAGTCAAGTACTTCGGTTTTACAATAGAGGCTACTCACCATGAAGTAGCTACTGGAGGCCAAGGAGAAATAGACTTCAGGTTCTCTACATTGGCAGATACTGCAGATAAAGTACAAACCCTAAAATACGTCTTAAAGAACGTTGCGGCAAAACATGGTATGATAGCAACTTTCATGCCTAAGCCGATGTTTGGAGATAATGGAACAGGAATGCATACTCACTTCAGCTTATGGACTTCAGACGGTAAGAAGAACCTAATGTACGACCCTAATGACGAATATGCAGAAATAAGCCAAACTGGAAGATATGTGATTGGAGGAATTTTACATCATGCTAGAGCATTATCTGCAATAGTTTCCGCGTCAGTTAATAGTTATAGGAGACTAGTGCCAGGATTTGAAGCTCCGGTATATATTGCATGGAGTAAGTCAAACAGAAGCGCAATAATAAGAGTACCTTCGTATTATAGAGGAATAGAAAAAGCGAAAAGGATAGAGTACCGTGCACCAGATCCTTCATCTAACCCATACATGGCATTTTCAGCAGTATTGATGGCTGCATTAGACGGAGTTAACAAGAAAATAGACCCAGGAGATCCTGTAGATGAGAATATTTATCATTTAACTCCAGAAAAGAGAAAACAATTAGGAATTAAAGAATTACCAAGATCTTTAGATGAAGCACTTGACGAGTTAGAGAGTGATAAAGAATTCTTAAAACCCGTATTTAACTCTACAATACTTGATGCATACATAGACTTGAAGAGGGAAGAAGCTAAGACTTTACAAATGTATCCACATCCAATGGAGTTATACTATTACCTAGACTCCTAAGCTGGAACATAAACATTTAATTTTTTCAAATTCTTATAAACTTCTTTTAAATCCAGATAACTATCAAAATAATACCTTTCAGTAGCTTTTTTCATTACGTTATAATCTTCATTTAATAAATTGGAATAATCTGAAATCCACCTATCTTTTGAAGACAGGAACCAGGAAAACGCGTCCTCGTATACTTCTTTTACCTTATCTTCATCTTCTAGTGAAGATCTTACTGCTAATGTGCAACAATGATTTGGCTCAAATAAATGAGTTATTTTGTGCCCTTTAGACTCTAATATCGATAAATAAGGTTCCCATATAGCTATTGCCGAGACTTTTTTAGTTTCAAAGCTGCTTACTAATTCTTGTGGAGAATTGAAAGGTATTATATTAGCATTCTTTACTTCTGTTAATGTCCATGTTTCCATGCTGGACATTACTGTAGAACCTATATTGCACGACTCACCTATAATTCCTGCACCTCCTTTTGCTCCACCTGCTATAATATTTATATCAAATATTTTTGAAAATATAATTTGAGAGATAACTGGGGAAAAACCCATATCTATCTTTCCTAAGGCCAGGTCTTTGGTAACTTGAAGACCGTTATCGTAGATTTTTATCTCTACTTCTATTCCTTTTTCCTTAAGCTTTTTTACAAACGGAATAATAAACGGATACTCTGCTGCATTTATTATGCCTAGTTTAAGGAATTTTGTTTCATTCAAGGATACTATTAAATTCTTGCCCGCAAGTTGCTTTCTAGATATTATTCCTTCTTTCTCTAATTCGTTAAGTATTTCCGATACTCTACTTTTTGACATTCCAGAAATTTTTACTAGCTCAGTTTGAGGTAATGATCCTCTCGCTTTGAGAATGTTGATAATCTTATCTCTTCCTGCCATTACTAAAAATTTAAAAAACACTTTATTAAACTTAAAGTTTTCTTCTATAATCTTAAACTTCTTTCGTGGCTAGTATCTAAAAGTCTGAACACTTGATTAACCAAAGCTCTATTTGTCTTAAATACTCCTCTAGTAGCTACTGACACTAGTTTAGCTTCTTTATCCTTTACTCCTCTTACATAAGCGCACATATGAATTCCGTTACCTATAACCATTACTCCTTTAGGTTTTATTTCGCTGTTCATTATTGCATCGGCTATTTGAGATACTAATCTTTCTTGTATCTGAGGCCTTGCAGAATAATAATTAACTATTCTTATTATTTTACTAAAGCCAGCAACTCTATCTTCATCATTGGGAACGTATGCCACATGAATCCTTCCTATAAATGGTAACAGATGATGTTCGCAGAGAGAAGAGAACTGTATATCTCTAATTAGAATTACTTGATCTCCGTTCTCTGTCTCTGCTGTATCTTCTCCCATCTCTCTAGCATTAAATACTTTTATTTTAGGTGGTGCAGTTCTTAATCCTGAAGTCATTTCTATTAAAGCTCTTGCAACTCTTTCTGGAGTTTCCTTCAAACCTTCTCTGTTAGGATCTTCTCCTAAAAGTTCTAATATTTCCCTTACCCTTCTTGCTATCTCTTCCACCAATTTTTCTTGAGATATTGATGTTTCCATGCCAATTAGTATTCTGAGACTCTGCTAATTAAATAGTTTTTATAAAAAGACTTACAAAAGCTTATAAGCTGTTTCCAAAACCTCGGGTTTACCATTAGTTACTACCAAAGTATCCTCAATCCTAACTCCGAACTTATCTTTAAGGTATATTCCAGGCTCTACAGTTATTACCATATTTTTCTTTAATACGTCGTTGGAATTGAACGATATATAAGGAGATTCATGAACTTCTATACCGACACCATGACCGGTAGAGTGAACAAAGTATCTTCCATAGCCATATTTTTCTATAACTTTCCTTGCAATTTTATCTATTTCTGCGGCGCTCATTCCAGAAGTAACTGCATCTATTGCCTCTAGCTGAGCTTCTAAAACAATCTCGTAAATTTTTTTCACTTCTCCTTTAACGTTAAAAGTTCTAGTACTATCGAAACAATAGCCGTCAAATTTTGCTCCTATATCTATAACCACGTCCTCATTCTCTAAGATTTTCTTATCAGTAGGTATGTGATGCGGGAATGCTGAGTTTTTGCCCGCTGCAACTATTGATGGGAAAGCGTAATCTTCAGCACCGCTGGCTTTCATTGTGTAATCTATTATTCCCGATAATTGTTTTTCAGTTATTTCACCTTCCAAAATTTTGTCCATACTAACTTTCATTGCTTCTGAGGTTATTTCTCCTGCTTTCTTTATTTTTTCTAATTCATCGTCATCTTTTATACTACGCATTTCAGAAATATCATTGGATATGTCTATTAAGTTATATTTTGATGATAAAATCTTGTAAATACCAATATTGGACCAATTGACATCCAATGCAACAGAATTTCTAGTGATGAACTTCGGTATAATTTCTGATACAGAACCAACAAGAATTCCACTAGCTATATTACTTGGATAATATATTTTAACGTCTAGTCCATTTACTTCCTTTGCTCTATTCTCCTCAAGCAGCGGCGCTAAAAGCGTTGCTACTCCGTCACAATATATTATTATACCTGCCCCTTCATATCCAGTAAGATAATAAATATTAGAATCTCCTGATATTATTATACATGTATTATTATATTTTTCAGATATCTCATGAAGCTTTTTGATTCTCATAATGTATATTTAAAATTGGGCTCTCTAATAGCTATTGCTAACTTGAATGCCTCCTTAACTAATTCTAATTTTTCGTCTTTTGATAGCTTGGACTTAAGAATTCCAGAAATGTCAATCACCTTATCCTCTCTGTATAAACATGTTTTTAACTTACCATCTACTGTAAGTCTTATTCTATTACAACCAGCGCAGAATATCGGATTTGCATAAGGTTTTATCACTTCTACTACTAATCCGGAATTTAAATAATATCTAGGTCTAAAGTGTTTATTCCTTATAGTTACCTTTGTTGAAATCTTCTTTAAATAGTCTTCAATTATACTCAAGTTTTCGTGATAAGAAAAAGTAGACTTACCTAGTCCCACTGGATGCATTTCAATTAAGTGTAATTCATCTATTCCAATTCTCTCCGAGAAGTCTATAATTTCCTTTACTTCGTTAATATTCATTTTATTCACAACAAAATTTAACTTTACAGGCCTGAGGTTGACATCTATAGCTGTTTTTATACCTTCTAAAACTTTATCTAATGCGTCAACTCCAGTAATTTTCTTAAAAGTTTCTCTATCTAATGCGTGAAGACTAACGTTAACTCTTGATAGACCCGATTCTTTTAATTTTACTGCTAATCTGGAGAGTAAAATACCGTTGGTAGTCATGGAAATTTCGAAGCCTAAAGATTTTAAACTTGCAATAATGTCAGTTATGTCTCTTCTTAAAGTTGGTTCTCCTCCTGTCAACTTTATGTATTTTATTCCAAAATCTTTAGATGCCTTAGCTACTAAAATTATATCGTCTAAAGGTAAACCCGATAAATACTCATTTCCTTCGCCTTCCATATGGCAAAAGAAGCATGAAAAATTACATGTATGTGTAAGTGTTATCCTTAAATCTTCAAGATCTCTTCCGAATCTGTCCTTCATTACTTTTAAATTGTTTTTATCCTTAATAAACTAGATGAAAGAAGTACTTTGCCCCAAATGTGGCATAAGAATGGAATTTATGGCAGAAACTGAAAGCAATAACGAAGGAAGAGAAGTTAGATATTTTTATAGATGTCCCGCTTGTGGGACAAGAATAAGCGAAAGTACATTAAAGATTTTAAGGAGAGATAGTTCTGTAATAATTAAAGTTCTGCAGTAATTTTTTTGATAAAATTTAAAGACATTGGCGGAAATAAAGTTAGTAGCCCTATATTCTCGATATTGAGAATATGAGAGACCTCTCTTTGTGTAGGATTATAGGAATCTAAAAACACTTTAGTCATTTTTTCAAAATTCTTTAAATCATTTATATATTTATAGCTTAAGAATAACAGAAAAACTAAAATATCCCACGCAAAATATTTTTCATCGTTAGTCTCTATAGCTTGTTCAGCATCAATAATATAGATTTTCTCATTTATAATGAAATTTTCAATTTTAGTATCTCCTAATGCAATTCCACTTTCATGAATTGTCTTAAATGCTTTGCCTAACATAGCAAAGTCTTCTTCTCTTTCTATTGGCCTCCCTTTAATATAATCTCTCATTATACAATTAGTATCATAATCCATATCGATGATTTTTGGAGTTCCAATTTCTTTCCATGATCTAGTGAAAAAGTCAATTTCTCTATTCATTCGTTCTTTGGGGTCTGACGCATAAGGATATGACTTAAAAAATGATGAGATAAAATACCACTTGATTCCCGCACTCGTAGAATAGCATTTAATTACAATCTCTTTTTCTTCAAGTTTTACTAACTTGCTCTGTAAATATAGTGATTTTATAACATCTTCCAATTTCATATTTTATACCTTAGAATCTATATCGTCTAATTCCATAAAATATTTAAACGCATCGTCAGGAAATATCAATACTGTAGTTTTGTAGTCAGCAAGCTTCTTATATGCGGCAACTGTTGCTCCAGCGCTTATTCCTATTAAAATTCCAGTACTTCTAGCGACATCCTTTATTCCTTCTATTGCGTCATTCCTAGTTATGTCCATCATTCTATCGATCTTAACTAGATTAGTAAAGCTATTCGCATCTTGCCTTTTAATGCCTGGAATTCTTTCTCCCTCTGCAGGTTGGACTCCTACTATTTCTACATCGCTGCCATATTTTTCATTAAAATATTTCGCTATTCCAGTCAAATGACCACCTGTCCCCGCTGTAGCTATTATACGTTGAGGTTTCTTATTTAGATATTCTAGCTGTTCATCTATTTCCTTTGCGGTAGTATAATAATGGGTCATATAATTTAATGGATTTCTAAACTGATCCAAATGTAATGCACCAGTACTTTTTGAATACTGTTTTACTAAAGGTAATAGCTCTGTAGTAGATTTCCCTGCTTGTATAACTTGAGCCCCTAAAACTTTCATCATAACTCTAAAACTTTGTGGAGCTCTTGCTGGGATAAAAGAAGTAAATTTCTTATTAAATATTGCAGAAAGTGAAGCTAACGCCACGCCGAGATTGCCCGACGTCGCTTCAACTATTTCATTCGCGCCATTCTCTAATGCTTGCTTAAAGAGAAACCATGCAGTCCTATCTTTTATACTATGACTGAAAGGATTATAGAACTCGAGTTTTGCCCATACATCTTCTCCTATTTTTAATCTTAAAAGTGGAGTAGGCCACATATTTTCTAAAAGTTCTATAGGGTCTTCAAATATGTGAAGATCTTTTGACACAATACGCATCTACCTATTAATCTATCCTCTGTCAGTGTATAAAAGAGTTTCTTTTTTATTTCTTTATTTTTAACCTAATCACTATTTTACTTCCTTGCTTTTCATAACCTAAAAATATATTTCCAGTTTCAGTGCACCATTTTTCTAAAGCTTGCACTGATGCCTCCCAAGGAGTTCTTACAACTACTTCCTCTTCTTCGCCTTCCTTTAATTCCTTCCATTCCCTATAAATTTCAAGTAAAACTACTGGACATATCCCATCAGAATCTATTTCCTTCATAACGTAACCACCACGTCTGAAGTTTTAGCTTCTTCTAAAAAAGATATAGTATCTGACAGTTTTATTCCATCCAGCAAATCAGATTTGGAAAATCCTGCTAACTTTAGCCCTGCTTCGTCTACGTAAAAATCGACTCCTTCTTTTATAGCCTCTATAAGCAGCTTTGACGTATCTGGAACGTTCATTCTCTTCATTTGAAAATTAATAAAAGTCCTGGCAAAAAATCCCATTCTAAGCTTAGATTTACCTTTCATTTCTCTGGTAAAAAGAATTACAGCTTGTGAAGTTACAAAGAATTTCACATCCCAATTTAAGGATTTTCCACCTATTGCTAAAACTAATCCGTGATAAAATTTATCCATGCTGTTATCCGCAAGTAATATTGTAAGTTTTGCCATAGATAGTATAACGTGATTAAAGGTTATAAAAACGAGCAAAGTATATTAAGCCATGAAAATAAGAGCAGTAACTGCGTTTGTAACTGATGTAAATAAAGATAAAATAATGTTAACATCTAGCAAATTGGATTCAATTAAGGATGAAGATATACTTACAAAAAGAATAAGCTTACCTCAAACACCACTAAGTTTAAATTTTTCAAAACTATTAGATCTAGTAGAAGATAAATCAAAAATTTTCAGTTTGATAAGCATAAAAGACAAGGATAAAAGACTACAAGAAATTAGAGATGTACTCTCTGCAGGAGAAAATATTTATGCAAATGTATTAATAACTTCACCTTCTTACATCGATGGAATAATAAATCTCATAAGTAAACTGGAACCTTCGGAAGCATCGAGATTTGCGTTGCTCATTAATGATTACTTCCTTTTAACTCCGTATTTTCCAACTTCTACTGCGGATGTAGCAAGAGATTCTTTAGGACTATCATTGCTTTATGTCAATGACTTTAAGGAGAAGAAGGCAATACAGAACCTAGAAAAAGCAGATGCTAGGGGTAAGATGCTTGAGAGTAAGACAGGCTTAAAATACATAGGGATAGATATTTCACTTTCTCCGTGGGGAGAAGAAAGCGTAGGAAAACTTATAGAAGAAAGAAGTGGGAAGAAGATATTTAGCAGAGGTCATATCTGGTCAGTTGGCGAGCTTAATAGAGAATTATTCTCAAGTGCTTGGGAGGCTAAAATTTCGCCAATAGGGTATTCAGAAGTCATGTTACCAGTGGGCGAAGATGTAGTACTAACTAAACGTGTTGAGGAAGAATCTCTAACGCTTTCACAACTACTGAGCATGACCTTCTCATGTGCTGCAGGATTGGATATGGTAGGAATAGAAGAGGATAAGGAATTGTATAAGAATATTATTAAGGATGCAATTGCTATTCAATTCGTTAAGAAAAGACCTTATGGTATAAGAATTATACCTTCTAGAGGTGAGAAAAAGATCTATATAAAAGAATTTGGTTATATACCAACCATTAAAGTCGTATAGAAAAGATTTAAATTACTTTTATATGTCTAGTAATTTATAGTTGAGTAAAATGGAAGTTAGAAGAGTACAAAAATTTGGTAAATCTACACTAATGGTTTCATTACCTGCAGACTGGGTTAAGGAAGTGGGTTTAAACCCAGGAGAAAGTATTTACTTGGAGGTAGATGAGGACGGAAGCTTAAAGGTATATCCGCCCAACTTAAAGACTGAAGGAACTAGTAAAGATATGAAAATTCAAATAAAAACTAACATCAGCCCAGACCTAGTAAGTAGGATAATCTACAGCTTATACATTCTTGGGTTCGATAAAATATCAATAGAATCTATAGACGGTCCTTTTAATGAAGATATATTAAGAAAAGTTAAAGATACTGTAAGAAGTTTAATAGGACTTGAGATAGTATCGCAGGATCTTACTACTTTACAGATACAGTCCTTTTTAGATCCAACAAAATATAGTATGAGCAGCTTAGTTAGCAGATTAAGTAACACACTAAAGCAAATGCTACATTATCTAAATCTAGGAATTAAAGAAGCAAGCAGAACATTTTTGCAGGAAGTTCTAGAATTAGAAAAAGAAGTTGATAGACTATACTATTTATCCTTAAGACAGTTATTGCTAGCTCAAGTAAATAGGAGCTTAGCTTATATGATAGGAGTAAAGAGAATTCAAATAATAGGAAACAGAATTCTAATGAAAGCAATAGAGGAAGCTGCAGACGAGATAAGCGAAGCAGCCTCAGATTTACTTTCATTACACCCTGAAGACCTAGAAGTACTCAAAGTGTCTTGGGATAAGATAGACATGATCGTAGATCAAACTGCAGTGGTTATAGATCACG
Organism: Acidianus sp. HS-5; assembly: GCF_021655615.1. GTDB lineage: Archaea > Thermoproteota > Thermoprotei_A > Sulfolobales > Sulfolobaceae > Acidianus. The sequence continues at coordinate 2,433,064 of NZ_AP025245.1, forward strand.
TAGTGAAAGTTCTAAATAAAGAAGATATAAAGCTCGTGAATGAAGTTTTAGAGGAACTAAGAACATTAAGAAGAGTCCTTATGACTGAGGCATTGGTTGCAGAGGAAAAAATTGAGAAAAGTAATTCAACTAGAGTTACTGTAGTATTTAGGAGTCTAAATTTAAGACTGTATAATGCAATAAGGAGAATGGAACCCATAGCGGAAATAGCGTTCAATAGAAGTATAGAAAACTTAAAGGAAATAGTTATAGATTAAAAATTACAGTGCTTGAACTTCTTTTAATTGATCTAGAACGTAGCCTCTTATTTCCTTTAAGCTAGGTAAATCTCTTATTATCTTTCCATTCTCCATATATTTAACAAGCAGAGGCTTACATCCCTCTACCGACTTATCTTCCAGTAAGGTTATTACATCATTAAGCTCGCCGCATCTATATACCTGCTTAGCTCCAGGCCATTTACCTCTTTTAGTGTATGGAACCCATCTATCATCAATTTTCTTCTCAACTATATCTGCACTTAAATCTACACTGGGAGGCATGGAAATGCTAGTTCCCACTCCGAATCCATCAACGTAATCTCTAAGTTCTACTACGTCATCCTCGTCTATTCCACCACTAACAAATATTTTAACGTGAGAGAAGCCATTAATATCTAAAGTCCACTTAACTTCTTGAACTATCTTCCTAAAGTTACCACGTCTGCTTGAAGGGGTATCTAATCTCACTCCTGCTAACTTCTTACCTAATAGTTTAGCAGCTTTTAACGCCTCTGTTCTCTCATCTTCAAAAGTATCTACTAATGTTATTCTCTGCACTTTCTCATCCATTGCTTCGTCAAACGCTTTCCACGCTTTTTCGTTATCTCCTACAGAAAGCATTAATGCATGAGGCATTGTTCCAGATGGTTCTATATCGAAAATATCTTTATCAAACGCTCCAGAAATTCCGTCAGAACCACCTATGTAAGCGGCTCTATCAGCCATAGGAGCTATTGCAGGATGAAGTGCTCTAAGACCAAAAAACAGTACAGTTTTGTCTTGAGCTAATTTCTTTATTCTTGCGGCTTTTGTTGCAATGCTACTTTCCTGCCTTAGTATTCCTAGCAGTGCAGTTTCATAAACTCCGAAATCTAGGTAGTTTCCTTCAATTATCATTGTAGGCTCTATTTCTTTAAATAAAGTTCCTTCTGGCATTGCATAAACTGTTACCGGCTTTCCTTCAAGTAGTTTAAGAGATTCTTCTAATCCCGTAAATACGGCCCAGCTGTATCCCTTAGGAAGTCCATAAGAATGGAATTCCATTCTTACTTCTACTTTATCTATCCCTAAGTGTTCTAACGTTTTTATAGTCCTATCAAAATAAATATCCGTTATCTTGCCGCTTAAAATCTCGTCTTCCGTTGCAGTATAGAACTTCATAGTTATCTTTAATCTAAAGTTAATTTTTAAACCTTAAAGATAGCACTGAAATAGACATGATTACAGCTGATATGATACCTCCAAATTTGCTAATAGATAAGTTAGCAAATTATATAAAAGAGAATGTTAAGGAAGTACAACCTCCAGAATGGGCGTTTTTTGCAAAGACTGCAAGCTATAAGGAAAGAGTTCCAGACGATGTGGAAAACTGGTGGTATTTTAGAGCAGCATCTTTACTTAGAAGGATATACAAGGAAACCTTTGGTATTAATACTTCAAAGACAATATATAGCGGATTAAAGAGAAAAGGAACTAATCCACCACATACTGTAAAAGCTCCTGGGCATGCGAACAGATTAATATTTCAACAGTTAGAAAAGGCTGGTTTAATAGTCAAGACAAAAAATGGTAGGAGTCTTTCACCAAAAGGAAGGTCAGTATTAGATAAATTATCATACGAAATCTTTAAAGATTTGGCCGAAAATAATCCTTCTTTGAAAAAATACTTAGAATAGTGATGTTCTATGTCAGAAGATGAATATGATCCCGAATTACAAAATTTATTGGCTAGAAGGGCAGAAGAAGAAAGTAGAAGAACATTAGAAGAGAGAAGGAAAAGAGAAGAATATGAGAAACAAAAGGAAGCTTTACTTAGGATTATTTTAACACCCGAAGCTAGACAAAGGTTAAATAATGTAAAGTTAGTAAAACCTGAAATCGCGGAGTCTTTAGAAAACCAGTTAATAGCACTTGCACAAGCAGGAAGAATTAAGACTCCTATTACTGATGATGAACTAAAAGAAATACTATCTCAAGTTGCAGAACAAAATAAAAGAGATTACAAGATTCAGATTAAAGAGAGGGGTTGGAAATGAGCACTATAAAACCCTTAGCTAAAAAAATGAGATTAGCAAAAGCAATAAAATCAAATTCTGCGATACCAGCTTGGGTTATATTAAAAACTAACGGGAAGGTAAGGATAAATCCTCTCAGAAGAAATTGGAGAAGGAATAGTTTAAAGGTGTAAATCTATGAAAGAGAAGGATAATTTTGAAATGGTAATTAATCTAAGGAAGATAGCTACTGGAAAAAGGACAAATAGAGTAGGAAGAGCAGTAAAAGAGATTAAGAATAAAATAACAAGACATTTCGGAGCAGAGAAAGTAGTTATAGATCCTTTAGTAACAAAGTCTTTATCTACTAATAATTACGATAAGATAAAAAGCAGAATAAGAGTAGTAGTAAGTAAGTTAGACGAAAAAACATATTTAGTAAAGCTAGCAATTAAGAGTGAATGAATATACAGAAATTAAGTATATTCGGCACTGACAATATAGGAGTTTATATTTTTTCTAACGATAAATATACTTTTGTTCCTAAAAATCTAGATAACGAAACTAAAAAGGTAATTAGAGAGAATTTAGATACCGAAATTATAGAAACTACTATAGCAGATAGTTTTTTAATAGGAATTTTCATGACGGGCAATAATAATGCACTTCTCTTTCCTAAAAATATTAGAGATGAAGAGCTAAGGGTAATAAAGGAGCTAGCTAAAGATGTTAGAGTAGAAGTATTGAATTTGAAAACTACAGCCCTTGGTAATGTAATATTAACTAATGATAATGCAGCATTAGTTTATCCAGAGTTTTCAGACGCAGAGACAAAGCAAATAAAAGAAGCCTTAGAAGTTGACGAAGTTAAAAAGGGTAGAATAGCACACGTGTCTGTAGTAGGATCAGTTGGCGTTATTACAGACAAGGGCGGAATAGTTCATATAGACGCAAGCGACGATGAAATAAATGAGTTGTCTAAATTATTCAAGATAAATATAGATATAGGTACGGTAAATTTTGGTAGTGCTTTCGTTAGAAGCGGGCTAATAGCAAATAATAAAGGAATATTAGTTGGTTCTTCTACTACTGGACCAGAGATTTTAAGAATTCAGAAAGCTTTAGGTGATTGAGATGGAGGAAATTAAAGTTTATATGGTAAAAGGCACCGCGCTATTTAACGAAAGTAGCTTTCCAACGAAGCAAAAGTTTACAAAATTCGTTAGAGCTTTAAATGAAAAACAAGCAATGGAATACGTTTATACATATTTCGGAAGTAAGAATAAAATAAAAAGGCACAATATCAAGATTGAGGAAATTAAAGAAGTATCACCAGAAGAAATTGCAGATAGGAGCATAAAAGATATTGCTGAGCTAGATAAGATTATTTAATGTGATAAATCATGTCCGACCAAGAAGAAAATAAGGTAGTAGTATCTTTAGACGATTTATTAGCACAAGCGCAATTATTAAAAAAACAAATAGATGATCTTTCAGCAGCAAGAGCAGAATTATCAGACTCAGTGGCTTCAATTGAAGCCGCTAAAGCTTCCATTCAAGAATTAAAAACACAACAAGAAATGTTGGTATCAACTGATAAGAAAGGTTATCTTATGTTTAAAATTGATCCTCAACCTCCTCAAAAAGTCTTAGTATATTTAGGCCTATCATACTACGCTGAAGTAGATATGGATACAGCATTGAAAATTTTAGACGATAGAGAGAACGAATTAAAAGAAGCATTTACAGGACTTGATAAGAAACTTGCGGAAAGTAAGGATGCGTATGATCAAATAGTTGACATTCTAAACCAGATTCAAGCACAAGCTCAACAGAAAGGTGAGTAATTTGTTTCGAAAAGTTAAAGAAAGCTTTTTCTTCGTTTACTGAAAAACTTAAGCAAAAAGGAGAAGAAGAGCAGCAACAAACTCCTACTCAAAAAGTAGAGGAAAAGAAAAAAGAAGAAGTTGAGCAACAACCTTCTCCACAAGGTAATGAAACTCAAGAATTACCTTCAACAAAGGAAAGCAAAAGAGAAGAGCAACAAACATCTGCAGAAATAGAGGAGCAAACTTCTACTCAGAAGAAAAGTAGTTTAGGTAATAAGTTAAACATCTTCAATATTTTTAGATATAGAGAAATAAAAGAAGATGATATTGACGATATTATAGAAGAGCTTAGAATGGAATTACTCGAAAGTGATGTAAGTCTTGATGTTACTGATAAAATCTTAGAAGACCTTAAATCATCGCTAATAGGCAAAAAGATAAGCAGAAGTGACGATTTAGACGAATTAGTAAAAAAGTCATTAAAAAGCTCGATAACGGAAATCTTAGAAAAAAATAAATTCGAGAGAAATTTAATTGATGAAATTAAAAAATCCTCTAAGCCTTATGTTATAATGTTCTTTGGAGTAAATGGAGTAGGAAAGACTACAACTATTGCAAAAGTTGCACAAGCGCTGAAGAAAGCCGGATTTAAAGTAATAGTATCCGCGTCAGACACCTTTAGGGCCGCAGCTCAAGAACAACTTGCAATACACTGTCAAAAATTGGAAATACCATTAGTAAAAGGAAAATATGGCGGAGATCCTGCATCAGTTGCTTTTGACGCAATTCAAGCAGCTAAGAGTAGGGGAATAGATGTTGTGCTTATAGATACCGCAGGCAGAATGCATATTGATAAAGATTTAGCTGAGGAATTGAAAAGAATAGTTAGGATCTCAAAACCTAATTTAAAGCTCCTAGTAATAGATGCATTAGCAGGAAATGATGCAATAGAGCAGGCAAAATACTTTGAGAATACTGTAGATTATGACGGTGTTATATTGACCAAAGTTGACGCTGATGCTAAAGGCGGAGTGGTCTTATCTTTAGCTTATGAATTAAAGAAACCTGTAATCTTCCTAGGAACAGGTCAGAACTACGATGATTTAATTCCTTTTAGCGTGGATTGGTTTATTGAGAGAATTTTTAGTTAAAGTTAATTTCTTCACTCCTAAGATATAAGTGTATGAATATAGTAGAAAGAATAAAGAAACTGCCTGATGATTGGAAAAGAATAGTGAATGTTGCAAAAAAGCCTGATAAAGGAACTTTTAACATGTACTTAAAGACGACAATCATAGTAATGGCTTTCATAGGACTTTTAGCTTACTTAATACAGTTAGTTTTAGCATTCATAATTTGAGGTGAGTAAATGGAGACTAAAATCAGGAATTATTACGCAGTTAAAGTTACTGGCGGGCAAGAAATAAGTGTAGGATTAATGCTAGAAGAGAGAGTAAAAACTAATAGTATTCCAGAAATTTATTCAATAATAGTGCCTCCAGGACTTAAAGGATACGTAATAGTTGAAGCCTCTGGGCCTCACGTTGTTAAATTGCTAATTTCGGGCATAAGGCATGTTAGGGGAGTAGCTCAAGGATTAGTGCCCAAGGACGATATAATGAAAATGGTATCTAAGAAAGTTACTGGACCTACAATAAATGAAGGTGACCTAGTGGAAGTAGTCTCTGGACCTTTTAGAGGAATGCAAGCTCAGGTTGTTAAAGTTACTGAAGGAAAGGGAGAGGTAGTGTTAAATATTTTAGAATCTGCTTTCCCATTACAAGTAACTATACCCGTAGATCAAGTTAAACCCGTGAAAAAATCTTAAGGTGATAAATTCATGCCCAAGAAAACTCTAAAAATAGTAGTAGAAGGAGGTAATGTAAAACCAGGACCGCCTTTAGGGCCAACTTTATCTCAATTAAAATTAAACGTAGGCGAAGTAGTTAAAAAAATAAACGAAGTTACTTCGCAGTTTAAGGGAATGACGGTACCAGTAACCATAGACGTTGATTTAGATACTAAAGAATTCGAAATATCAGTAGGTATACCCACAACCTCTTCCTTATTGCTCAAAAAAGCTGGAGCAGATGCACCTTCAGGAGATCCTGCACATAAGAAAATTGGAAATATAAGCTTAGACGATATTATAGATGTTGCAATAACAAAGAAACCGTCTCTTACTGCAAAAGCTCTTAAATCTGCAGTAAAGTCAATACTAGGTACTGCTAGGCAAATAGGTCTAACAGTAGATAAAAGAGATCCAAAAGAGCTTATAAATGAGATAGATGAAGGAAAATATGACGAAGTTTTTTCAAAGTACGAAGAAAAATGGAGTAAGGCGTAATAACCATGATAGTTCCGAAAGATAATTTAATAGAAGGCTTAAAAGAAGCGGTATCGGAAAAGAACAACCCTAAAAGAAAATTCTCTCAAAGCGTGAACTTAATAGTAACTTTTAAAGACGTTGATATGAAAAGAGGAGATGTAAAACTTAGAGAAATAGTAGTTTTACCTAAAGTGCCATCTAAATCTAAAAAAGTTCTAGTCGTCCCATCTTTTGAACAATTAGAATCTGCTAAAAGAGCTGAACCTAACGTAGTCTTAACTAAAGAAGAATTACAAAAACTCATGGGACAGAAAAGAATAATCAAAAAATATGCAAAACAGAATGATTGGTTCTTAATCTCACCTGATACAATGGCTTTAGCTGGAAGAATATTGGGTCCAGCTTTAGGACCAAGAGGTAAGTTCCCAACTCCCTTACCTTCTGGAGCCGATGTAGCAGAATATGTTACGAGATTTAAGCGTACTACGATAGTTAAAACAAAAGATCAACCTCATGCTCAAGTTTTCATAGGTACTGAGGATCAAAAACCAGAAGATTTAGCAGAAAACGCAAACGCAGTATTGACAGCAATAGAAGGTAAAATTAAGTCAACATCAATAATAAGAGCTATATATGTGAAAACAACAATGGGTAAACCAGTAGAAATTAAAATTAAGTGATAGAAATGAGCTTAACCGTTCAACAACATAAGATTCCCCAATGGAAAATTGAAGAAGTAAAAGAACTGAAGGAGAAAATAAAAGAACATAAAACAGTTCTAATAGCAAGTTTAGACGGATTTCCTACAGACAAGTTACACGAAATAAGAAAGAAGTTTAGAGACGTAATGGAGATAAAAGTATCCAAAAATAGACTTTTTGAAAGAGCTGCAAAAGAGAGCGGATTAGATGTAAGTAAACTTCAACAGTATTTAACTGGTACTAATGCCTTCATTTTCAGTAATAAGAACCCATTTGAAGTTTCCTTAATGTTATCAAGGTTCAAACTAAAGAGATACGCCTTGCCTGGAGATAACGCAGACGAGGAAGTAGTAATTCCTGCAGGAGATACAGGAATACCTGCAGGACCTATGATAAGCGTCTTTGGAAAATTAAAGATTCCAACTAGAGTTCAAGAAGGCAAAATAGCCATAACAAAAGACACAACAATAGCGGAACCTGGACAACCTATTCCCCCGGAAATAGTCCCAGTACTTCAAAAATTGGGAATAATGCCAGTTTACGTAAAATTAAGATTAAAGGTTGCATATCATGATAATTTAATAATTCCAGGAGATCAATTAGAATTAAAGTTAGATGAGTATAAATCACAAATTCTAGAGTCATATAAGAATGCGCTCACACTAGGAGTAGAAATAGCATATCCAGAGCCAGAAATATTGAAGTTAACATTAGGAAAGGCATACAAGAATGCTATGGCTTTAGCGGGAGAATCTGGTTACATAACGCCACAGTCAGCACAAGCAGTATTCTCCTCAGCTCTAGCAAAAGCTTATGCATTAGCAGGTGCAATTAGCGGTAAAGTAGACTTAGGAATACAAGTGCCTACTACACAGCAGACACAACAGCCAAAGGAGGAGAAGAAAGAAGAAAAGAAAGAAGAAGAAAAGAAAGGACCAAGCGAAGAAGAAATCGCAGGAGGACTATCATCCCTATTCGGATAAAAACTTTTAAATTCCTCTTAACAAGAAGAAGGTGATTAAAAATGGAATACATATACGCGAGTTTGTTACTCCACTCAGCTAAAAAAGACATAACAGAAGACAATTTAAAGAACGTATTAACTGCTGCGGGAGTAAGCGTAGATGATGTAAGAGTAAAAGCAGTAGTTGCAGCATTAAAAGAAGTAAACATAGATGAAGTATTAAAGAATGCAGTAGCAATGCCAGTAGCCGCAGCAGCACCAGCTCAAGCACAAGCAGCTCCTGCAAAGGAGGAGAAGAAAGAAGAAAAGAAAGAAGAAGAAAAGAAAGGACCAAGCGAAGAAGAAATCGCAGGAGGACTATCATCCCTATTCGGATAAAAACTTTTTTGCTACATTAGTCTTTAATTCTTGTTTTCTTGTTTTGTTATAGGATGAAAATAGACGAGAATGAGTATAGATTAAAGTTCTTTCAGGAGAATCACTACGTAAGAAAGCAATGTATATCATGCAAGACTCCATTCTGGACTACAGACGAAAAGAGAGATAACTGTGCTGACATACCATGTACTGATTATACTTTCCTTGACTCAAGTATAGGAAAACTAAATCTTAGTGTTAGTGAAGCCAGGAAAAAATTTTTAGAATTCTTCCAAAGACATGGACATACAATAATACCTCCAAAACCTGTGCTTGCCAGATGGAGAGATGACCTATATTTAACAATAGCTAGTATTGTAGACTTTCAACCTCACGTAACTAGCGGACTTGTCCAGCCCCCAGCTAACCCGTTAGTAGTTTCTCAACCTTGCATAAGATTAGAAGATGTAGACAACGTAGGAATTACATTTGGTAGGCACCTAACTACGTTTGAAATGGGAGGTCATCATGCATTTAATTATCCAGATAAATTCGTATATTGGAAAGATGAAACTGTCAAATTATCAAAGGAATTCTTCACTGAAGAGTTAAAGATACCTGAGGAACTTTTAACTTTTAAAGAATCGTGGTGGGAAGGAGGGGGAAACGCAGGACCTTCGTTTGAAGTTACCGTTGGCGGATTAGAATTAGCTACCCTAGTCTTCATGCAGTATCAAATAGTTAATGGAGAATACGTTCCCTTAAAACTAAAAATCGTTGATACAGGATATGGAATAGAAAGACTAGCTTGGTTCACTCAAAAAACTCCAACGGCGTTTCACGCAATCTATGGCAATTTAGTTTACACATTTTTCAAAAAATTAGATCAGCCTTATGTGGATGAGGAAATGTTAAAAACTGCAGCAAAGTTCGCAGGTAGGATTGATCCTGACAACCCATTAACTGTAATACACCATAGAGAAATGGTAGCTAAAGCATTAGGGTTAAAAAAGGAAGAAGTGGAAAAAGAGCTTACAAGAGCAGCAAGAGTATTTCAAGTTTTAGATCATAGTAAAACTATTGCTTTAATGCTAGCTGATGGGTTGGTACCATCAAATTCTGGAGAAGGCTACCTAGGAAGATTATTAATAAGAAGAGCACTCCGTGTAATGAAAATTTTAGGTAGTGATATTAGATTAAAAGATTTAGTCCTTGAACAAATTAACTTCTGGAGAGAGGACTTCCCACAGTTCCTTAAGAATAAGGACTATATATTAGATGCAGTGGAATTCGAGCAAGAAAAATATGAAGAAACATTACAAAAAGTATCTTCTGTGGCTTCGTCACTTGCCAAGAAAGGCAATGTAACAACAGAAGATCTAATAAAAACTTACGATACCAACGGAATTCCTCCGGATTTAATAGCAGATGAACTAAAGAAAAAAGGAATAGAGATTTCTGTTCCTTTTAATTTCTATGCATTAGTTGCAAAGAGACATCAGTCTGCTCCAATTAAAGGAGAAAAAGAGAAAGCTAGGCTAACTCCAGACGCAATAGAATTTGCTAAGAAGTTCATTTCGACGGATAAGTTATATTACAAAGACCAGTATCAGCGTAGCTTTAACGCAAAAGTACTCGGAGTCCATAAGAACTTTATAGTTCTAGATAAGACAACCTTCTATCCAGAAGGAGGAGGACAATTAGGAGATTCTGGAATAATAAAGACCAAAAATGAAGAATACCGAGTAATAGATACCCAAAAAGTAGGAGATGTTATAGTCCATGTTTTAGATAGAGAAGCAAAGCTTAACGTTGGAGAAGAGGTTTACGGTGAAATAGACTGGCAAAGAAGATATAGATTAATGAAACATCATACTGCTACTCACGTTATACTTGCAGCAGCAAAGAAGTTACTCGGAGAACATGTATGGCAAGCAGGGGCTGAGAAAACTCCTGAAAAAGCTAGACTTGACATTACTCATTATAAGATGTTAACGCCAGAAGAGGTAAAGAAGCTTGAGGATATGGCTAATTATGTGATTAATGATAGAAGACCAGTAACTGCAATAGAAATGGACAGAATGAAAGCCGAAATGACTTTTGGAGTTTCAATATATGAAGGAGGAGTTATAAATAAGCCAACTATAAGACTCTTGGAAATTAAGGATTGGGACGTAGAAAGTTGTGGAGGAACACATGTAAGTAACACCAGCGAAATAGGTGCAGTAAAAATAATCAATGTAGAAAAAATTCAAGATGGAGTAATAAGGCTAGAATATGTTGCCGGAGATATGGTTACAAATTACGCTAGAGATATTGAAGATAAACTAAGTAGAATCTCTACAGACTTAGATACGTCTACAGAACAAGTGGAAATAAGATTAAAGAGAACTTTAGAAGAAATGAAAGAAATGAAAGAAACTCTTTCTGCGTATAGAAGCTGGTACGCAGAATACGTGGAAAGCAAGATAACTGAAGAGAAAATAGACGGAGTAACGTTAAAGGTGTTACCAGAAGTTATGGATGAAGACATAGTCAAAGACCTGCTAAGAAAATTAACAATTCAAGTTAACAAGACTATTGCAGTATTTATAGGTAAAAAAGCCGTAGATATAGCATCAAGCAAAGACTTGAAGTTAGACGACTTAGCTAATTTCTTAAGGAGTAAAGGAGGAAAAGGAGGAGGAAAAGGAACTTACTTGAGCATGATGATGGAAGGAAAATCAAGGGAAGAGATAATTAATGATATTAAAGAAGGAATTGAAAGAAGCATACATTGATTACAAATACTTACTTAATAGAGGATATAACAGAAAACCTGCATTAGATCTCGTGACTGGAAGATATTCTCTTTCTTTTAAACAAAGACTTCTTCTCTATAGGTGTACTCACTCAGATGAAGAGATAAAAGAGATAAAGGAAAAGATACAACTAGAAAAAAACGTAATAATTGACGGCTTTAATGTTGCAATAACTATACTAAATGCTCTAGATAATGATGAAGCATTCATATGTGATGACGGCTTTGTCAGAGACTTAGGTTTAGGATCTAAGAAAGGAGATAGCAGAATTGAAGACATACTAATTTTGTTTTCAGAATTTTGCTACTTCTTGGGATTATCTTTTACTCTGATCTTAGATTCAGAAATAAGTCACAGTGGTGAAATAGCTTCAAACCTCAGAAAAAGGGGAATTAATGCAAATACTGTAGATAAAGCAGATAAGACTGTAATGTCAAGTGAATCCACTATAGTCAGTAATGATTTCGTAGTAATGAGGAACGCAAGCAAAATATTTGATTTGATTGGATTATTCTTGCAAGGTTATGCGAATTTACCTAGAATTCCTGAAGATCTATAGTGTGGCGGGCCCGGCGGGATTCGAACCCGCGACCACCGACTTTCTTCAGCCCATAGGAGGCCGGCGCTCTATCCTGGCTGAGCTACGGGTCCACATTACTTTATGACATTTAAGTGATTAAAGATTTTCGGAAGATAAAATACCTAGATAAAATCATATAAAATAATCCAAATAGAATTGGTCAGTTACATTTATAAATGTAAATTATTCATGTAAACGTGGAGGGTAAAAGAACAGGAAATGGAAGAGAGACTAGTTCTCAAATCTTCCGAAGATAAAATTGTAGGTAAGCATGTATTCGGAAACTTATATGATATAGATCCTAAGCTATTGACTGACAAGGAACATCTAGAGAAATTAGTTCTGGAAGCAGTAAAAATAGCTAATATGAGACTAGTTGAGGCAAAGTCTTGGTCATTTGGGGGTAAAAAAGGAGGAGTTTCAGTTCTGGCATTAGTAGAAGAAAGTCATATTGCTCTTCACACATGGAATGAGTATAATTATGCTACTCTTGATGTTTACACTTGCGGAGAACAAAGTGACCCGCAAGCTGCTTTCGATCACATTGTAAAGACATTAAAACCAAGAAGGTACCAAGTGTTTTACGCAGATAGAAGCTCAGATTAGCCCTCTTTTGTTCCTTTTTTCCTTTATTCTATCTCTTTTTTAGCATATTTCATTTACTTTTTATAGACAATCGTCTATTGGGTATATCGACAATAGAAAATCTTTAAAAAATACAATGATGAATTATTAAGATGCGTTCGGGTATAGTTGGTTGGGGATCTTACGTACCTAGATATAGAATAAACGTTAGTGATATAGCTAAAGTTTGGGGAAAGGAATCTACTACTCCTAAGGTTTTGGGATTGACAGAAAAGTCAGTACCAGCTCCGGATGAAGATTCCACTACCATGGCGATAGAAGCATCAAGAAATGCACTGAATAGAGCTAGGATAAGTCCAGAAGATATAGGTTTAGTGCTATTTGGATCAGAATCTAAGGTTTACGCAGTAAAGCCTACTGCGGCTGCACTTATAGATGCACTAGGTATCTCGCATTATTCTTTAAGTGCAGATATGGAATTTGCTTGTAGGGCAGCATCAGTAGGATTAGGTGTAGCTTTAAGTATGGTCGAAAGTGGAAAGATAAAATATGGTATGGTTGTAGGTTCAGATACTGCACAATCGAATCCAGGAGATATTCTAGAATTAAGTTCTGCAGCAGCTGCAGTATCGTTTATAGTAGGCAAAGCAGAGGAATCTGCAGCATTATTAGAAGGTTTTGCATCTTTCAATACAGAGACTCCAGACTTCTGGAGAAGAGACGGAATGCCATATCCTTTACACGGAGAAGCATTTACTGGAGAACCTGCATATTTTGCTCATATAATTTCTGCAATAGAGAAACTATTCCAAGATTACGGTTATAAGGCTTCAGACTTTGATTACTTCATTTTCCATCAACCTAACGGAAAATTTCCAATGCAAGCAGCTAAAAAACTTGGTGTACCTTTAGAGAAAATTAAGCCAGGACTAGTATCACCTTATATAGGAAATCCTTATAATGCCTCAGCTTTACTAGGTTTCGCCAAGGTACTTGACATAGCTAAACCAGGACAGAGAATTTTAGTAGCACCGTTTGGTAGCGGAGCCGGCGCGGACGCCTTCAGTTTTATTGCAACTGACAATATATATGAAAAACAGAAGCTAGCTCGCACGACCGAATATTATATTTCAAATAAGATTATTGTAAGTTATGCAGAATATGCAAAATTCACAAATAAATATAAGGTGTACGAACAATGACGGAAGTCCTTATTTATGATGCTTCAATGATAAAAGTAGACAGATATTATGATAAAAACTTAGTGGATCTAGTTGCGGAGTCTGTAAGTAAATTAAACTCTATTAAACCAGATGCAATAATTTTAGCTAATGCGTATTCCGAGACTACTGTCAATCAAGTACTCTTAGCCAGCAAAATCTCTAATATGTTAGGATTTTCAGGATTTACTTCCAGAATAGAAAATGGTGATGCAAGTGGTGGCGCCGCGATACAGACAGCATATTACATGATAAAATCAGGCTTAGTTAAATCAATATTATTAATAGGTGTAGAAAAAATGGGTGACTTTCCAACTAGTTATCTTAATGAGATAACTGCAGAGAATCTTGACGAAAAATTCGGATATAGAGAAGGATTAACCTTACAGCCTTTTGCGGCTTTACAAATGAAACAGTATATGAAAACTTACGGTGTAAATTATGACTACTTTACTCAATGGCCATTGGTAATGCATAAATACGGCTCAGAAAACCCTTATGCGTACTTAAAATTCCAAGTTGATAAAAAAACTGTAGAGCAGTCTCAAATTATTTCCGATCCTCTTAGATTATTTGATACTTCGCCCAGAGCTGACGGAGCAACTGCAGTTTTGCTGACGAGCGATGAGTTCAAACCGGAAGTTAAAGTAAAAATTGAAGGAGTTTCATCTTCAATTTCAGAGTTTTCAACATTAAGTATGCCTGCAGTAAAACAAGCGTATTCCACATTTAGGGAATATAAGGCTGACTTCATGGAAATTCACGACTCATACAGTATTAATGCTGCATTAATTTTAGAAGAAATGGGACTAGAAAAAGGAAAATCATTGAATATGCTAGATTCGATTCAAGTAAATTACAGTGGAGGATTAAAATCTAGAGGATACCCTGGAGGAGCTACAGGGGTTTATCAACTTGCAGAAGCCTTTATGCAATTAGCGGGCACTTTCCCTGGTAAGAGAGCACAAGGTGAGAAGGGATTAGTAATATCAACGGATGATTTAGGTACTTCAGCTTACGTAATCGGATTAAGGAGGTGTTAAAAATGAAAGTCTTTCCGGCTCAAATTTGGAGGAATAAGGAAAGTTTATATTCACTAATAGCAGGGAAATGCAATAAGTGCGAAAATCTCTTCTTCCCTTATAGAGAAGTATGTAATAAGTGCGGTTCTACTAGCATATCCAAAGTAAAATTAAGCGGTCGTGGAACTTTAATTTCGTATACAATGTCTTACCAAAATAGGCCAGGATTTGAGAAAACTACTCCCGAGTACATAGGATTAATAAGATTAGATGAAGGCATTGAAATAGTAGCACCTTTAACTGACGTTACAGGAGAAATTAAAGATAATTCCAGAGTAGAGGCAGTAATAAGGAGATTAAAGGCCGACTCAAGTAATGGATTAATAGAGTATGGAATAAAATTTAGGCTGGTAGAAGATGAAAATAGATGAGGTAGTAGAGAAAGCTATTAAAGGAGAAATAGAATTACATGAGATTGATAATTTTTTAGAAGCAAACGCGGCAATGGTTGCAAGAAGACTCGCACTTGAAAAAATTTTAGGTGCAAGCTTACCTTCAATTGGTTCAACAATTTTGGACTATTCTGAAATAAAGAATAAGAACGCTGAAAATGTTATAGGAGGAATACAGATACCGGTTGGCATAGTTGGACCTTTAAAAGTTGAGGGCGATTATGCTAAGGGAAATTTTTACGTTCCTCTAGCAACTACTGAAGGTGCATTAATAGCTAGCGTTAATAGAGGCTGTAAGGCAATTACAAAGTCTGGAGGAGCTAAAGTTAAGATAATTTTTGACGGTATGGCAAGAGCCCCAGTCTTTAAGTTACCTAACATAAATAGCGTAGCAAATTTTCTAGATTGGATAAATAAAAATATGAATAAAATAAAGGAGGTTGCTGAATCAACTACTTCTCACGGCAAATTGAAGGAAGTACAACCTTTCGTCTTAGGAAATAACGTCTGGCTAAGGTTCGTGTTCGAGACTGGAGATGCTATGGGAATGAATATGGCTACAATAGCTTCTGAAGCTATATGCAATTTTATAGAGAGCGAGTTCACAGAAGCTGAATGCATAGCGGTAAGTGGAAACATGTGCAGTGATAAAAAGCAATCGATGGTTAATTCTATTTTCGGTAGGGGAAAAACTGTTGTTGCAGAAGTAATAGTTCCGTCAGTTACACTTAAAGAAGTTCTTCATACTACTGCTGAAGCAATACATGAAGTTAATCTAAGGAAAAACCTGCTGGGAAGCGCTAGAGCTGGAAATATTTATCAATTCAATGCTCATTTCGCAAACATAGTTTCTGCAATTTTTATTGCTACTGGGCAAGACGTAGCGCAGGTTGTTGAAAGCAGTAGTGGATATACTTGGACTGAAGTTAGAGGAGAAGATCTTTACATAAGCGTTACCCTTACTTCACTTGAAGTAGGAACTGTTGGCGGAGGAACTAGATTACCTACTCAAAGGGAGGCATTAGCAATTATGGGAGTTGTTGGCGGAGGAAACCCTCCCGGGAGCAATGCTAAAAAATTCGCTGAAATAGTTGCTTCAACAGTACTTGCAGGTGAATTAAATCTGCTTTCAGCGCTGGGTAATAAGGAATTAGGTAAAGCTCACAAGATGTTAGGCAGGGGCATAAAAGCTTAATTTTCTCTTTTGTGAAACTATAAGCCATGGAATTGCCCGAAGAATTAACGAAAGTAATTCAGTTAACTAAAGAGCAGAATACTTGGAGAAGAACTGAGACAATAAATATGATAGCCTCTGAAAATGTAATGAGCCCTATAGCTGAAGCTGTTTACATGAGCGATTTCATGTCAAGATATGCAGAAGGAAAACCTTACAAGAGGTTCTATCAAGGTACTAAGTATGTGGATGAAGTAGAAAGCCTTGCAATACAATTAATGAATGAAGTTACTCCTGCCAAAAACTCCGATTTGAGACCGATAAGCGGAACAATAGCTAATGCCGCAGTATTTAGAATTTTAGCAAACCCCGGAGATAAGGCTTTAATAGCTCCCGTACAAGCTGGCTCTCACGTAAGTCATACAAAGTTCGGAACTCTAGGCGCTCTGGGTATACAACACATAGAAATGCCTTTCGATAAGGAAAATATAAACGTTGATGTAGATAAGGCAATAAAAATGATAGAAGAAATTAAGCCAAAGTTTGTAGTCCTAGGAGGAAGTTTATATTTATTTCCCCATCCTACAAAAGAACTTGCACCTCACGTTCACGCGGTCGGAGCAAAATTAGTTTATGATGCAGCTCATGTTTACGGATTAATAGTCGGTAAAGCTTGGAGCAATCCGTTAGATGAAGGAGCAGACGTTATGACTACCTCAACTCATAAAACATTCCCAGGACCTCAAGGCGGTTCAATCTTATCAAACGATGATGAATTGTTTAAAGAAATTTCAAGAACCATCTTTCCTTGGTTTGTGAGTAATCATCACTTGCACAGACTACCTGCCACAGCAGTTACTTTAATAGAAATGAAGTACTTCGGTAAAGATTATGCAAGTCAAATAACTAAGAACGCAAAGAAGTTAGCAGAATCTCTAGCAGAAAGAGGATTTAAGGTAGTAGGAGAGCACTTAGGGTATACTAAGAGTCATCAGACTGCTGTAAACGTTAGAGAATTGGGAGGAGGAGCTAAAATAGCTAAGTTACTGGAGGAGGCTAACATAATAGTAAATAAGAACTTATTGCCCTGCGATACTCCTGAAACTGTTAGCAACCCAAGTGGATTAAGAATAGGAGTTCAAGAAATGACAAGATATGGAATGAAGGAAGAAGAAATGGATGAAATCGCAGAGTTAATGAAGAAAGTTGCAATAGATGGTAAAGATCCTAAAGAAGTGAGAAAAGAAGTAATAGAACTAAGAAAGAGGTTCCTTGAAGTCAAATACACGTTCAATGTTGACTTATCAAGTTACTCAAGCAAAAGCATTCCTATGATTATCTAACAATTATAACAGTTATTGAAGCATTAGCGGCAACTGATAGTACAGTAGAACCTATATTTATATCACTATTAACTGAAGTTCCCCTAGAACCCATTATTACTGCATCATAAGTATCTTCATTTATAACCTTCAAAATTTCGTTAGGAACACTACTATCTTTTGATATTTTTATTATTTTAAAATCATAGTCTATTTTGTCTCCCACTCTCTCTTCAACCTTCTTTTTAATGTGTTCAGCTTCATCACAAGTACTGCATGCATGAATAACTGTAACTTTAGAACCGTATCTTAGACTGAAATCTGTTGCTAACTCCAGTGCTCTCATACTGTTTTCTGATCCATCTATTGGAACTAAGATTTTTCTAAACCATAGGCTTACGGTATATGTAGGAGAGCTCATATAAGATACCCCCTACCTATATTTAGAGTAGCATTTGTTATTTTTATTGAGTCTTCAGCACTAGCCAGGTTCAATGAAGCTCTTATTGCGTCTATATTTTCTGGAACTACTATAGATTCTTGGTGAACGGCATACATTAGGAATATTTCGTTACCTTTAGTGTAAATTGAATCTTCAAATATTACTACTTCTGGTATATCATTCCTTACTCTACCTAAATCTCTTGCTACCTCAATTATTTCAGCAGTAGAATTAACTTTCGATTTTCCTCTTACAAGCAGCAATCTGCTAGTATTCAGAAACTGATTTATAACGTCTTCTTTACTCACTTGAGATTTAACAGTAACGTCGAGTAAATGCATATGCATATAAGTAGTTGGAGCTATAACTGCCATGGTTATTATATCCAAGTCTTTAAGCACAGTATTAACGTCCTTAGCATGATGACTCGGAATTGAGGCTGGGTCTGGTACTATTGCATTTATAGGACCTTTTTTAACTTCTTTAGGATCTGCAGCCCTCCTTACTATTGTTGCTCTAACTTTCTCTACTTTACTTAATTTATTTAAAGTACATATAGTCCTAAGTAAAGCTGTTGTATTGCAAGATACTACTCTTATATATTTTTTTCCTATAGCTTCATCGTAATCACAAAGTGAAGAAAATGAGATTTCTGCTACGTTAGCTTTTTCTCCCCCTTGGAATATAGCATTTTTACCAAATTTCTGGTAAAGTTCCTTATACTGCGCGCCGACTCCGTTAGGGGTAGCGTCTACTATAATATCTGCATCTTTTACCATATCTTCTACGTTACCTGCAATCTTTATTCCAGCTTCTTCGAATGATTTAGCGGAATCCTGAGGAACGTAAATGCTTACTCCCATTTTTTGGGCTACGAAAGCCTCATAGTTAGGTGAAGTCTTAGCAATGCCAACAAGCTTCATATCTGGTTGTAACATTATTGCATTAGCTACTCTCTTTCCTATTGTACCGTAACCGTTTAATGCTACTTTAATCATTTTTTAATCACCTTATACGAAAGATCTAAAGCTTCTAATGCAGGTAATCTTTCGCCTGCTAAAAATAAAAGTAATGCTCCACCGCCTGTAGAAACGTGAACTTTACTTGGGTTTATTTCAGACCCTCCTCCGAGCATACTTATCATATGTCCTCCGCCTATTATAAGATATCCTTGACTTTCTACTGCACTGTCCAAAAGCTTCTTACTTCCTTCTCTAAATCTTTCATCTTCTATTACCCCCATAGGACCTCTCATTACTATTACTTTAGCGTCCTTAATGAAGGATGAGTAAATACCTACAGTAGTACTTCCTATATCTTTTATTACACCAGTAACCTTATTGCCGGGTTCTTCAGAAACTTTGCCTTCTTTCTCTACCTTAAAATCCACAGGAATCTCTATTGGGCCTCCAGAGAGAAGTATTTTCCTAGCCCTAGGAATTAAAGAGATAAGTCCCTTCTTTTCTAAGATTTGCATGTTTTCCTTACCTAAGTCTAAACCTTTAGCTACAGCAAAAAGTTCAGCAATTAATCCTCCAGTTAATATTCTATCAGCAAGCCTTCTCTTCACAAGATTCTCAATAATCCTTATACTATCAAGGACTTTACCTCCTCCTAAAACGAAAACTTTAGGAAACTCTTCAGCGTTAAAAATCTTTGCTAACGCCGAAACTTCTTTTTCCATTACTCTGCCTGCTGTAGACTTCAATACCATAGGAAATCCTACTATACTAGCCTGACTTCTGTGAGCTGCCGCAAACGCGTCATTAACGTAACCGTCAAAAAGAGGAGACAATCTTTTAATTAAATAGCTTTTAGCGTGTTGACTAGGGGGGGCTTCTATAAGTTCCTCTGAGACAAACCTAACATTATCTAAAAGTATAACTTCGCCTCTTTTCATACTCTTAATTCTCTCTCTCGCATAAGGACCCATTACATCTTCAATGAACTCAACTTTTGTGTCAAGGTATTTACTCAATAATTCTGCATGCTCTTCTAATGAGATGAAATCACTATCTCCAGGCCTACCTTGATGTGAGATCAAGACTAATGAATTCCCTTTATTTATTAGTTCCTTTATGGTATCATTATAAGCTTTAATCCTGGAATCATCAATTAGCTTACCCGTCTTAGGATCTACAGGAGAATTTATATCTATTCTTACTAAAAGCCTATTATCAGAAAAATTGATATCATCAAGAGTAGGAATTTCGAGATCGTTCACCTTTATCAGAAGTATTCACCAAGAATAATTCGAAAGCTCAAAATTTATATTTAATTTAACACGTGGATGACGTTGAATATATGTCTAGAAAATTATTCCAAAGTAAAGGAATCAATGCATGCTTGTTAAAATCCTTCGTTTCGATTTCGATTTCAATAGATCTTACGGAAGACTTTACACTAGTTTTGAAATCTTTAGAGAAATAGGAGAGAGAGTATTTAATCCCATCAAGATCTATATAATCATTACAATTAGCTAAAATTCTAGCAGTATTATCGTCCTTAAGCTCTAGAATAGATTGACAAACTGCATTAGAATTATATTCAAAAATGGATTTAAAAAGATCATTTATAGTGTAAGGAATCCCAGAAGTACTTACACCTAAAGGAGGTAAAAGTACTTTAACGTCTGCCCTTACGTTTTTATTCTTTTTAAGAAGTACATTAAATCTAAAGAATAAATAATTCATTCCGCAATATCTTAATTTTACAACATTTACTTGACCTAAAGTACCATACTTAGAAAGAGACTGAGAAAGCTTAGAAGAGAATAAAGAATCTTTTATAGGTGATCTAGTTGAAACCATCGCCTTAATTGTGTAAAAATTCCTAATTTCTGAATCTTCAAGAAACTGTAAAATATAAAGATCGTAATATTTTGCAAGCTTAGACACGGTCTTAGATATTATTGAATATAAAAATCCTAATTTTGGATTCCTAGAAATCATTATCCATTCCCCCAGTTCATCGTAAACGAAATGATCTTTATCCTTACTCCTTTTGAAGATATCAAAGAATGGCAAAATCTTAAACCTCAATAAAATATTACCCGAGGACTTTAAAATATATAGCAAACAGAAATCACTCGAAATCAAGTAATCAAAATGCGTAATAATTAACATGACTAATATTAAAAAGAAAGTAAATAAGATTTTAGATAAAAATAAAAGAATCCATAAACCAGAAGGGATAAGACACAATTAGTATTCTTTAAAATTTTTGTAACTTAGCATTATACTTGGTTAGGCCTTAAAGGTCGAGGTAATGTAGTATAACAACACTATCTGATACATAATTACTACTGTTTCACATAGTAGTATGCATTACGCAAATCCCCATGGTTCGCCCTTGACCTTCAAGGTCTGACTAAGTATAGTTACAGACTAGTTGAGACAATGAAGAATCACCGTGTTACTTAACAAGTAAGAACTGAAGGATAAGATAAAGTATAATTACGCAGTCTCTCTTAGAATTAAATTAAGCACTAAAGGCAGTAAGTACGACACTTTACCAAAGTAGCCGGGTAGGGATTCGAACCCTAGTCGACGGGGCCAAAGCCCGCCATCCTTGACCGCTAGACGACCCGGCTAATTTAATTTTTATAATACTCACCTAATAAGACTTTCTCTACTTAAGCCCTTAATTACGCTGATAAACTTTTAAAGTTATTAACCGAAATTTAATATGCCGCCGTAGCTCAGCTGGTAGAGCGCCGGCCTTGTAAGGCTACGAAGAAAGCCGGCGGTCGCGGGTTCAAATCCCGCCGGCGGCTCTCATGAACCCAAAGATCGAGGAAAAAATAGCCCAAATGAGATGTGAAAATAGACCAGTAAAACAAATTGCTAAAAAATTAGGGGTAAATAGAGATGATATAGAGGCGGTTATTAAAAAATGGATATCTTACACTGATAACTACTTGAAAGAATTAGTAAAGAATAGAAAAGTAAAGAATCCAAAGGCAGATCCTGGGCTTATTATTAATATGACGTCTAACGTGGAAGAGTTGCTAAAAAATGATGACGTCCTAGATTACATTGCTTTACATATGTCAGACTACCACGATAGGCTGATGGATTGTATAAGATATAAGATCTATGCCTACCTTAAGCAGAAAAACAAATAGATAACAAATTGTTAACTATTTATAGATAATTTTAATAAAATTTGCCTTTACTTAATATATTTATAAGCAAAAAGTTAGAAATTAGCTATCAATAGTACTAAAAATCCTAAAACGTGTAGACAATTAATTAGTAATGATTGTTAGGATTTTAGTATCAATAATGAATAAATAAAATAATGTATTAACCATAAACATTTTATATCTAGGTATTACATATAGAGAAACCCATGTTACAACGATTATCGTTACGAAGTATAGATGAGATATACTAGAATAATTTCACATATAAAATATACTATAATGAAAATAATATCTTACTAACTAATCTACTTCTCAACTCCATAGTTACTATAAAATATCTCCTAAAATGAAGGATGCGACTATAAAGGCAAGTAAACTGTAGGCAATAAGCCATTTTTTATCGAACTGATAAAGCCTTGGTCTGTATTTTATTACAGCATAAACTACTGCTAAAAATGTAGATTAGTAACATGGATAAATAAATAAAGCCAGCCATAACTCTGGGAAACGTTTGAACTAGCCCCATGTAGACAAATATGATGTAGCCTATTATTGCAACGAAATAAACATTATACCTAGTTATTAACCTATAAGTAAAAGCTATTGACCCGATCAGTGCAATACTAATAATTAACCACGCAAGTATACTTACATGATATAATGTTGACGCATAAATACCAGCAATGGCTGAAGCATATAAGCCCATAAATAAAAAAGTATACCTCCAATATAATTTATTATAATACTTATCCATTCTTGATCACCAGAGGGCATACCATGATGGAGAATAAGGTGATGGTGGAATCATAGTTTCTGCAGGTAATAGTAATATAAAAGCAACATTATACCTAAAATTTTCATATATTTATACGAAAGAAATTTATTTATATGTAAAGATATTTTATGGTTAATGTTCTATCACCATATGATATCTCTGTTTAGCGGATTTTAACTTTACTCTCATAATACTAGTGTAAATCTGACTAAAAACACTCCTATCATATTTAGTTTCTAATTAGTTATATAAGGGCATTTACGCAATAGAAAAGTATATATGATTCTATTATTCATATTATAATTTATTATACTATAAATATATAAAATAATTAGTTGATAATATTATCTCTTCGTTTACAAATCAATTCTACTAATCTTGTCTAGTTTTCCTAGTATGAAACCACACGTTATGTTATGCTAATTATAACTCATAACGATTACAATCTTAAGGACTAGTTGCTCAAAATTTTCAATGCATACTAACGTAAGATTAAGGCTTCTTTTATGTTACATTTAGGTCAGACTAATGGATTGTATAAGATACAAAATTTACGTCTATCTTAAAGGTAAAAATAGGTCCTAGAATGCAATCTCTTCAAACATAAAATTATACAATATATAGTAAAAATAGATTATATACTACTAAATAAATTATTTCGAATATTCTTAAATATAAAGATTTTTACTTAAACTCGAAATGAAGTTACTGGATGCATTCAAACCGCTCGATAATAAAAAGTTCAACATGTTCCACATAAAGGCATTATTCACTACTGGAATGGGAGTATTTACTGATGGCTACTTATTGTCATCAATAAGCTTGGTATTACTTGACATCTTGGGAACTTTCGGAATAAAAAAAGGGTGCAGTCTTTACGAATTTTGGCTAGGAGTATTAACTGGAACAGTATTCATAGGTGCGGCATTGGGGGCACTATTATTCGGATATTTATCAAATAGAGGTAGAAAAACGTTCTATGGCATAGATGTTGCGTTAATGAGTATAGGTGCATTACTTCAAGCATTCGTTACTTCCCCCGCTGAACTTGCCGCAGTAAGGTTTTTAGTAGGAGTAGGAACTGGAGCAGACTATGTACTTTCACCGTTGATAATGGCTGAACACTCAAATGCAAAGGATAGAGGTAAATTAATTGCTTTAGGCTTTGGATTAATGTGGAGTTTAGGTGCAGTAACTGCCTCACTACTTTACCTAGCAATTTCGCCTTTAGTTTCTACTAACTTACTTTGGAGAATGATATTAGCCGCTGGTGCAATACCTGCTGCCTCAGTAATCTACTTGAGGAGAAAAGTTCCAGAGACTCCAAGATATTTATTAAGAATAAAAGGAGACAACGTTACATTTACGAAGGTGGTAAAAGAAATAACTGGTAAAGCTCACGAAGTAAAGGAAAATTTAAAAGATTGTAACTCAATGCTCCAGTATTTTAAAAATGGAGGTCGTGTATTTGCAGTTGCAGCAGTATTATGGTTTCTCTTTGATCTCACAGGTTATGCTAACGGCCTTTTTGGGCCCACTTTAATTGCGAGATCTATAGGAATATATAATCCAGCAGTATTCTCCCTTATAATTTCAGCAGTATTCGGTTTTCCAGGCAAGGGATTCGGGATATCTACAATAGACAGATTCGGAAGAAAGCCACTGCAAAGTATAGGAGCCCTAGGAGAAGGAATATTCTTAGCTATATTTGCATTGCTTTTGCCCAGAGAAGCTTTCTTACCTGCAGGACTGCTCTTAATAATTTACGGTCTTCACGAATTTACTGGTAGCTTCGGTCCTGGAATAATAAGTACAGCTGGAATGCTAGGAGTAGAATTAGCACCTACAAAGGTAAGGGGATTAGTTCAGGCAATAACAGTAGCCTCTGGAAGAACTGGAGCAGCTATTGCATCATTTGTGTTCCCAGTACTTTTCTTATCTGTAAGCAAGGAATTTGCAATGATGTTCTTTGCTATCTTAATGATCATAGCGGCAGCATTAACGTGGTTCTTTGTACCGGAGACAAAGGCTAAACCCTTAGAAGAAGCAAGTATGGAAGAAAAAGAGGTAATAAGAAGTTAATTTACTAATATATCTAAAAAGAGAAATTTTTCTTCTTTTTAAAAGGTTAAAGTAAAGAAGAATATTAAATATTACATTTACATATTCTGGTAATGATAAGCGATCCTATTTCCTTGTTAAAGTACGAGCATGCAATACTTAGAGTGAGATTTCAAACAGTAAGCCAATGCCTAAATTTTGAAGAGGGATGGAGAATACTAGAAAACGCCCACCAATTCATAATTAACTGGCACGCTAAAATAGAGGATAAATACGTTTTTCCAGTCCTTGAAGGTATGGGGATTAACGTGAAACCTTTATCTAACGACCATTTACTTATAGAAAAGTACGGTAATTCAGTACTTAAGGAGAGAAGAAGAGATTGGGCGGAAAGGTATATAAGGATAGTCATTGATCATAATCTCAATGAGGAGAAGATCTTTCCTAAGAAATTAAATGATGAGATAATGGAGAAGATTATTGTCGATATGAAGAATTATCAAGGTTATTTCGAGTTTACCGGCCTTGATGAGTACGATCTTAACTTTCATGCTTATTAAGATAATATTTTACAACTTTTCTTAACGCCCTACGTAAGATCTCATCTAAGGTTGGAGCAGAAATTCCTAGTTTTTCCGCCAATTGGCTTAATGAAATTTTTCTATCGTCGTCAAAGTAACCTAATTTGTATGCCAGTTTAAGTATTTCAATTTGCCTTTCAGTTAACGCCGTATCTGAAATTTCAGAGACGTCAATTACAGTTACCTTTACGTCATTCTGTATAAGGCTAGAGAGAAATTCCTTGAGTGATGAATTATTAGGTACAAGTAAAGTGTATATAAGAGTCCTCTCCTTAACTACTCTAATTTTTTCAACTACAACGTCTGAAGTATAAAGGATTTTACAAACTGTACAGCCGTTAGTTCTAACCCAAACTTTATTGTTAGATAACCTCAAAACCTTGACTGCGTTTCCCTTAAGTTTTTGCACATCATTCTTATCCACTTCCTTCTCAAATTGTACTATATGATCAGTGATCTGCTCTCCCAATTTTACGTTCTCTACGCTCGCCTTTAATCCGCTTGAGGATATAATCCGCATTACTTCACAAGGATGATCCTCTACTAAAACAGTAACCTCAAATGGAGTCTTATGCATTATTATACTCTTGCCTCTCACTTTTTAATTTATTCTCTAGGTATTCTTTCAACGCTACTGCATTATTATAAGGAGATTTGGCAGAATAAAGTAAAGTAACGTTATTACCTTTCTTAATAATTTGTAATAATACCTCAACTTTAGGGTTTTTATCCAATTCGTCAAAATACCTCCTCTTAAATTCCTCCCACTTTGAAGAATCATGATTAAACCACACCCTTAACTCGTCACTAGGTGCTATGTCCCTAAGCCAAACATCTACCTTTTCCTTTTTAATGCCTCTAGGCCAAAGCCTATCTACTAATATCCTAACTCCGTCATCCTTCTCTATAGGTTCATAAACTCTTTTTACCTTTATCATACGTGATACTTCTTGTTAGTATTAATAAGGAGAGATCCTAATAGGTTAGGTTGTTATATACTTTTACAGAATGTCATCGTTAGACTTTCCGTTTTGTCCCAGAGGAAAAGAATATGGGAGAATGAAGTAATGCCCAGCGGCTATAGAGCTACTGTACTTCCCTTCATTTATAATTAGGATAGTATACATATTAGCTCTTTCACTAGTATGATACTTAATTGATACTTATGAATATAGCTTAACATACTTGGCTGTAGGAATACTTTTGTCAGAAAAGATAATATCTCACTAAGACTATAAATATAATTAGACTATAGCTAGTAAGCCATTTTCATCAAACTGATAGAGCTTTGGCTTATATTTTATTATAGCATAAATTAATACTAAAACATAAACTAGTAACATGGATAAATAAATTAAACCAGCTATGAATGTTGGCACTTGAGGTGGCGAAACTATTCCTATATCAAGAAGCATAATAATAGTTATTAATGTAAAGAAATAAATACATTATTTAATTATTAACCTATATTTAAACAATATATCAATTATAGTTATAACTAATGGAATTAAAATTCCGTTAGAATATCTACATTACCAAATAATAATGTTAATATATCAGCCGAAATATACACTTGCTAGTAACAAAATATATCTCCCATATATTTTATCATAATACTTTTCCATTTTTGATCACCAGCAGTAATCTTTCATTTTAATAGCTTCTTTTCATAAGATAACGATAAAAATAGACCAATAAGTAAGGCGTAAGATAAGATATTAGTTAATAGGGTATATTTTTCATTTTGTAGTAAAGTAATGATATTAACGATGACGTAACCTACCATAAATACCGACTGTAGAATTTCATATTTATTTATAATTAAATTCGCATTATATTTTTTAACCATATATGATGATATCACAGCATATATAATAACCGCTAATATAAAACCTAAAACGTAAGGTGAAGTTAAAAATGCGGTAGAGTACATGAGTACAAGAGATACTAGTAGTAGTATTACAGAATTAACAGCCATAAATAAGGTATAAATTTTATATTTAGATATAATAAAATACGGCAAAAACGTCATAAAAGCCAATAATATTAAATAAATGGAATATACAGCATAATTCGGAATTAATTGCCTAAAGAGTACCATAAAAATTGATACTATACCTTATATTATAATAATTGGAAGATAATAGTGCGTGCATATTCTGGAAATAGCTTCATAAGATGGCATCTCTTATCACCTTCCTACTCCGTTACTTGAATAATTATTTATAGTAAGGGAGTTTATATGTTCTTTAGTAATTTGAGTCATTCAATAAGAGTACTGATGCGTAGTTCAAAGGTTCTGTAAGCCTCGAAGAATTGGCTGAGGAACTGGCTAAAGCATTTACATGTTAAATACCTATACCATTTATCATAGTTTCAGCAGACAATAGTAATATAAAAAATAACGTTATGCTCGTAATTTTTATATTTTTATGTGAAAAGAATTTCTTTGTATATAGTGAGATTTTATGCTTAATCGTCTGTCGCCAGTTACTATTTCCGTTTAGCTGGATTTTTTAACTCTCACAATACCAATGTAGAGCTTAGGAGCAGTAATTGCATCACGACTTTACTTAGATATCTCGCTTTTTATATCTTCCAATTTGCTTTGGAGAATAATATTAATTACTGTGCAGATGCAACTCAAAATGTGTACGTCCTAAAAGAGCTATTCTTAACAGACCCAATTAAGTTTGCTTTCGAAATTTATGATTCAGAGATTGACTACAAATTCACGGAGTTTAAAATAGTTAATGAAGGATATTTAATGATTTATAGGAAATTTAATCCTGTAACTATAATTCTTCATGCAGAAAAAGAATCTACAGTAACTGAACTCCTTTCATTAATAAGTGAGGATAAATTTGTATTATTTATAGAACCTAAGTGGAGGTACTTACTAAACTTTTCTAATATGAAGATATACCCAGAACTTATAATGATTTGTAAAACTCCTAATATATTCAGAAGAGAAGGTGTAAGAAAACTTACAGTAGAGGATTCTGACCAGATAGTAGAGCTATACGAAAAAGATAGGGGAAGTTTTGTAACACAAATGTTAAGAGAAGGCAAAACAACCGCTTACGGCTTATTCTCAGGACATAAATTGGTCTCAGTCGCCTATACTTGGATAGAGACTAAAGATGCAGGTGTTATAGGAGGAGTATTAACTAAAGAAGAGTTTAGGAATAAAGGCTTCGCAACTTCAGTAGTATCTTCACTTACTGAAGATATAACTAGAAGGGGCAAGGTAGCGTCGCTCTACGTGAGAGAAGATAATGTTACAGCTATTCATGTTTATAAAAATATTGGGTTCACTGAATATTGGAAAAGGTTATGGGTATCTGTAAATACTGATGCAAAGCCGTTGTAAAACGCATGAGTTCAGAAACTGATACTTTCTATTTTTAGATTTTCCTCCACTTTCCTGATTGACTCGAAGCCCTTATCATTAGTTACTACAATCATATTACGATTTATTGCAATCGAAGCCAGAATTATATCGACTACATTAACTGGTTCTCCTATTTTCCTCAATTTTATCATAATCTTAATCGCTAGCTCGTAATCATCTTTACTTGGATAAATTACAATAAGTTTATCACCAAGCTTGAGAATTGGAGGATACTCAATAACGTTTAAAATGCTAGTAATGACATGATTTAATCTAGATAATAATACCCTATTTTTATAAATTTCTATTAGAGTGTTTGTATCGTAGATTTTCTTTTCAATTCCTTCTGAAATTCTTCTTCACCTTGAGGAGACTCTATGCTTATATCGTTTTCATTAATTCCTAACTGTCTGAGCTTGTCAATAATTTCACTACCCGTACTAGTATTCTCCACTTTTTCCAACTCTTCCCTAATTGCGTTCCTAATAATCTCACTCCAGTTAATCTCCTTATGCTTTCTCATTTTCTCATAGAGCTCTTCTGGTACTTTTACTGTTATGATCTTCATAAGATATACCTGTATATACAAGTATATATTAGCTATTACCCCGGCTAATGATATAATTATGGTCAAAGTTTCACTTAATCATTTATTAACAAGACCCAAAATTGTGATACCAAGTTCAGAATAACTGTTATCTCTATATAAGGAAATAACGATACTCCAAAGCACAAAGCAATAATTAGCCCCTATAGTATTCCTATAGCTATACCTTGAGCACTTCTCATTCCAAGTACAATCATTCTATCCTTAGATATTGTAGGTTATTAAAAACTCTTCTGCTATTATTGGAATAGCAATTAATATCATTGTAGCTTCTAATGAAGAGATACCCGGAGGAAGAGAAAATTACTAACCTAGATTATTTTAATGACTAGGTTTGAGGCTTTTTCACGACTATTCAATTATTTAATACTATCTGGAAGTTCAGAAATGTAAACTACTTTTGATATTTATATGCCTCAAATGAGATAACTACTTGAGATGTCATACGAAATTATTAAGGATCCTTTAATTAGAGGTATTTTAGCACTTACTATTATATTTATTGCAGTATTAATTGCATTACTGGCAATAGATATATACTTATCAGTAATAGAGGGTAAGCTTATAATTAGTGGAGTTACGAGAATTTCAGATCTTTTTGGTTACATCATAACAGGGGTCTTAATCTTAGGCTGGGGTTTCTTTGTCCCAATATATTTTGCATCTAAGGGTTGGTCAAAGAGATATATACCTCGTGAT
The DNA here is from genome assembly GCF_021655615.1 of Acidianus sp. HS-5. GTDB lineage: Archaea > Thermoproteota > Thermoprotei_A > Sulfolobales > Sulfolobaceae > Acidianus. The sequence goes on from NZ_AP025245.1 coordinate 2,463,360, forward strand.
ATTGCAGAAGCTATAGATATGTATTATAGAGGCTTACTTAGTAGGGACGAGCTTATTCAAATTATTGATAGATATAAGCATTAAATGAAAACAATCAAATTAATAACGTAATTACGAGACAAAACTGGTCAGAAAGAGACTTATTTTTTCCTGAAGATATACTTTCGTGGAAAAGTTTAAGAGTGTAATAGCAGAATGGCTCACTTCACAACTACCCAAAGTTGTAGAGAGAGATATATCCCTACCCTTAGACAGGGACTATATTATTACCGTAACTGGAGGCAGAAGAAGCGGAAAGACATTTTTACTTTACCAAACTATTCAAGAAATACTCAAACGAGGTATTGCGTCAAAAGATGAAATCCTTTACATAGACTTTGAAGATTATAGACTGAAAGGGGTTTCTGTAGATGACCTAGATAAAAGTCTAGTCTCCTTCACGGAATTAACGGGCAAACAGCCTAAATATTTATTCCTAGATGAGATACAAAACGTTAAGGGTTACGGTAGCTGGTTTAGGAAAAAGATTAACGCTAGAGTTTACTTATCGGGTTCATCGTAACAGTTAACACCACTAAACATTGCAGAGGAATTGAGAGGTAGGAGTATAAACTACGAAGTTTATCCCCTGTCATTTAAGGAGTTTTTAAGGTTTAAGGGAGTTACATATAATCCTCTTATTGTATATACTTCCCAACGGGGTATAATACTTTCTACGCTGAGAGAATACTTATATTACGGATCTTACCCTGCAGTAGTTCTTGAAAAAGAAGACAGGATAAGGCTTTTACAATCATACTTTGATTCAGTAATAGTAAGGGATCTTTCTATCGTGACACCGAATATAGCAGAAACTTTTTCAACCTATCTGGTCTCCAATTATTCCAATTTAATAACTATAAACAAAGTGTACAATTATTTGAGAAGCCTTGGAATTAAAATAGGTAAAGAGACTGTTCTAGAGCTATTCTCAAAAGCTAGAGAAACTTATTTCTCCTTTCTAGTTGAGGAATTTGAAAAGAGTGAAAGTAAAAGAAAGGTAAACCCTAAGAAACTTTACATAATAGATACAGGATATTCAACAGCCTTAGGTTACGAATTCTCTATATCTAGGGCAATGGAAAATGCTGTATTTATAGAGCTCTTAAGGAGAGGTTACAAGGAGATATATTACTGGAAAGGAAAGAGAGAAGTTGATTTTGTAATAAGCAAGAATTTTACTCCTACCACGTTAATCCAAGTAACTTATGCAAATGATAAAATAGAGGAAAGAGAAACTGAAGGAATTCTTGAAGCAAAAGCGGAGTTGAAAGTTGATAATTCCCTAATTATAACCTGGGATTATGAGGGAGAAATTAATGGAATAAAGGCTTTACCGTTATGGAAATGGTTACTTGAGCTTAATCCAAAACAAGAGTAGAGATGAGATGACCGATAATATTATAAAAGCTAGTAGTCCGTATACTAAGCTTATGCCAATAAATATGCCTGATATTAAAGGAACTATTATGAAAACTGCGTAATGAAAGAGTAAGTTTATAGAATTGGCAAAGTTCTTTTCTTTAGGTTCTTTAAATTCCTCAACTATAACTAGATTAGATAGCGGTAATAGAAAACCATGAGGAATTCCCAAAATTGCTACACTTATAAAGAGAAGTAATGGGTTTTTGATGATTAGAATTATGGATCCTATTATTGTTAATACAATTCCATAAAGTTTCATTTTTTCTTCATTTATATTATATTTATAGATAAAATATCTGGATAATGAAGATATTAAAAGAAATGTAAAGAAATATAGAAAACCTAGCGAGATACTGACGCGATAGTAATAATATGCAAACATTACTAGGTAAACATTAAAGAATCCAGTAGTAACGTCGTATGGAAAACTAACCATATTTGCTATCCATAATTTCCTATTTAATATAACTTTAAGTAAAAACTCAAATTTCTTGTGATGACTATTAGGATAATATCTAAAATATAAATAAATATTATAAACATTAAATAAGGATAAGCTTATTAATAGTAAGTTAATTACACCTAAAGACGTCACTATACTCTCTAAAATACTGCTAATTACCGCACCTAAACTTAAACCAAGAGTATACATCTTAAGTAACTTAGCGTTGATACTATATTTCTCAGCTAAACTCGACGCAATGGTAGTCATAGTTGGGATACTCACGCCAAACGATAAACCTGCAATTACTAACGATAAAAAGAACTCTAGGCTACCCATACTAAGCAAAAACAGTGATACTGATAAGGATATAAGAGAAATAATAAAGATCTTTTTTGAATAAATTAAATTAATTGTGAACATAGATATTATAACAAAGAGTAAGACCAAAGCCTCTATAACACCTAGACTTCTTAACGGTATGTGATATACTATTCTAGCTATTACTGGAGTTAATGTCAATATAACGTTGTTAATCATTCTAGATATTAAAGCAATAATAACACTGAGATAGAGATAAATGTATATCTGCGATTATCCATATATTAAACACCTACATTTTCGTACTAACTATCATTATTATATAATATTTTCAACAAAGCTTAAATTGAATTCATCAGTATTAACCTTAAATGCTTACCTTATACTTAGGTTCCTCAAGTAAGCTAAAGCTTGAGGCAATGCAAGAAGTCTTGACTGAGTATAAAATAAATGCGAAAATAGTACCAAGGAATGTAGATAGCGGAGTCCCACTAACTCCTCTCCAGGACGAAACTTACATTGGAGCAAGGAATAGAGCTTACGCATTAATGAAGGAAATTAAAGACGAAAGCGCTGCATACGTTGGACTAGAAAGTGGGCTAGTAAACAGATATAATTCAGTATTTGAGGAGACAGTTTGCGTAATCATTTACAATGGAAAAGAATTTGCTGCGTATTCAAGCGGTATTAAAGTCCCAGATTTTATACTCAAGGAAATGGATAAAGGAAAGAACCACTACGAGGTTTTAGATGAAATAAGTGAAAAATTGAATGCAAACCCTAAAGATACCTGGGGGATTTATACAAATTTCCTGCTAACTAGAAAAATGGAACTAAAAGAAGCCTTTAGAAACTCTCTAGTGGAATTGCTTGCAGACTACTCTTCTAGCCTCCTTAGGTAAAACATATTTTATCCCTATACATCCTTAACTTGTGGATAACGATTTATGGTTAAACTATTATGTCGACATTGAATACTTCAATATGAATTCTGAAGAAAAGAAGCTTTATGACCAAGGATTAAAGGAATTAGCAAAATACTATTATTACAAGAGAAAGGGAACCAAAGGTATCCGCGGAAATATCGTTATCCCTACCAGAATTAGGGAAATCCATGAGAGAATGATTAACATGTTTTATGATCAGAACGATTGCATGACTGATTTGGGGAAGGTTATTTACGTTTCTTCCTTACTTGCCTACTTATTTTACTTCATCGCTTTTCTTCAAGCTACAAACATAACAAGTGTGTTTGCGTTGTTCATTTACTTAATAGGTAGTATAGGAGGTTCTTGGCTTATCTCCACAAAAATATTCCAATTAGAGGAAGAAGATGCATTAAAAATATCTGGAATTATATCGTTTATCTTCCCTTTCCTACTCTTAATAGGGATGTTCGTGTTTCCTCCTTTACATAATTACTTCAACTCAGTATCTTCTACTATAGCTCACTTCTTGAAATGAAATTGAGCATATTAATATTTCGTCTTTTATAAGAAGAACCTTCACGTTTCTTTATCTTTTTAATTAAATTACCCAAAATTATAATACAATGATATTAAATAAAAGTGGATATTCTACTAATGAAATGATTTGAAATTTGAGATTTTAGTAAAATGCCGCCGCGGGGATTTGAACCCCGGACAACCGGATGTCCCCCTCGCCGTATGAGTCCGGCGCTCTAACCAGGCTGAGCTACGGCGGCAAGTAAATAATGGAAAATTGAAGCTAAAAAATTTCCGTGAAATTATTCCTCTAAATACTTCTTAATAGCGTCCCTTATAATTTCACTCCTAGTTAATCTTCTATTTGCTGCGTATAAATCAAGCTTCTGCAATAAATCATCTTCTGCTTTAAATGTTATTACTCTCATGGTTCTCGTATTACCTTTCTTCTCCCCTTATATATTATCCTTATTTTACCAAAGATAAAAAGAGAGAGTTAACCGAAACTAATAACCTAATGACGTAATTATATCACTTATAAGTTTTTTAACAATCTCAGTATCTCCTTCATCCTCCATAAATCCCCTTATTATTAATCCTTCTGCAGACTTCCTGTCAAATCCTCTATTCTGTAGGTAAAATATTAAATCCTCGGGAACTCTAGAAACTGCTGCTGAATGTTTTGCTGTTATTACTCTGCCAGTTCTAACTTCTAACATTGGCGCAACTATTGCTGTTGATTCTCCGAGCATTATTGCCCTACCAATTATCGAAGTTGAGGAATCTATCGCTTGTTCATTAATTCTAGCATCACCTCTAGTTACCACTAAAGAAGAGCCCGAAGAAACAGATTTCATAAAGCCATTACTAACACTTTTAGGACCATCGTGATATACGTTAGTTATTACATCAATATTATTACTTTCAACTCCTAACGCTCTGGAACTGAAAAATGCTTGTGCACCTTCTCCTAAATATGAATGATATTCTACATGTCCTTCTAAAAATCCTGATGATATAATGTAGCTATTTATAGAACCTTCTACTCTAGCCTTTGAATAAACAAAATTATAACTAGCATTGCCCTTGCTCAGTAAAGTAAGGTTAAGTGAGGAATCTTTGCCAACAATAGTAGAAATAACTGCGGAATTCATTGATTTCCCTTTATTTTCAGCGTAATATATAACGTCGGCATTTTCTCCTTCTGGGACATTAATTTCTATATTTATTGGAGAGAAAACTCCTTCTTCATCAGTATAATGGTAAATTAAATATCTGCCGCCTTGTTTAATGTCCATCTTTCTTGATAGAGAAAGAGTTAAAGCTACTAACTTGTGATCTTCAGGTTTCATTAAAGAGTTCCCAAGTACTTGAGAAAAACTAATCGGCGCTTCCCTTATTATGTTATTATGAACAACAATCCTTGCATATCCAGAAATTGATGGATATGTTATATCCTTTCCCTTTACTTCCACAACTTTTAAGTTGAGTTTATCTAAATTTTCCCATCTTGTGTAGTGCTTAACAGTAGGCGAATCATTGATGATCTGATATGGTAATCTCTCATAAATTGAAAATAACTCTTCTCTTTCTGATCTGTTTTCAAAAGAAGAAAGAAAATTTTTAGCTGAATCTATGTCAACTAAGGGCATTTATGCCACTGCTCCTAACTTATCCAACTCCAGTTTTATAACTTTATTCAACATTGCCGCATATTCAAAGGGTAATTCCCTCATTATTTCGTCCATGAATCCTAAGACTAACATTGAAGTCGCCTCTTTCTCGCTTATTCCTCTGGTCATTAAGTAGAATAACTGATCCTCACTCATTCTGAATGTGTGAGCCTCATGAGCTACGTCAGCGTCTTCTTCGAAGACCTGATTGTGAGGGAATGTATAAGCTTTAGTTTTTTCATCAAGCATCAATGAGTCGCATTTTACAAAAGCCTTAGATCCTACTGCTCCTTTATTAACCTTGACCAAACCTCTATAAACATTGACTCCACCGTTAAAACCTATGTTCTTATTAATTACTCTACTTCTGGTGTTGGGTGCAGCATGAATCATTTTTGATCCGCTATCTTTCCAGTCTCCTTCTGCCGAGGCTAAGGTTACTACTAAGCTACTTGATGATGCTCCTTCCCCTCTGAGTATTGTTGATGGATACACGAAACTATACTTTGAACCTAAAGATCCTTCTACCCAGTCTATTACTGCGTTTTTATTAGCCCAAGCTCTCTTATTATTGAAGTTTATGACATTTTTACTCCAGTTTTGGATTGTAGTAAACTTTATGTGAGCGTTATCATTGGCAAATAATTCTACCATACCGTCGTGGAATGAGAAATTCTTAAACTGAGGTGCTGAACAACCTTCAATGAAGTGTATGTAAGAATTCTCATCTGCAACAATTAAAGTATGCTCGAATTGTCCTTCCATTTCTGTCCCTATTACGAAGAATCCTTCAACTGGCGTGGTAATCTTAACTCCTTTAGGAACATATACAAATACTCCACCACTCCATAAGGCACCGTGTAAGGCCGCAAACTTATGATCTGAAGCTGGGAATATTTTCATAAAGTACTGTTTAAACAAGTCGGGATATTTTACCATAGCTTCTTCTGGAGGCATCATTATAACTCCTTTCTTTTCCAATTCTTGTTTGACATTAGCGTAGATAGGTTCAGACTCAAATACTGCAACTAATCCCCCTAGAACTTTTTGTTCTGATTGCGGAATTCCAAGATTTTCGTAATAATTTCTAATTTCTTTAGGAATTTGATCCCAACTATTTGTTCTCTCAACATCGGGCTTTATGTATAATTCTAGGTTGGATACATTAAGTGAACTTAAAACATCAGGTAACCAATTTGGAGTAGGAAGTTTTTCGAATAATTCTAGAGATTTAATTCTAAATCTTAACATCCATTCTGGCTCTTTCTTTGCCTTAGAAATTGCTTCTATAGTACTTCTTGATAACCCGCTTTCTACCACTCTCCTATGAAACTCAATTTGGTCAACTCTATTATATTTTGCATCAATTGCTGCATCAAGAATCTCGTTTATGTCCACTGAAACTTTCTCTTCTGTCATTTTTCTATCATCTTTAACTCTGTTAAAGAAAGCATTTAAACCTTTCCATGTTAAAGTAAAATATTACAAGAAATACAAAATTAAATAGTTATGAAAAATTATTGTTTTATTACTCCTTCATACCCTTTCTCGTCTATCAGTTTAGCTAATTCCATGTCCCCGCTTGCTACTATTTTTCCTTTATATAGCACATGAATCCTATCTGCATTAACGTAATCTAAGATCCTTCTATAGTGCGTTATTATTAAATATCCAGTGTTATTCTCATCTTTTACCTTCTTTATAACGTCTGAAATTGTCTTTAGTCCATCTACATCAACTCCGGAATCTGGCTCATCCAGAATTGCAAATTTAGGCTTTAATATTTGTAATTGAATAATCTCTACTCTCTTTTTTTCTCCTCCGCTAAACCCTTCGAATACTCCTCTATTAAGAAGACTGTCAGCAATTCCAACTGACTTTGACATGCTGGTTATTTTAGAGAACACTTGCGTAACTGATTCCTTGCCACCATATGCTCTATTATATTCTGCAACTAGAAGAGTAGATAATTTTACTCCGCTAATTTCTATAGGATTTTGGAATGCTAGGAATAAGCCTTTCTTAACTTTTTGATCAGTTTCAAGATTAGTTATGTCTTCCCCATCAAGTAAGATCTTTCCTTTTGTTATCTTATACTTAGGATGTCCCATTATTGCTAAAGATAATGTAGTCTTTCCACTGCCATTAGGTCCCATTATTGCATGAACTTCTCCGCTCTTTATTTCTAAGGATATACCTTTTATAATCTCCTTGCCCTCAACCTCAACGTGAAGATCTTCTATTTTAAGTAATGACATTTTCAGTCAATTATACATTTATTTAACAACATTAAAGTTTCTTTCTATCCACGGCATGTCTTCTAAAAATAATGTGCAAGAAGAGTTCTCTAAAGCTAATTGTAAGTTAGATATTATGTCCACGACGGAATTATAGATAAGAGAAGATTTATCGTTAAATGATTGAAGGAGTGCATTTATTTGGTTTATTAAATTCATTCCATTACTTACTCTCTTCATGCTTGGGAATAGTATACTCATAATTACTTCATCTAATAAGTCGTTAATTTTTTGCAAAATATCTTTTAAAATTGGAGTATCCTCGTTAAGCTTATTTGCTTTCACTATCGAATCTATTCTATCAATAAGTCTTGAAATATTAAGTAAAATTACTGAATTCATCACCACTAGAAAATTCTTATTAAGGTTTGCAGATACTTCATATTTACTCCCTACAACATGCCTCAATAACATTAGATAAACTCTCCTTAAATCTTCCTGTTGAGTCAATTCAGAATCTTTTGGTTGTTCTCCTGATAAGTAAGATATTATCCCATCTACCTTCTTTGAAATAATATTTAAAATTCTCCTCAATAAGGATTCCAAACCTACTTTTTCAGCATCCAATAAACACTCTAATTTTACCCTGTTGTCTGAAGCTTCAGTTACTTCAGCTCCTACCATTTGCTTAGTAGTTGAAACTAAATCTTCTATTTCCTTTTGGACTATTTGCTTCTTAGATTCAAAAACTATTTCATCATATCCCAAAGAATAGAGACATAAAACCATACTAGGAATAGGTTGCTTTATTGCATCAATATCAATTTTTATTGTTTTTCTATTTGATAAGAGCTTTATCTTCTCGGCAAGAAGTTTAAGCGAGCCATCATCAGAAATTTCTATCAAAATCTTATCTCCAGGCTTAATATTCCATTTATTTATCCATTTCTTGGGTAACGTAATGAAAAGAGAAGAAGAACCTAATTTTTGCACTTTCCTGGTCTCAATATCCTTGGAATTATCAAACTCTTCCAAGTCAGTCACTATTTTTACTATGTTAAACGGTGTTTATAAATATGTTGCAACTTTATTATAAAGTTATAAAAGAAGCTTTTTAAGCAGATTTCTTCCTTAAGATTATCTTTATAAATCCTTTGCTCCTCACAACGTCTACATCGTATTTCTCTACATTATTAACTGGAAGCTCTAAATGATAGCATTTACCACGTTTATCTTTGCACTTTAATTCTAGTTTATTATTAATCATTTTAATGTAAAGAGTTTGGCTTTCCAAATGAGGTACATCAACTATATAATAGATCTCCTTATCAGTCTCATAATATGTATATAAGGGTTCATTGAACTCCTTCTCGATCTCAGCTTCCATATTCTTAAATTCATTTTCCTCTTCTTCCATCATCTTTTTTACAAGGTCGTATAGATCTTTAAATGCAGGCATTTTTATCACGCGTAACTCATTGGCTTTACTGACGAATAAGACGGTAACTCTTTCTTAGTCTGCTCCATTAGACCTTTAATTTTTGCCCTTATTTCCTCAGCCTCCTTAAGTAAGGAGCTAACATCTATGCTGAAGCCTATATATTTAGATATTATATCTAAAGCTACAGCTGAAGCTTCTGGATCAGGAATATCGAGGAAGGATTCCACAACTATTACGAAATTCCTAACATTGTTTCTTGATGCTTCAAGCAATATTGGAGCATAAGGACCTGCAATATAACCATCATCAAACTTCTGCATTAAGTTTGCTTTTGATAATTCTTCTGATAGGGCTTCCTCACTAGCTATCCAATATGCCGCAGGTTTCTCTATGTCTAGCCTATTAGGTATAGGAACTCCAGTAATAGAAATAATGGTATCTATGCCATATTTCTTAGCATAATCTATTACAAAATCTGCTAATGGATAAGCAGAAGATGCCGGTAACGCAGTCCATGCATGTAAGATTATGGCATTAGTATTATGATATACTCTTAGAGGCGATTTAGCGATACCGTTAGTTACATGCATTACTGGAGGAATATATTTCTTCGAAAATATTTCACCATATTCGTTAAATCCTCCTTTCTCTATTAGGAATTCAGTTGCAATTTCACCAACTAAGCCCGCATCCGGTAGTCCTATTATCATATAGCTTGGTTTGGCTAACTGAGGAATATACGATTCTCTGATTTCAAACGACAATTTATTCACCTCTTATTTTCTCAATATATTTTTCCGGAGTTAATAGTCTTTGAGCTTCCGATTTATCCTTAATTTTAATTTTAAACATCCATCCTTCGCCATATGGATCTTGATTTATAATTTCTGGTGAAGCTTCAAGTTCCTCATTCACTTCTATTACAGTACCACTTAAAGGCGAGTAAAGGTCAGAGGCGGCTTTAACTGATTCTATGGTCCCGACTGGATCTCCTGCTTTAACCTCTTGACTTACACTAGGTAATTCAATTCCAACTATATCTCTTAACTTCTTTTGAGCATAGTCAGTTATTCCCACAGTAGCAACTTCATCTTCTATCTTTACCCATTCGTCGGTATCAGTATAATGCCTATCATCCAGAATAATGTATTTGCCTACTTTTATTTCTCCCAATACTGACACCTAGATTAATGGAAAGTCTGAGATTTTAGCTCTATATTCCTTGCCTCTAATGTCTATACTGGCATGAAATCCAAAGAACGCATTAGAAGAATTAACGTAACCCATTCCTATAACTCTACCTAAATATGGGGAATAAGTAGAGCTAGTAACTTCTCCAATTTCAGCTCCCACAATTTTTATCTTATAACCATGGCGCGGTATTACTCTCACCCCTTTCTGTAATTTAAAACCAACCCTCATCCTTTTTACACCGTCTTTCAGCTGCTCTTCTACCTTCTCTTTTCCTATAAACTCCTTGTCTAAATCGAAGACCCAATATCTAGCCTCAACAGGAGTCGTGTTTTCATCTATATCTTCTTCATACAGCACAAAACCCATCTCCTGTCTTAAACTATCTCTAGTAATTAAGCCTGCTGGTTTGACTCTTTTTTCAATTAATTTATTTATAATCCTTTCAGCGACTTCAGCTTTAGCCCAAACTTCTAAGCCGTCTTCTCCAGTCCAACCTGATCTGCTTAATAAAAATACTTCCTCCCCTAAGAAAGTAGTATTTAAAACAAATTGTAAAGGCTGAAGGTCTGTTTTAAATCCTAATAACTCCCAAACTCTTCTTCCTTGTATTGCTAACATTACATACTCGAAAGTTAGATCATCTACTTCCAGAGATGAGTTACTCTTTATCCATTTGATATCTTTTTCTCTATTTATAGCATTAGTTACCATTAAAAATTCGTTATCTGAAATTTTATATATCATGACATCGTCTATAAAGCCGCCATTCTCATTTAACATTGCAGAGGGGCCTATCATTCTAAAGTTTTCAGCAGATAATGACCTAGTTACTATTCTATCTAGCTCTTCTTTCTTTCCTTTTATCCTTATTCTACCCATGTGAGAAAGATCGAAAAATGCCGCACTCTGCCTCACTGCCATATGTTCGTCTTGATAAGAAGTATAATCCATTGGCATTTCCCAGCCTGCGAATTCACCAAAATTTGCACCTATCTTTTCTTCAATAGATGAAAGAGGAGTTTTAAACAACATTATAACCCTCTATAAAACATACTATATGAAATTTAAATGGACTATCATCCTTGGCTTCCCAACCTAGATTACGAGAAAGAAATGCTTAGTGAAATAGGAGTAAAAAGTATTGACGACCTTTTTAAGGATGTTCCAGAAGAAATAAAATTAAAGAGACTGTTAAACATTGGTTACTCAAAACCTCTTTCTGAATACGAAATTTACTTAAGGCTTCTGGAACTTGAGGGAAAAAATACTAAATTAAAAATGCCACCGTTTTTAGGAGGAGGAGTTTGTCCTCACTATGTGCCAGAATCTGTAAAATTTGTCATATCGAGGTCGGAGTTTTATACTTCTTATACTCCTTATCAGCCAGAAATAAGCCAAGGGTTGCTTCAAGCTTTATTTGAGTACCAAAGTTTAATGGCAGACTTACTTGAGATGGAGGTAGTAAATTCGTCAATGTATGAATGGGGTTCCGCATTAGCTGAAGCAGTACTAATGGCTTATAGGATAAATGGTAGGAAAAAAGTTGTAATTCCTGCATCCACTAATCCTTATCATAAGAAGGTATTAGAAAACTGGACTTATGGAAAAGAATTGAAAATAAAGGAAATACCTTACAATAATGAAGAAGGAAGAATTAACCTAGATATTGCAGAAAAGGAAATAGACGATGGAACTGCCGCAGTTTATATCCAACAGCCGAACTTCTTTGGAATATTTGAAACTGATATAGAAGAAATAGTAGATTTCGCAAAAAAGAAAGGAGCAGTAACCATTATGGGTACAAATCCTCTGTCCTTGGCATTAATAAAGCCTCCAGGAGAATATGGCATTGATATTGCAGTTGGAGAAGGCCAAGAACTAGGTTTGCCACTAAATTTTGGCGGACCATATATGGGGATTTTTGCAACAAGATGGGACGGAAAGCTAGTAAAGCAAATGCCTGGCAGATTAGTAGGTTTAACAGTAGATTCTGAAGGGAAAAGAGGATATACTCTTATTTTGCAAACAAGAGAGCAGTTTACTAGGAGAGAGAAGGCAACTTCAAATATAACAACTAATGAAGCATTAATGGCAGTAGCAAACGCAGTGTATATTTCACTTTTAGGAAAGTCAGGATTAAAGAAGCTTGCAGAGGAAATATACAAGAGAAGTCATTATGCACTTTATGAGTTTGAAAAGAAAGGTTTAGGAAAAAGAAAGTTTAACTCAGATTTCTTCGAAGAGTTCACAATAGGATTTCCTATAAGTTATGATAAAATTTACGAGAATTTGAAAGTAAAAGGAATTTACGGTGGATTAAAAATTTCTGACAAGGACGCAATATTTTGTGTTACAGAAGTTCACACAAAGCACATGATAGATGAAATGATAGAAGAGGTGAGAAAAATTGTGGAAACAAGCTAATTGGGAAGAACCATTAATACATGAGCTGTCGAGAAATGGGAAAAGAAAACAAGGAACTATAATACCAGAAGAAGATATAGACGTTAAAGTTGATATACCTGATAAAATTAAGAGAAAAAATGAACTAGAAATACCGGAGTTAAGCGAATTAGAAGTTGTAAGGCATTATATAAGGCTTTCACAGCAGAATTTTGGCGTAGACTTAGGAATGATGCCTTTAGGTTCATGTACTATGAAATATAATCCCAAAGTTGAGGAATTAGCTGGCAGATTAGTTGAAAATTATCATCCATTACAAGATGAAGATACAGTACAAGGAATTCTGGAAATGATGTATGAAATGCAAAAATGGCTAGCAGAAATGACAGGAATGGACGAGTGTAGCTTACAAATTCCTGCAGGAGCAGCAGGTGAATTGACAGGAGTTTTAATGATCAAGAGATATCACGAGAGCAAAAATAGGGAAAGAGATGAAATGTTAGTAGCAGATACGGCACATGGTACTAACCCTGCAAGCGCTGCAATGTCTGGATATAAGGTGATTTATATTAAGTCTAATCAAGAAGGTCTTGTAGATATAGATATCCTAAAAGAGATAGTCAGTTCAAAAACTGCAGGATTTATGCTTACAAACCCTAACACTTTAGGATTATTTGAAGAAAATATACTGGAGATCTCTAAGATAATTCACTCTGTTGACGGTCTGCTATATTATGACGGAGCTAATTTGAACGGTATACTAGGAGTAGCAAGACCTGGAGATATGGGATTTGATATAGTTCACATAAACTTACATAAGACATTCGCTGTGCCACATGGAGGAGGAGGCCCAGGAGCTGGAGCCATTTGTGCGAAAGGAGAACTTAAGGATTATTTACCTTATCCAGTAGTTAACAAGGAGAGTGACAAATATATATTTAAAACTCCAGAAAAATCAATAGGAAAAATATCTTCATTTCATGGAAATATAGGAAATGTTATAAGGGCATATACTTACATACTGGGCTTAGGACCTCAAGGTATTTCGCAAATAGGGAAAATGAGTACGTTAGCAACTAACTATTTAATTTCAAAACTTAAGGGAGTAAAGGGCTTAGAATTATTAGCATATAATAGGCCAAGAAAACACGAAGTAGTATTTAGCGCTAAGCCTTTACTGAATGAGAAAGGAGTTACCGCATTTGATATAGCTAAGGCGTTGCTTGATAGAGGATTTTATGCTCCAACTATTTATTTCCCTGGAATTATAGAAGAAGCGTTAATGATAGAACCAACTGAGACAGAACCTAAGGAGACCTTAGATAAATTCATAGAAGCATTAAAAGAGATTCTAGAAGAGAGTTATGAAAATCCAGCAAAAATACAACAAACTCCTCAAAACACTGCAGTAAAAAGATTAGACCAAGTAAAGGCTAATCACCCTACAACGATTACTCCGTCTTATAGAGTATTAAGACTTAGAGAGAAGGGAATAATAAAAATATTGAAATGATCATAGATATGAAAATAATATAGAAAGATAACCTAAGTAAGGTATTGAAATTATGTAACCATCAACTTCAGTAACTTTTCCCACAACATTGCACGTAGGAATTCCTTGCCTAGGCTCTAAACCTATTCTGTTATCTGGATACGGATTTGATATCTTATCTACACCTTGCGTAACATAATGATTTCCGTTTACATCTACAACTCTGTGAATTACATAAATTCCGTACTCAGGAGATTTATAAATGATAACATTGTGATATTGTATATTCTCGGGAGGACCGTAAAATGTTAATGCACCGTTTTGGAAAACTGGATACATTGAAACTCCCTCTACACTTGCAGTAGTAATTATATTAGTGAAAAATAAAATATAAATAAAAACAATAAAGGCGATGATTACAATATCACTCTTCTTCATCAAGGTCACTTAAGTCTAGCTCTATTATTTCTCCCTCATCTTTTTTATCCTTTTTATCTTCTCCAATTTTTTTAACTGTTCCGTTTTTACCTTGAACCTCCACAGATGATCCGCCTGCTTTTATCTTAGATACTACTCCTCTCCACTTATATCCACAGTTGGGACAAACGAAGGATCCCATGACTGTAATAGTTATCCTGCCTTCTGCATCTGGTAAGGGAGAAACTAAGTTCCAAGTCTTAGCAGGTTTATCTACTTTGGTGCCACAGTTAGGACAAACATCTATTTCTTTTTGTTTTCTTTTTGGCATATATCATCTATCACTATGCAGGACTTAAAAAATCTTATAAATAAACTCTATCAAAAAAGCTAGCACTAAAAACAGAGCTCCATTCCATAAATATCTTCTTAATCTATTATTCAATATTATATATATAAAAATAAGGTTAGATATTATTAAGATATAATAGAAAATGAAAATACAGTCATAAATATAAGATATAATAAAAGGCGATAAAGTCCAAGCTAATAAAAACGCCTTCTCATTACTTAGCTTACCTTTAAGTATTGTAAAATAAATTGGTGAAAGAATTCCATAAATCAAGAATACCAAAGGAACGATGAACATTATATCCTTGAATAGTAAACTCTATAGAGGTAATTTAAATTGTCTGACAAGTTCACTATTAAAAAAATAAAAGGAATAGAAATACTTGATTCAAGAGGAAATAGAACCATAAGAGTATTTGTAGAAACAGAAGGAGGAATAAAGTCCTTCGGTGATGCTCCCGCGGGAGCATCTAAAGGTAGTAGGGAAGCTCTAGAATTAAGAGACAGTAAGGGTGGAGTTAAACCAGCAGTAGATTCTGTAAATTATTTTATAAATGACGCGCTAAGAGGTTTTGATGTAAGAATGCAGGACAAAATTGATAAAATGTTAATAGAGCTTGACGGAACTGAAAATAAATCCAAATTAGGTGCAAACGCTATAATTGCAACATCAATAGCTGTGGCAAAAGCTGCAGCTAATGCATTGGGACTTGAAATCTTCCAGTATATAGGCGGAGGAAGAAAGCATAGAATTCCAGTTCCGCTTTTAAATATACTTAATGGAGGACTCCATGCAGGTAATAATCTAAAAATTCAAGAATTCATTATAATTCCTTTAAAATTTAACAATTTCAGAGAAGCCCTATTTGCATCAACGGAAGTTTATAAACAATTAAAAAATATAATAACTGAGAAATTCGGCAAAATTTACACCGCACTAGGAGATGAAGGCGGCGTATCTCCTCCTCTCAACAAGACTGAGGAAGCATTAGAATTAGTAGCAGAAGCCGTAAAAAGAGCGGGATACGAAAAGGAATTTTTCTTTGGAATGGATGCTGCATCTTCAGATTTCTATGATGAAAAAGAAGGTATATACGAAATAGACGGAACGAAGAAATCTGCGGAAGAAATGATAGATTATTACCTAGATTTGGCAGGAAAATACCCAATTTTATACTTAGAAGATCCATTTAATGAAAATGACTTTGAACATTTTGCAGTTTTACAATCCAAACTTAGTAATACTATTATATCGGGAGATGATTTATACACTACTAACGTTAAATATCTCAAAAAGGGGATAGAAAACAAGTCAACCAAAGGAGTTATAGTTAAGCCTAATCAAATTGGAACATTAACAGAAACTTATGAGTTCTTCGATATGGCAAGAGAAAATTCTATAAAAACTGTAATAAGCCATAGAAGCGGAGAGACTGAAGATAACTTCATTGCAGATTTAGCTGTAGGGTTAAATAGCGATTTTATAAAGACTGGAGCTCCTGCTAGAGGAGAAAGAACTGCTAAATATAATAGAGTCCTAGAAATAGAAAATGATTACGAAATAGAATATGAAAATAAAAATATTATCTAACTTTATGGTATAAGAATACCTACGGTTATTAATACTGTAGCAATGATTATCATGAGTAGCATAAAATTCTTAACTGACATTGAAGGTAACGTCTTAGCCAACTTAAACATGCCATATACGAACGCTGCAAATAGTATTATTGCTGCTATAACTATTCCAGATATTATCAAGATTTCTGAAATTGGTACGCTATTTACATTAATTTTCCCAAATATTTGTGATGTAATGTTACTAAGTTCGCTTAATGCCATCATTTATTCATTTTATGTTTAAAGTTTATTTATACCACAACCCATAATATTACTCGCCTGATGATGAAGGTTAAAAGCGCTTATCTGTGATGAAAAAAACCTTCTGACGAGCCTTAACTCTTTTAAATATTTTATCTCAACATGTAACTTTGAGGAGTATTACCATGATATCAGCTGAGATATTAATGAAATACATTGGACAAAAAGTAAAAGACCCATATGGTAGGGATTTCGGATACATTGTTCATGTTTACACAGAGGTTGATGGAACTGTAACTGAAATAGAGGTTTCCCAAGGGAATTCTTTTAATACTATTGATCCTTCCAGGATAAAAATTGATGGAGATAGTATTATAGTTTTACCTGATTGGAAAGCCGATGCAATAAGAACATTAACGTATATGGAAAAAATCAGAAAAAGACAAAGAGCATTAGAGGAATTATATACTAAACAAGAAATTCCAAAATCTACTTATGACGATATGAAAAGAAAACTGGATACAGAGATGGTAAAAATAAGGGACGACTATACGAAAGTTAAGAATAAGTTAAAACAGAGACTAAACGATGTAGAAGATCAATTAACTCAAATTGATAAGGCAATGATATCAGTGAAAATGAGCTATATAGCAGCAGAAATGTCTGAGAACTCATATAAAAATTCTATAGAAATTCTGAGACAAGCTAAAGACAGTTATAGTATGGAAAAGGATGATATAAGGAAGACATTAGATAAGCTTGACTTATTAGATAAGGAAGGGCTTGACTTAAAAACACCAACACCAATAAGTAATACCTCAGATCAGGGTAATAAGAGCGACCAGAATAAGTCGGACATACCAATGCCTATACCAGTAAAGGTAATAAATACTTTATGACCAAGCCAGTGAAATAGAATGCTAGAAAAGTTACCCATATTTTCACGCTTTAATGGTGATAAGAAAAAGAGAGCTCAGCTTGGCAAGCTATTAACTGAAATATCAATTAAGTTAAAGGATCAACAAAGCAAGTTAGAGGAAGGAATGCATAGGTTAAAAGAAAGAGATAAGGAACTTTTTGAAAAGCTTGTTAGAGCACAAATAGAGGGTGATACTGCAAGGGCCACAATTTATGCTCAAGAAATTTCAGACATTAGAAAAATGATTAAAATAATCTATACAGCATTCTTAGCAATAGAGAAGGTAAGGCTAAAGTTAGATACTGTACAAGAATTACAGGGAGTATCTTTAGTCCTATTCCCTGTAGTGAAAATCTTGGGAGAACTGAAGGATCAAATAAGGGGGATAGCACCAGAGGTTGCTTTGGCTTTAGATTCAATAACAAGCAGTGTAAATAGTATTGCAGTAGAAACTGGAGCTTTGAGCGATAAGACAGTTTTACCTTCTACGGTAGATGAACAAGCTAAGAAAATTATGGAAGAAGCACAAAGAACTGCAGAGATTAAGATAAAAGAAATGCTACCAGATTTGCCTCATCCGCCAACTACAACTCCAGTAAAATTACAACAGGAAAGGAAAAAGCTAGATGAGAGGGAACTTTTAAACTATATTAATAATAACGGAGGATTTTTAGACATAGAATATGTAGTTAAAAAATACGGAGTAGAAAAAGACGAAATAATGGGTTTACTTAAGGAAATGGCAACCAAAGGACTAATTAGTATTGAGGCATGAGAAAATGAGCGCACCAGTAATGCTAGAGGAGATGGCAAGGAAATACGCTATAACTGCAGTTAGAGCGGATAAAGAAGGTAATAAAGATGAAGCAGTAACTTATTATAAGAAAGCAATAGACGTTTTAACTCAAATAGTAGTTTTATATCCGAATTCTCCAACAAGGCAAGCTTACGAGCAAATGATTGACGAATATAAGAAACGTGTAAACGCTCTTGAGAATATGTTACCTGATACGCCTCAAGAAGATAACACGCAAAAAACTGATGATGAATTAGTTATGAAAGAAAAACCTAAAGTTTCCTTCTCAGATATTGTTGGCTTAGACGATGTAAAAGAAGCACTAAAAGAGTCCATAATATATCCTTCAAGGAGACCTGACTTATTCCCGTTAGGATGGCCTAGAGGGATCCTATTATATGGACCTCCAGGCAATGGAAAAACAATGCTTGCTGCAGCAGTAGCAAATGAAATAGATTCTTACTTTATTCATGTTGATGCAGCATCTATCATGTCAAAATGGTTAGGAGAAGCTGAAAAGAATGTTGCTAAAATATTCAACACTGCAAGAGAATATTCCAAGAAAGATAATAAACCAGCTATAATCTTCGTTGATGAAATTGACGCATTACTTGGAACATATACTTCTGAAGTAGGCGGAGAAGTTAGAGTTAGAAACCAGTTCTTAAAGGAAATGGACGGAATAATGGACAAGAATGAAAACTCCATGGTTTATGTTATAGGCGCTACTAATAAACCTTGGAGACTTGATGAACCGTTCTTAAGGAGATTTCAAAAAAGAATTTATGTACCGTTACCAGATTTTAATCAGAGATTAGAATTGTTCAAAAATTATACATCAAAAGTGAAGCTAAGTAATGTTAATCTCCAAGAATTAGCCAACATCACTGAAGGTTATTCTGCAAGCGATATAAGGGATATAATTCAGTCAGCTCACATGAGGGTAGTGAAAGAAATGTTTGAGAAGAACTTGTCAGAACCTAGAGAGATAACTACGGAAGACTTTAAAGAAGTCTTAAAAATAAGGAAGCCTAGCGTTAATCAAGAACTCCTTAAAGCATATGAAGCTTGGACTGAAAAGTTTAAGGCGTTATAAATCAGTTACCCCAAGTGCACTTCATCGTTCAGTTGGCATGTCTAACATCATTAAGTTAAATAGATAATATATCGCTTATTAATTTTCCTGTGGATTTACTTCCCTTGATATACTTTAGAATAGTCTGTGTATCAAACTCTGTTCTATCACTCCAGGTTTTTATTGCTTCATCTAATTTTTCCTTAGCTGTTAAATGATACTTACATAACCCATTATTTTCTGATTCAAAATCACATAGTTTACATTTCTTATAACTAACTAAATTCAATCCTTTTGCTAATTCTATTCCTATAATTTCTCTATTATATTTTTCAAAATATTTGGAAATTTTATTTTTAACTTCTTCAATTACTTCATCTTTATTAGCCTCACCGTAAACGATTTCATTTAACTTATCTTCCATATCTGCAGTCATTTTAACGTTAGTCAATTCATTAAAGTATTTTTCAAGAACTTCTGAAACAATCATACCTAGCTTTGTTGGGTAGATATAGCTTCTCTGCGTACCAACATATTTTCTTTGAAATAAAGTCTCTATAATTTTCCCTCTAGTAGCCTCAGTACCTATTTTTGCATCTTCCATCCATTTAAGTAAAGAAACCCTAGTAAATTTTGTAGAAGGTTTAGTCAATAAAAGCCTTGGCTTAATTGATACTATTTCTACTTCATTGCCTTCATTAACGCTAAGAATATCCTCATTTTCAAATTTATGGTAAGGATAAATATTTAACCATCCTTCATAAGTTATTTTTTGAAAACTTAACTGTAAGTTGAATCTCTCTTTCTCAAATTTTAAAATAATCCTTTGCTTAGTAACTTCCGCATCTCTAGATATTGACGCTAAGAATCTTCTCACAATAAGTTCGTAAACTTCACTTTCCTGCTTGCCAAGTTTTTTAGGAACAGCTCCAGTAGGGTAAATAGCTGGATGAGCTGGATCATCTTTACTACCTTGTCTGACCATAAACTTTCCGTTAGTCATGAATTTCAATTCATTTATTAATTTCTCAAATCTTTGAGATAATCCCGATACAATCTCATTAATATTTACTGTTGCTGGTATCCTTTGACTGTTAGTTCTAGGATAACTTATTACTCCGTCTAGATAGAGCTCTTCTCCTATCCTTTCAGTTCTATAAGGTGATAATCTGAATAACCTTCCTGCTTCTAATTGTAAGTCTCCTAAATTGAAAGGAGGTGGTCTAATAATTTTATCCTTACTTAAAATATTTCTATCAATTATTAATTTATCTTTCTTTATTTTTACTATTACCGATCTAGCGTCTGCTATATTATAAAACTCTTGGTCTAAAAATACTGTAGTTACTAAATTTCCTAGCTTAATTTTCAGTTCTACTTTGAAATAAGGTAAAGGAACAAAGGTTTCCCTATCGATATGTCTTTTAACAACTTCTATTAACGTTGGACTCTGTACTCTTCCAGCACTCAATATCACGCTCTTCTTTGAAACGTCTTTTACTGCACGCATTAAAGCTCTACTAACATTTATTCCCCAAAGCCAATCAACAACATGCCTGGCTACCCCCGCATTCACCATATTATAATCTAATGGCTGTAAATTATTGAAGGATTTGATCAACTCCTCTTTAGTTAGTGAAGAAAATTTCATTCTTTTAGCTTTCCTTAAATCTCCAAAATTTTTTATTATCATATATCCAATTACTGAACCTTCTATATCATAGTCACAAGCATTTATGTATTCTTTAGCATACTTGCATAGTTTCTGGAGTAGAAGCAAATACTTTCTAGTGTAGTAAGATTTCTTATCAATCTCCCATAATGGTTTCCATTCAACATCATATACAGGAAATCCTGAAGGACCAGTTAAATTAAATAAATGACCTACAGCTGACGCTATTATCAAATTTTTTGAAGGAATTATCCAATATAATGCGGAATTAGATTTACAAGTTATGAATTTTGAAGAAAAAGCATCTACTATCTTCCTAGCCGCTTTAGGTTTTTCAGCTATAATTAATGTATAATTCCTTGGATTACAGGATATAATTAACCCCCTAAAACTTCCTTTACTGATATTAACTCTACTTTACCATTAGGGAACCTCCTTCTAATAGTTACAGGTAAAACTCCCCTCTTTAATTCTTCCTCTGCAATAGATATTGAATTTAATTGCTCGAGCTTAAATTCAGATATATCTATTAAAGGTACTGCCCCCATTGCAAGCTGTAAAGCCCTGGCACTAATTATTCTTGCAATTTCATAAATAGTTAATCTCTTCTTCCACGATTCGATATAAGCATCGTTCAACCTGTTAACAATATCTAATTCAGACATCTTAAGAAGATAATAATCTAGGAAAATAAATTTACCTTACCATATAACTTCTTGCATCAAGAAGTCAGGAAGTTTACAATCTTCTGGCGGTTTAACTTCAATATCTTGCTTTAACACATCAGAAAGCGCTATAAGCAATCTGGATATTGCTCTATCGTCTACTACTCCAAGTATTCCTATCCTAATTATCTTATCCTTTAATTCTCCCATACCACCGCTTATTTCTATTCCACGTTTTTTCAACTCGTCCCTAAGAGACTTGGAAGGAATAGGAGCAACTCCCGCTACTACAGTATTAGAGAAATTACTCTCGTTACCGAACAGCGAGAAATTGATCTTAGATAGTACAGATCTTAAATAACTGCTACAAGCTTCATGTCTCCTTATCCTATTTTTAAGCCCTTCCATCTCTAAAAGCTCTGCTGCCCTTAATGAGGCAAAGAATGCCCCTGTTGAAGGTGTAAACGGAGTTTCATACTTATCTTGGAATTTTAACGCCAATTTTAAATTAAGATAATTTGGAAGATCGTCATCATGAAGGTCATTTATTCCTTCCTCTGATAATGCTACGAACCCCATTCCCGGTACTGAGGCTAATGCTTTTTGACTACCAGTAGCTACTGCATCAACACGCCAATTATTAACATCAATTTCGTACGCAGCGAATCCAGAAACTGAATCAACTAAAAACTTCTTACCAGAACCTTTAACTGCCTTACTTACTTCCCCTAGATTTCTAAACGCTATCCCAGTACTTGTTTCATTATGAACTAAAGCTACAGCATCTGCATCTTTATTTTCCTCTAAGGCTACTTTTACTTCTTCTAAAGAAAATCCTTCTCCTGCAGGCTTCGAGTAAACCTTTGCTATACAGCCTCTCCTATTTATGGAATCCAATAATCTATTACTGAACTCTCCGTAAGTGAACACTATTACTTTTTCTCCTCTCTTTAGGAGTGAGAAAACCATTGATTCTACAGCTAACGTACCAGAACCAGTAAGCAATGCAACCCTGTTAGAGTTAAAATGATTTCTCATTTTCTCTTCTAATGACTTCACTACTTCTCTAAATTCATCGGATCTATGATTAACAACTCTGGTCGTTGCAAAAGAAACGCTTTGAGGTACATTAACTGGACCAGGTATTAAAATCAAATCTTAACACCTAGTTCCTTTATAGCATCAAGTAAGTTCTCGGTAGTGGTTACTGCTACTCTATATTGTGCCTCTTTTGTTTGCGCACCAATATGAGTAGTTATTGTAACTCTCTCATGCTTCAACAGCTCGAATTCCCACTCTTCTTTAGGCTGCTCATGCCATAAGACATCTGCCGCATATGCATAAACTTTACCGTTATTTATGTACTTTAGCAAGACTTGCCCATCAATAGCTGCTGCTCTGCTAGTATTTACTATAATTACATTATCCTTCATCATTTCGAATGCCTTCTCATCTAAGATTGGCTTAGCGTTCTTACTTACAGTTACATGTAAAGAAATAACGTCAGATTGTTTTAACAATTCCTCTAACGTTACTGGAGTTATTCCTAATTGTACTGCCCTATCCTTTATGTCTACTACATCATAAGCTAATACTTTCATTCCCATTGCCTTTGCAATTATTCCAAGTTTAGTGCCTATCCTTCCGAATCCTATTATTCCTATTGTTTTTCCTGCAAGCTCTAAGCCTTCTATTTTCTTGAATATACCACTCTTAGCTAATGTCATCGACGTGTACATTTTCCTAGCTCCTGCTACCATAAGTCCTATTGTTAATTCTACTGCAGAATCTGTAGATGCACCAGGAGCATAAACTATCTTTATTTCTCTTTCTTGAGCGGCATCAGTATCAATGTTATCTAATCCTATTCCTGCTCTAGCAATTATTTTGAGCCTTTTTCCTCTTTCTATAACATCTCTAGTTACTTTTGTTCTACTTCTTACTACTATTATATCATAATTCTCTATTATCTTTAGTAACTCTTCTTTAGAAATCTCTGGTTGATAGTCTACATGGAATCCCTTTTCTTTTAGCGTGTTTAACATTACGTCAGCTACTGGGTCGGTTATTAAGATATTTAGATTTTCTTTATTGAGAGAATTAGATTGTATAGTAGTTTGCTCCATTTATATCACCACAACTAGAATTTATTTTTACCATGATGA
Organism: Acidianus sp. HS-5; assembly: GCF_021655615.1. Classification (GTDB taxonomy): domain Archaea; phylum Thermoproteota; class Thermoprotei_A; order Sulfolobales; family Sulfolobaceae; genus Acidianus. Next base: position 2,487,353 of record NZ_AP025245.1, read on the forward strand.
TGAAAAAACATAAGAAGAAGTAATATAAGAAGAGAAAATTAAGCTTTCTTGATCAATTTTGAAGCTTACTAAGGTTACCATTTTTAACTCATATATATGACAAATCTCTGGTTTATATACTTTTATTTATTTTACTAACTTATTAGTCTCCTTATACCATATAAACAAATCAAGCAAACCTGGTGGTAAATTTAAAGAAATAGATACACTTCTCAAAACTGACTCTATATAAATGTAATCATTTTTTGATAAAGATCTTTTATTGTAAGGAAAATAATAAGATAGAAATTTTAGTATATGCCTATCTAATATTGCTAAATTGAAATATCCAACGTTTCTCAGGAAATGACTTGCTTCTTTCATCCCTATTCCTTCAATCTGAAGGAGTTCATCTCTAGCTTCATATTCGTCTTTATTTGCTATAGGATAAATCCATTTTTTCAGGTTACCATAATATTTCCTTGCATTGAGTAAATATTTTGCCTTCAAATTATAGAATCTATATCCAGAACTCTTAAGAATTTTAGATATATCTTTTTCCTTATCTATAGTAAACAATTTGTCGTATAAATTATTCAGTGCTACATATGCACCAATGAAAGAAGAGTTAGAAGTTAAAATGCAAAGCACTAACTCTCTAAACCAAACATTTTCTCCAGATTTATTATTAAGCTTAAATTCCTCAGCCCTTTCTAGCACTCTTGCTCTTAACTTTGCGTTTCTTACTAGACTTCTTAGCATTCTTTTTCTTCTTTGATTTCTTACTCTTCTTTTTCTTCTTATTCTTAACTATCGTAGGTTTAACTTCAGTAATGTCAGAAGACGAAATAATCTTAGTTCCGTCACTAGTATCCAAAATTATAAAAGGATAATCCTTAATATCAAAATTTAGGCCTATAACGAAGGAATCCATAGCTGTATTTATATAATCAATTTTTGCGTATTCATTATTAAATTCTTTAGGTACACCTATTTTGAATATTTTAGTAGGAAGAGGAAATTTATATTTACAATCAACATTGGAATTAATAATTTCGCTTCCTTTAATTTTAATAATAACTACTTCACCTTCTATAATTTTAGACTCTGGATCATCTAGGTGATCCGTTTCCTCTTCTTTATATTTTTTAATACTCACCAGAGGGAAATTGTTAACATTAATAATCTCTGGCTTATAATACTCCACTATAGCTTTCATATCTGGCTATATTTTATCATCCAAAATATTAAATCCTAGTCTGAACATGATGGTAAAACCTCTGCAGAAAATTATATATACAATACTAAGTAGATGTTAAGGAGAGATCATGAGTGTAAGAATAAAGGGCAGTAATGCATATGGCCATTTAGGATGGTTTCAAGTATATTGCAGAATATGCAATAGAAAGCTTACTATTGGTGTAGACGTAGTTTATAAATGTCCAAAATGCGAGAAGAAATATAAGGCATACTTCTGCGAAGCAGATAAGAGAAGATTAAAGGGAAAATGCCCATACTGCGGTAGCGAGCTGGTTCCCGTAATATGATAAAGTATTTTTTTGATGGAAATCAAGTAACTCTCCTTGAGGACGATTCTTCGTTATTTATAATTATAGATATTCGAATAAAACTCAATAAATATTCTGGTACATTACTTGATAACAAGGTACAGTTCTTTGACGTAAATATTCCCTTTAAGTATGGAAATATACTTAAAAAAGGAATATGTAAAATTAATAATGAGCTGTTTGTTTGTTATACAATTGCTAAGCTCGAAGGTAATATTAACGAATACAGTGAAAACAAGATAAAGGAAGTTTACAGTGAAGTCGTGGAAGTATTGAATAAAGTTACATGAACTCCTTTAGTCTTTAGCTCATTAACAATATTATTCAAAGTTAATGTAAGTTCTTCAGCGTCTTCACTTTCTACTTCTATTATAAGTTGAAAATTTTTGAAATTACCACTAAGGTAAATGCTAACTAGCGTACTCTTTGAAATTGAGCAAATATACGATGCTCCCAGCCTTATTGGTTTGCAAATGTTAGTTAAAATTTCCTCCATGCTATAAAATGTGTCTCTTAACCTTATTGGATCCTCCAAAACAAGAAGCTTTATGCTAAACAATACTCATCACTTCAAGTTTGCTCTCTTTATAGGAATCTTTAGTGTTTCAAATAATACCTTTACATTATCATAATATTTTGTATCTCCCTCGATTCTCTTTATTTTTAATTTCCTATACTTTAGTTTCAATGAAATATAGCCATCATCTATAACAAGTACTTCTCCTAAAATTCTATTGTAAATATTTTTAACTAATCTAACGTAAATGTAAGTTCCAGGATCGTGAATATCAATAATTTTAGCTTCACCTACTTTATAAATTGATTGAACTTTATTTCCTTCGTCTTTTACTTCAATAAGTTTACCATTAACTACTTTATATAGTAAAGTCCTTATTGCATGCTTTCCAGATCTACTTTTTGAATTTTCAACGTATAATTGAACCATATCTTATACCCCTAGCTGATTCTATAATCCCTTCAAAATCTAATTTATCCTCAAGGAAAGCATCTATTAATACATCATTTTTAAGGAACGTCCTAAGCAGGAACTTTCTAGCATTAATGTTAGACTTCATATACAAATCTAAGAATTTCCTTTGTATCTCAATTCTCCGCTCAATTTTATTTAAATTAGTGGACAAATACTCATTAAGATTCTTCCCTTTTGTTACTGCCTCGTATGCGATTTCGGCTGAAATTGCAGAAGGCCTTATACCTTCTCCACTCATAGGAAAAACTAAGCCTCTAGCCTCACCAATTTTTAAGGACTTATTTTTAATACCGCCTATCGATATCGGAGCTCCTCTAATATCCAGGACTTTATATTCCTTAAACTTACTCTGCATGTAATTTAATAGGAGTTCTTTCGAATTTTTATTTTCTATAAATCCTGCACCGACGTTTAGAACTCCTTCCTCGTCTGGAAATATCCAGAAAAATCCAGTAAACTTCGTATTAAATTCTAGTATCGCTTCATCGTTAAACTCGCTTGTTTCAATTAATGCTCTAGTAGTGTAGACCACTTGTCTATCCATATCATACGGCCCTTTAGCGTCTATGACAAGATCGAATTTAGATTTATCAAGAGTTGTAGTTATCACTTGGTTCACTCTTTCCCTCATAGAATTTATCCATCCTGCCTTGTCTATTACAATCCATTTTGGATTCCTATAGTTAACATCATATATCCTTTCCCCATCTAGATAAAATGCAAAATTTTTAATATAATATTTTATTTCCCATTCAAATTTAGGCTTATAGACGTTTGGAACTACGTCTCCGCATGGTTTAAAGTACTTTTCTTTAATATCAAATAGTGTAACATTATAACCAGAATTAGAAAGCATATAGGCTAAATAAGAACCGCTTACTCCTCCACCTATAATGGCAATACTTTCCATAAAATTAGAATGTAAGAAAAGTATAAAATATGCTTTGTAAGTAACTCATTTGTAAGTTTTATAAGGTGGTAAGTTATTGTTGAACCAAGAATATGTTACAAAGAAAATGGAAGAATGGCCAAAGCATTACAACCCCGCAGAAATTGAATCTAAATGGGAAAATCTTTGGTTAAGTAAAGAATATTGGGAAAAAGTATTTCGTTTTGATGATAACAGTAATAAACCCATTTTTTACATAGATACACCTCCACCATTTACTAGTGGAGAACTTCACATGGGACACGCATATTGGGTAACTATCGCTGACACTATTGCCAGGTTTAAGAGAATTCAAGGGTATAACGTTCTAATCCCACAAGGATGGGATACTCAAGGTTTACCTACGGAATTAAAAGTCCAGTATAAGCTAGGTGTACCTAAGGAAAATAGAGAATTATTCTTGCAAAAGTGCATAGAATGGACCAACGAAATGATAAATAGAATGAAAACCGCAATGACGAGACTGGGTTACAGACCTGATTGGGAAGATTTTGAATATAAAACATATTCATCAGAATATAGGAAAACAATACAGAAAAGTTTACTCGATATGCATAAAATGGGAATAGTAAAAATTAAAGAAGGACCCGTATATTGGTGCCCGAAATGCGAGACTGCAGTGGCGCAGAGCGAAGTAGGTTATCTAGAAAAAGAAGGTGTTCTAGTGTATATAGGTTTCCCGCTAAAAGATGGAGGAGAAATAGTAATAGCTACTACTAGACCTGAACTACTTGCAGCTACTCAAGCAGTAGTAGTAAACCCTACAGATGAAAGGTACAAGAATCTTATAGGAAAAACAGCAATAGTTCCGGTTTTTAATAAAGAAATTAAAATTATAGCTGATGAGGCAGTAGAGAAGGACTTCGGCACTGGGGCAGTAATGGTTAGTACTTACGGAGATCCACAAGATATAAAATGGAAGCTTAAGTATAACTTACCTTCCACCGAAATTATAGATAATAGGGGAAGAATAAAAGGGACCGGAATTATTGATGGACTTACAGTAGCACAAGCTAAACAAAAAATGATTGAAATATTAAAGGAAAAAGGATACGTAAGAAAAATAGAAAAAATTAAACATAACGTGTTATCTCACACTGAGAGAAGTGATTGTTTATCTCCTATAGAATTTTTAACTAAAAAACAAATTTATATAGATGTACTGAAATTTAAGGATAAATTACTAGAAGAATATAAAAAAATGCAATTCAAGCCATCTAGAATGTCTTACTATTTAGAAGAATGGATAAAGAGTTTAGAATGGGATTGGAACATAAGTAGGCAAAGGATTTACGGAACTCCGTTACCTTTCTGGTACTGTGATAACAACCATTTAATTCCCGCCAGAGAAGAAGATTTGCCAGTAGATCCAACAAAGGCTAAACCTCCTTATGATAAATGCCCTTACTGTGGATTACCTCTAAAGCCCATAACTGATGTTGCGGACGTTTGGATAGATTCTAGTGTCACTGTATTGTACTTGTCAGGATTCTACACTAATAAGGAGAGGTTTGCTAAGGCGTTTCCTGCATCACTAAGGCTTCAAGGAACTGACATAATTAGAACATGGTTATTCTACACTTTCTTCAGGACATTAATGCTTACAGGAAACGTGCCATTCAAACAAGTTCTAGTAAATGGCCAAGTTCTAGGGCCAGACGGAAGCAGAATGAGCAAAAGTAAAGGCAACGTCGTATCCCCTTTAGAGAGAGTAAATGAGTTTGGTGCAGACGCGATAAGAATGACTTTATTAGATGCTTCAATAGGAGAGGACTTTCCATTTAAGTGGGATAACGTAAGAGGTAAGAAGCTCTTATTACAAAAATTATGGAATGCCAGTAGGCTTTCTTATCCATTTATTCACGAGAAAGATATCAGTAAACCTAGAGAACTTCACATTTTAGATAAATGGATATTAATAAAGCATAAGAAATTTGTTAAAAAAGTAATTGATGCATACAATTCTTATGACTTTTATGTAATAATTGATGAATTTTACAATTACTTCTGGGAAACTGTAGCAGATGAGTACTTGGAACTTATTAAGTATAGATTATTTAACGAGGATCAATCTGCGCTGTACACTTTAAGGAGAATAATGAAGGATATAATAATACTCCTCCACCCAATAGTACCACATATAACAGAAGAAATATACTCAAGGTTATTTGGAGATAAGATAAGCGTCTTATTAGAAGAATTACCTAACATTGAGGATATAGAGGAGGATGATGGAGCAGAAAAAATAGGAGATTATGTAAAGAAGTTTAATTCAATGGTAAGAACTTCAAAAATTAAAAATAAAATGTCTATAGTAACTCCAGTAAATGTAAAGCTTTATGCAAATAACGATATGATAGAAAGTATAAAGAGAGTGGAGAATGACGTAAAAATAACACTAAAGATTAATACAGTAGAATACATCCCATCGGACAAAGAAGATGTAATAATAGAAAAAGTATAATCAGTCCATGGGAGTTTAGCTCACTGATCGCTCTAGCTCTTCTCATCAACTATTTTTTCTATTACATCTTTAATCCTTCTAACACCTTCTTTAATTTTATCCTCGTCTATTGCAAAGCTAAACCGTAGAAAGTCTTTACCAACATTCAGTGGAAAAACTTCGCCTGGAATAGTTATTACACCTGCTTCTTCTATCAATTTTATAGCTAACTCTTTAGAATTCCCTACTTTTTCTACCACTCTTTTCATATTAGGAAACATATAAAATGCTCCAGGAGACCTATAAACTTCTATACCATTTATTTTAGAAAGCTCTGAAAACATAATATCTCTCCTTCTCTTGAATAGTTTTATCATTTCGGTTACTTCATTAAAAGAGTCAAATGCTGCTAAAGCTCCTTTTTGAGCAAAACTGGTAGGACATGTATAGATATTTGCAGCTAGAATCCCCATTTTATCTATTATCTCTTTCCTTGCCGCAACATAACCCAAACGCCATCCTGTCATTGAAAAAGTTTTACTAAAGCCGTTAATATAAATAACATAGTCTCTCCAATCCGAGTCTTGCAGAACACTCCTCATTTCTCCTTCATAGATAAAATAATCATAAATTTCATCTGACAATAGCACTATTTTCTTTTCTTTAGCAATTTCTTGTATTTCCATTATCTGTTTAGGCTCAAAAACCATTCCAGTAGGATTATGAGGATTATTTAATACTATCATTTTTGTCTTTTGTGTAATTTTAGAAGTTAAATCATTAATATCTATATAAAATCCTTTTTCCTTATCAAAATTAATATTAACATAAACCGGTTTACCGCCAAGTAATTTTACTACTTCAGCATAGGAATAAAATGCTGGATCAAAGAGTACTACCTCATCTCCCGGATTTATATAGAGCAGAAATGAAAGGAAGAGAGCTGTTTTAGCTCCTGGCGTTATAATTATTTCTTCTTTCTTAACTCTATCTCCATATTTTAGCGATAGGAAGTCGGCAATTCTTTGCCTTAATTCGTCTACTCCTTTTGCTGGAGTATAAGCTGTATAACCATCATCTAATGCTTTCTTTGCTTCATCCCTTATTCTCTTAAAAGTTACCACATCAGGTTGACCTATTCCAAAGTTAATAGTTTTTATTCCTTTTTCCTTCTCAACTCTTCTAGCTATATCTTGATAAAGTAAAGTAGACTCTCCGGTCAAATTACCTATAGCTTGCGAAAAACTCATTGTGAATATTAGTTTAGATTAGCTCTTTAATTTTACTCGGTTCTTTCATTAAGAAACTTCCTATTAGAAAAGCATCAGCACCGTATTTTTTTAAGTCGTCTATCTGTTCTCTGGAGTTTATTCCGCTCTCTGCTACTTTTACAATGCTTGCTGGAATCTTCTGTAAAACTCTCTTAACTCTCTCTTGATCAATATTGAAAGTAAATAAATCCCTAGAATTAACTCCAATAATTTTTGCTCCAGCGTTTAACGCTATATCTAGTTCACTTTCATCAAAAATCTCAACTAAGGGCTCTAGCTTGTAAGACCTTGCGTATAATATTAAACTTTCCAGTTCTCTCTCAGTTAAAATTCTAACTATAAGTAAAATACTATCTGCTCCTAAATTATAAGCATTATCTATCTGCTTTTCAGTAACTATAAAATCTTTCATTAAAATCGGAATTTTTACAGCGTGAGATATTGTGAATAAATAATCATATGATCCAGAAAAAAATTTATCCTCAGTTAATACACTAATTCCTACTGCTCCAGAACTCTCCATCTCCTTTACATATTCTATAGGATTCCTATCAGCCGAAAATCCAGAAGGAGAAGCCCTTTTATATTCCGCTATAATAGGATTCATATTTTCTTCCTTAGCTTTCCTTATTGCATTAATTAATGGAAAAATAGGTCTATCTCTAACTTTCTCAACATAAGGCCTTTTATAAGCATTATTAACTACGTCCCTTAACCAACCTGTTAGAAATCTAACCATTATCATACCCTATTTAGGAAATTATAAAATATCTTTTGCCCTACTTGTGTACCTATACTTTCAGGATGAAATTGAACTCCAAATATTTTATATTCTGCATGATGAACTCCCATTATCTCATTATCTTCCTTAGAATATGCATCAATAATTAATGGGGGTTTTACATCATCGATTACAAGGCTATGATATCTAGTAGCCCTAAATTCCTTTGGTAGTCCATCATAAATTGTTGCAGAAGAGTTTTGAAGTATAGCACTTAATTTACCGTGGAAAACCACTTTTGCTTTCCTTATCTTAGCGTCAAACGCATAACCTATAGCTTGATGGCCTAGGCATATTCCTAATACAGGAATTCTTTTACCAAGCTGTTTTATAACATCTATTACTATTCCTATATCCTCTTTCTTATCAGGAGATCCAGGACCAGGGGATATTATTATCCTATCTGGATTTATCCTTTCTATTCCTTTAACAGTTATTTCATCGTTCCTTACAACTATAGGATAACTTCCTAGCTCGCCTACTGCTTGAGCAATATTATAAACGAAACTGTCATAGTTATCAATTATTAGAGTTAAATCCATTTTTAAACACCCATTGCAACTTTTAATGCCCTCATTTTATGTTCAGTCTCAAAATATTCCATTTCAGGAATGGAATCATATACTATACCTGCTCCTGCTTGTATTCTAAATAAGTCCTTGTTAACGAAAGCCGACCTAATAGAAATAGCAAACTCTGCGGAATCCTTAGATATAAAACCTGCAGCTCCAGCGTAAGGACCTCTCTTAAAGGGCTCTAAGTTTTCAATAATATTCATAGCCATAGGCTTTGGGGCGCCGCTTACAGTGCCCGCAGGAAACGTTGATTTTAATACATCAACTGGCGTAAATCCTTTTTTTAAAGTACCTATCACCCTGCTTACAATGTGTTGAACATAACTGTACTTTTCTATATACATAAAGTCTGGAACCTTTACCGTACCTGGATAACATACTCTTCCTATATCGTTCCTAGCTAAATCTACTAGCATTAAATGCTCTGCCCTTTCTTTTTCAGAAGAGAGAAGCTCTTGTTCTAATTCAAAGTCTTCTTCTGGTGTATTCCCTCTAGGTCTAGTGCCAGCTATAGGATAAGACTCTATAACACCGTTTTGGACTGAAAATAGTAGTTCTGGGCTAGAACCTATAAGTTCCCTATCCTTGAATTTAAGATAAAACATGTAAGGTGACGGATTAATTTTCCTAAGATTATAGTAAAACCTCATTAAGTCGCCGCTAAACGTGAATCTATAAAACCTAGAAAGGACTACTTGGAACGCGTAACCATTCCTAATATATTCTAGAATTTCATTAACAGAATCTTCAAAGTCGTTCTTATTCATAGATTTATCGTAATCAGAAAATTTTACAGTACCTATCTCCCCACAGCTAGAAATCCCACTTATGTCACCATTAACGTAAACTTTTGCACTATTATGATCATATATTATAATATCCTCTGGCAAAAAGAATTCACCAGTAGGCCACGGTTCTGCTAATGGCTTAATATCCTTCACACTCTCCCATTTCCTCACTGCATCATAAGATACATAACCTATATACGCGTTAAATTCTGGAATTGAGAGACCCCCATAAGTTGAAATCGAATAAAGCTTGTCTGCAATATCTTCTGAAGAATCTGAGTATAGATAATCCTTCTTACCCCAAGCTATTATACTGTATCTCGCCTTGTTTTGAGGACCACTAACACTCTCTAAAAGTGCAGCAAAGTCTTCGTTAGCCCTTATGCATTTAAAAACTTCATAAGGTTGAGCAAAGGAAGTTATGGGATATACATTCATGCTTTAACACGCTTCACAATTTCTATTACTTTTATCATATCTTTCTTTCCAGGATATTTTTCAACTCCACTCGAAATATCTATCCATTTTGGATTAATTTCTATTATATTGTCAATATTATTTATATTTATCCCACCTCCAACACCTACGCTGTATTCCTTTATTGCTTTCTTAACGAAACTTAGGTCTATGCTAATTCCCTTCTTAAGAGAATCTAGCAATATCATATCTGAATAATCGATAGCATTTTTTAGATAATCCATATATTTCTCGCTTGCTGGAACATATAATATAACTCTCTTATCATAAGATCTTAACTCCTCTAGCTCAGAATTGTTCAAAACCCTATGTATCTGTAATAAGTCGGCATGCTTTGTCTTTTCTATTAATTCAGGGATTTTTCCATTTACCTTGACTGACACTGTTGGCTTGCATGAAAACTTTTTGACAACATCAACAAAATCATCTTTTGCATACCTCTTGCTTATAGGATCTGTTACTATTCCGATGTAATCTACATTCATCCTTGAGATATCTAAAACATCTTGAAGTGTGGCTATTCCGCATATCTTTAATTTAATTGACATCGGCCATCGCCATAAAATTCTTGAGTGCATTTACGTTACCGTTATGTGAAATTATATCTAACAGTTTATTCAGTGATGTAGAAATTATCTGCGAAGAATACTCGTATCCATCTTTAAAGTCTTTCACAATACCGCAGGAATATAAGGCTACTGCGGAATTCACTTTTATAAACTCCTCTACCGCCTTATCTTTTCCCGCAAACGCTCTCAATACCTTAATTACCGACTCTTTACTATCATTAGCCAATAATTCTGATATCTTTGGTCTATATTTTATAATATCTGTAAAGTTAAATTCGTATTTATCAATATTGTTACCTTTAATTTCATATATTATCGTAACTCCTAAAGGGCTTACCTCATCCATTCCAGGCTCACCGTGAATTATCAGAAGTTTATCATAAGAAAGAGAAATTGCAGAATCTGCTATCTTATCCATAAACTTCTTTGAGAAAATTCCCATTACCTGCTTTCTCGCCATAGCGGGGTTGGTTAAAGGACCTAGGAAATTAAATATAGTCCTTATCCCTAGGGTCTTCCTTACATTTGCTACGTTCTTCATAGCAGGATGATAAAGCTGAGCAAACAGGAATACGAAATTATCCTTAGAAATTAATTCTTTTGCCTTATCTGGAGTTACATTTATATTGTAACCTAAAGTCTCTAAAAAGTCTGCACTACCGCTTTTGCTACTTGCTGCTCTATTACCGTGCTTTGCTACCTTGCAAACTTGACTTAAGAGAATTGCAGTTGCAGTACTTACGTTTATAGTTCCTAATCCGTCTCCTCCAGTACCCGCAGTGTCGACTACATCTCCTAAATCTACTTTTATCGCATTAGCTCTCATGGATTTTGCAAAACCTATTATCTCCTCTGGTGACTCACCCTTAGTTTTAAGTGAAGAAAGTACTGCAGATGAGACTAGCTCCGGTATCTCGCCCTTCATTATTGAGTTGGCAATAAACTCTGCCTCTTCCACGTTAAGGTCTTGTTTATCTGTTATTTTTTCCAAGATCTCCTTAAAACTCATTTAGAACACCTCTAAAGTATTTTACCAAATTTATTGCATCTTGTACTCCACCTTTTTCTATAGCTTCAATGTACGCAGTACCTATGGCTATGCCGTCTGCTCCTGCTCTCAGCGCTTTCCTCATATCTTCTACGTCAGATAATCCAAATCCAACTACTAGCTTATTATTTACTAAAATCCTTATTCTTGTAATTAAAGAATCAACACTGACTGGAATTGGGACTCCTGTAGTAGGCCTTACTCCATAGTATAAGAAAATATCAGAGATCTTAGAGACTTTTTGGATCATAGGATCCGGAACTGAAGGAGCAGTGAAAATTACTGCCTTTAAGCCATGATCTCTAATTATCTTAACGTACTTCTCGTATTCGTCTACGTAATCTATTAGTAAATCTGGAAAGAGTATTCCATCTATTCCTATTTTTGACAAATTAGATAGGAAATCATCAAGTATAGGTAACCAGTCTTCAAGATATGTTAAAATAATTATAGGAATTTTTACTCTGTTCCTAGTTTCCTTTAGTAAAGGCCAGATATCTTTTAGCCAAGTTGACACTTGCTTATAACTTCTCCTTATAACAGGACCATCGTATTTAGCATACTTTGGTGGAACGCCTATCTCTAAAATATCCGAGCCTTCCCTAATACAACCGTCAATAAATTCTAAGTACTCCCTTTCCTTAGGATAACCTAAGGTAGCATAAGAAACTAATATTCTGCTCATTTTGATAACCTTTTCATCATTAACTCATAGTTTGGTAAATCCAGTAATCCATGACCGCTTAAATTGAATACTATAACCTTTTTCTCGTTGTTCTTCTTAGCTTTTAGTGCTTCATCTATTACAGCCTTTATTGCGTGGGCAGATTCTGGCGCAGGAACTATGCCTTGAGCTTCCGCAAATAATTTCGCAGCCTCAAATATTTCTGGTTCGCTATATTCTCTCCACTCTATCATTCCTTGTCTTATAAGTAGGCTTAATGAGGGTGCTGCACCGTGATATCTAAGTCCTCCTGCATATATTGGTGGTGGAACATAGTCCTTACCTAAAGTTATCATCTTTACCATTGGCAATAATCCTGCACTGTCTGGGAAGTCATACATGTAATCTCCTTGGCTAAATTTAGGTATTTCATAAGATCCTACTGCAATGAACTTCTCTCCTCTTTTAGCTCCTAAGAAAGGAAATGCAAAACCTCCAAAATTGCTTCCTCCGCCAACGCAACCTATTAGGATGTCAGGTTCATCTCCTAGAATATCCATTTGTTTCATTGCTTCTTGACCTATAACGCTTTGATGAAGTATTGCAACGTCTAATACACTACCTACTAAGTATCTGTAATTATTAGCCAGGGCATATTCTATTGCCTCACTCATTGCAACTCCTAAAGACCCTGGATGAGATGGATTCTCAGCTAAAACTTTCTTACCATATTCCGTCAAATTAGTGGGACTAGCGTAAACTTTTCCTCCATATAGTTCCATAACAGTCCTTCTTTGAGGTTTTTGCTCATAACTTACCTTTACCATGAAAATTGTAGATTCCATATTGTACATCCTTGCAGCTAAAGCCACTGCGGTACCCCATTGCCCTGCACCGGTCTCTGTAACCACATGATTTACTCCTTCTGCCCTAGCGAAATATGCCTGAGGTAATGCAGTATTTATCTTATGCGAACCAGTTGGAGTAGCTCCTTCAAATTTAAAGTATATTTTTGCAGGAGTGTTTAGCATTTCTTCGAGCCTTTTTGCCCTCATTAACGGAGTAGGTCTACCTATATTTAGATAAGCTTCCCTTACTTCTTCTGGAATTTTTATAAACCTCTCTACGGTAAACTGTTGTCTTAGAACTTCCTTTGGCATTATTTTCCTTAACAAATCTATCCTGGAAAATTCAGCTTCTGGAGGATCTCTTGGAGGTGGAAGTGGTTTAGGAAGATCTGGTATTATATTATACCAGTATTTGGGAAGAATTTCTTCCCTCTCTATTGCCATTGGCTCAACAAGAACACCAAAATAAAATGTTAAGCTGTAGTATATAAGCTAATATGTTTCGAAAGAATCAAATTCTCCTTTATACTCTTCTATTTCATAATCCACCTTTTCAACTTTAGATAACGGAGGACCTTGTCTCAAATAATCAAGAAGTTTATCTAAAGCCTCCTCGTATCCTTCTGCAATAACTTCTACTGTTCCGTCATCTAAATTTTTTGCATATCCCTTTATTCCCAATCTCATCGCATTTATTTGAACAAATCTCCTAAATCCTACACCTTGAACTCTTCCATATATTATGGCTTTCATTCTCTTTAACATATAATCACCTCAGTGTCGCTCCACTTCCTCACTGCTCAGATAAATCCCTTTCATCAACAATATATATTTAATCTACATCTTCCCTTTAAAAGTGATGATTAGAATAGCAATAGCCGGTTTAGGAAATTGTGCGTCAATGCTTATCCAAGGAATTGAATATTATAAGAATAAAGGAGACGGCTATTATGAAGGATTAATTACTCCCATTGTAGGTAATTACAAAGTGACTGACATAGAAGTAGTAGCTGCGTTTGATATTTCTAAAAATAAAATTGGAAAAGACATTGCAGAGGCAATTTATCAACCTTCTAATATAACTCCAAAAATAGTTGAAATGAAGAAAACAGGAGTTAAAGTTTCGCCTGGACCCGTAATGGATGGAGTAGCACCACACATGAAATCAATATTTAATCCAACTCAAGAGCAAGTTAACATAGAAGACGTTGTAAATGTACTAAAGGAAAGTAAAGCTGATATTTTAATAAACTTATTACCAGTAGGAAGTGAAGAGGCCTCTAGAACTTACGCCAGAGCAGCTTTAGAAGCAGGGGTAGCATTCATAAATGCAATTCCAGTATTTATTGCAAGTGACCCTACTGGCAAATTTCCTGAAGAATTTGCAAAAAGAGGATTACCAATAGCTGGAGATGATATAAAAGGTCAAGTAGGAGCTACAATTTTCCACAGGGCAATAACATCGCTCTTTATGCTTAGAGGAGTTAAAGTTGAAGAAACTTATCAATTAAATGTTGGAGGAAATACAGACTTTTTAAACATGAAAACTGAAGAAAGACTTCAATCTAAGAGAATAAGCAAAACTAAAGCCGTAACAAGCACTTTAGAGAATGAAGATGAGATAGAAAAAGAAGGTAAAATAAGGATAGGTCCCAGCGATTACATACCGTTTTTAGGTAATACAAAAGTTGCTTATGTTTACGTTAAAGGTTCTGGATTTGCAGGGATGCCTATAAAAGTTGAAGCTAGCTTAGAAGTAGACGATAAGTCAAACTGCGCGGCAGTATTAGTAGATGTGATAAGGGCAGTAAAGTTAGCATTAGATAGAAAAATAGGAGGACCACTAGTTAAAGTTTCAGCGTTCTATTTTAAGCATCCTCCAATACAAGCTAAGAACGATGAGGAGGCGTATAAATGGTTTGAAGAATTTGTGCGAAATATGTGAGGAAAAAGAAGTTAAATACGCTTGCAAACTTTGTGGGAGAAAGGTCTGTGAAGAAGATTATGTAAAAGAAAAAGGAATTTGTAAAGTATGTGAAATTAGTTTATGCCAAATGTGCCATAAGCACTTGTCCCTAGGATATTGTGAAATATGCGGAAGGTTAGTATGTGATGAGTGCACAGCTTATTTTGACGGCTCAAGAAGAATATGCAAAGAATGTTATAATAAAAATAAAGTAACTTCTACTATTTCCTCAACTTCTCGAGCATAATCTTTTGCTCTATACTCGCAACACTTCTCCTAGTAGATATTACTGCATCTGGATTTACGCTTATGCTGTCAATGCCTGATCTAACTAGGAACTCAGCAACTTCTGGATAAACGCTGGGAGCTTGGCCACATATAGAGACTGTAGCGCCATGCTTGTGAGCTATTCTTATTAATTTCTTCATTGAGCGCAATACTGCTGGGTCTCTCTCATCATAATATCCCATTCTTCCGAGAATTTCTGAATCCCTATCAACTCCGAGAGTTAATTGAGCTAAATCATTACTACCTATACTAAATCCATCAACAATCTTAGCAAATACGTCAGCCAGTACGATTACTGATGGAACTTCGGCCATTATCCAGACTTTAAAGTCTTTAGATCTCTGTAACCCTTCGTCCTCCATTATTTTTAATGCTTTCTTGAGTTCCCATTCTGTTCTAACGAACGGGAACATTACCCAAACGTTCTTTAAGCCCATTTCTTCTCTAACTTTCCTTATTGCTTTAACTTCCAATCTAAATGCAGGCTCATATTGAGGACTAACATATCTGGATACTCCCCTCCATCCCAACATTGGATTCCTTTCTTCTGGCTCAAATTCTTCTCCACCTATAAGTCTCCTATATTCATTAGTCTTGAAATCCGAGAACCTAACTACAACTGGCCTAGGATAAATTGCAGTAGCAACCCTTGAAACTCCGTCTGCTAACTTATCTACAAACTCTTCTGGCTTACCTATTTTTATAAGGTAAAGAGGATGATATTTAATCCATTCAGAGACTATGAATTCTATTCTCATTAAACCTATACCGTCAAAAGGTAGATCAACGTATTTCTCGATTATATCTGGTTGGCCTAAGTTCATGTAAATCTTTGTAGCAGTAATTGGGTATAAGCTCATTAGAGTATCTCTACTTATACCACTTACGCCTTGAGTAACTTGAGGCTTTTGTTCTTCTACTTCTTCAACAATTCTTCCCTCATAAACAATTCCTCTAGTAGCATCAACTGTTATTTCCTGGCCATCTCTTATTACCTTAGTACCTTCCTTAGTGCCTACTATAGCTGGAATTCCTAGTTCTCTAGAAACGATTGCAGCATGGCTTGTTATTCCTCCTTCGTCAGTTACTATCGCTGAAGCGATTTTCATTACAGGTACCCAGTCTGGATCGGTCATTCTAGTAATCAGTATATCACCTTTCTTGAAATTATCTGATTCTTTTACATCAAGAATAACCCTAGCAGTACCGCTAGCTATGCCAGGACTTGCTGCAAGACCCCTAACTAAGACTTTCCTGTTCTCAACAGACGTTACTTCCTTTTCCTCCTTAACCTCTTTCTTAGCGCTCCAGAAAGTCTCAGCCCTTGCTTGAACTATGAACACGTTATCTGGGAATTTAAGATCAGCATCAATAGCCCACTCTATATCCATAGGTCTCTTATAATGCTCTTCAATCTTAAGAGCTAACTTAGCTAATTCTATAGCCTCATCGTCAGAAATACTTATTTTATCAGCGTCTGGAGAATTGCTTAAATCGATCTCCTCATTTTCCTTCTTTTGAGGATTATATATGAACTTTAAAATCTTATGAGATACTCTTGTTTCGACTATTTTTAACGTAGATTTATCCACAACTATTTCATCTGGAGTTACTTTGCCTCCCACTACTGCCTCTCCTAATCCCCAAGAGGATTCTATAACAATGTACCTAGTATCTCCAGTTGAAGGATGTAAAGTAAACATTACTCCGGCAGATCTAGAATTAACCATTTTTTGGACAATTACTGCCATTTCGACAGTTGAAGAATCTATTCCCTTAACTTTCCTATATTCGATAGCTCTATCATTGAATAAACTTGCCCAAACTTCTTTTACCTTTTGAATGAGTTCGTTCCTACTTACATTAAGATAAGTATCTTGTTGACCAGCAAAGCTTGCGTTCTCCATATCTTCTGCCGTAGCAGAAGACCTAACTGCTACTAAAACTTCTTTGCCCACTTTCTTTACTAATTCGTCATAATAAGAAAGAATTGCGTTCTCAAGGTCTGGAGGAATTTGAGAGGAAATTATTAATTTTTTAATTTCCTCACTAGCAGTTGCGGAATCTTTTTCCTCCAAAATGGACTTAATCTTTGATTGTAAATTATTATACGAAACAAAATAAGAATAAGCTTTAGATGTTATAACAAAACCGGGTGGAACTCTTATATCAAAACTTACTAGTTCACCTAAATTAGCCCCCTTGCCACCAGCGAGTTCTATCATATCTTTTCTAAGTTTTGTAATATCGAGAATTGCATCTTTTAGAAGAGCCTCGACAATAATTTATCACCAAATAATTTATACACTTAATACCTTAAAAAGTTACTTAGATTATTTAAACTAACAAAAAAGGTAATAAACATAAAAATTATTTCTGTGTAGGTGCAGTCTTTTGAGCAGTAGTAACCATTGAGGGTAATTCTGGGAAGTTTTCCTTCATTCTTTGCTCTGCTATTACGGATGCCTCCTGTAATATCTTCTTAGCTTCTGGGTTGCTTGCTACGTAGTCTATATTGCCTCCAGTGAAGTCTCCTGCATCTATTACAACTTCTTGTAAGCCTTCCTCTATTTCCTCTAATTCTAGGCCTAATTCTGGCATCATACCTTTCATCGATTCTCTAAGCTCCTTTATTACACCTACTACAGGAACTAAGTTAGTGAATACATCTCCAAGTTCTGTAACAGTCTCCAATCTAAGCTCTACTTGCTCTAAGGCTATTTGAGTAGTTATAAGTTGTTTTGATACCTTCCTTATTTCCGCTATCTCATTAGCATACATAGCCGCTCTAGCTTCATCCTTATTCATTTGCGCGTCAACAACTCTCTCAAATAATGTCCTATCTCTCTCCTGCATCTTAGAAATGTAAACATCCAATCTGCTTAATGTAGTCCTTAATCTGTATTGGGCCATTATTAGCTTATATCTTAACGGCTCCTTAGTCTTGAATGCACCCTTAATCTTGTCTGCAATACTTGCTTCCTGCTTTCCATTCCATCCCTTTATGAATTCTTCCATCTTTGCCATGTTGATTTAGATCTTTAGCTTTAACTTAAATTAAATAAAGAGCCATATAATACTCAAGATAGTGAGATTATAAAATGAGGCTTTTTGAGGCTAAAATATGTGGAGAAAAGCTTATATTACAAAATAAAAGCGGAAAATCACTTTTTATCAGAGAAATACTAGTAAAATACAAGGTAACAGTAACTACTGTAGATGAAAAAACTGCGTTAAAAACTATAACAGATTACATAGAAATAAATAAAGAGATACAAGATAAATTGGAAATTCAATTAGTCTCCACAGATGTAGCAGAAGTATCAATAATTTACAAACAAGATGATGTCACTTTGAGGGAAGATATTTCCCTATAATTTTATTCCATATTGGTTCTATCTTTTTAACGACAGCCTCATCACTCTTTACCTCTTCTGGCCAATCTCTTCCAAGCTCTTCCCTAAACTTTCTAGTAGCATCTATACCTATCTTACTACCTAAAGGAGGATGGGGAGACGTGTGATCTAAAGAATCGTTCATCGCATAAGGAATAACTAGAACGTCTCTTACGGGATCTACGGTAGTAGATATTGCATACATTACTTGGTTTATATCGTGAACATCAATGTCAGCATCAACTATTATAATAAATTTAAGGAAACTTAACTGACCATTACCCCATATGGACATCATTGCCCTCTTAGCTTGTCCAGGGAAAGTCTTTCTTATTGAGAAAATTCCTATACTTGTAAAAAGGCCGTATTCTGGCAAATTCATATCAACCAGTTCAGGAATGACCATTTTTATAAAGGGCAAGAATATTCGCTCTACAGCTTTACCTATCCATGCATCTTCGAGAGGAGGCTTACCAACTGAAGTTGCGTGAAATATGGGACTATCCCTAAGATAAACTCTTTCAACCTTAAATGTAGGATAATAATCCACTGAAGTATAATAACCTAAATGATCACCAAAAGGTCCTTCTGGCCTTAAATCATCTAGATCTACATAACCTTCAATTACAGACTCCGCCGATGAAGGTACTAAAATATCGTTATTCAATCTATATAATTCTACACCTTCCCCTCTTAAAATGCCTGAAAAAAGATACTTATCAATGCCTGGAGGAACAGGAGATGCCGCAGTAAAAGCTATTACTGGATCTACTCCATTAACAATTGCAACTGGAATTTTAGTAATTCCCTTCTCCTTATACTTTACCGCAGTTAAAGAACCCCTTTTGAACGCTTGCCAATGCATTAATGCTTCCTTATTATTCAATATTTGAATTCTGTAAACACTGACGTTATGAACATCAGTTTCCGGGTCTTTGGTTACTATCAATGAGAAAGTGAAAAATCTTCCAGCATCCTTAGGCCAAGTTTTTAATGCAGGAAAATCTTCTAACCCTATTTCTTTCTCCTTAAACTTTGGTTTACCAGATTTGGGCATAATTTTTCCCAACTTTAAAAAATTTGGAAGAGATTTTATTTTATCTAACAAAGATAACGGAATTCCTTGAAATTCATTCATAAAATTTTTACCTATATCCTCCAAATTGCCTGTACCTAAAATCTCCCTTATCGAATCAATAGAATAGAAAATATTGGTAATTACTTTCCATTCACTATAATTTTTAACATTATTAAATAAAAGTGGGGGTAAATGAGCGTAAGTAGCCCTCCTGCTTAACTCCGCAATCTCTAAATTCACATCAACTTCATCATTAACTTGTACAATTTTATCTCTCTTAAGCATAAAATTTATATAACCTCGCAGATCTTCAAACGCCATATTTTATAACATTCATTTTGCACAAAGCTTATATTTTTATATTTAATTCAGCTTAATCGGCTGGTGACAAAAGGTTGGAAACAAGTTAGAAGGCTACATGAAATGCTTAGAATGCGGATATGAGACTGAAATTAATCAAAAAATAATAACTTGTCCTAAATGCGGAGGAATTTTAGAAATTAAAGTTAAATTAAAAGACTTCTCCTTCTCTAACCTTAGAGGAAGAGGTGTTTGGAGGTATAAAGACGCTATTCCTGGAAATTACTCTAAGGTAGTAAGTATAAGTGAAGGAAACACTCCGTTAATACATTCAAAAGTATACAACAACACATTTTATAAATTTGAAGGGGCGAATCCTACAGGAAGTTTCAAAGATAGAGGAATGACAGTAGCAGTAAGTTCTGCAGTGAATACTGGATATAAAGTAGTAGCAGCTGCATCCACAGGAAATACTGCAGCTTCCGCAGCGGCTTACGCATCAAGAGCAGGATTAAAAATATATTTAGTTTTGCCTAAAGGTAAAGTTGCATTAGGTAAACTTGCTCAATCAATATTATACGGAGCAACTATATTGGAAGTAAACGGAAGTTTTGACGTAGCAATGACTTCAGTAATGAGATTATATAAAGACCTCGGAATAGTTTACCCACTTAATTCTTTCAATCCTTGGAGATTAGAAGGACAAAAAACTATTGCATATGAAATTGCGGAAGAAATAGGAGAACCAGATAATGTAATAGTTCCTGTAGGTAATGCAGGAAACATATATGCTATCTGGAAAGGATTTACAGAACTCCAAGAATCTGGAGTTATTTCAAAAATACCAAGAATGATAGGGGTTCAAGCAGAGGGAGCGGCACCAATAGCTAAGGCAATAGAAAAAGGACTTAATGAACCAGAATTCTTCGAAAATCCAGAGACTATTGCTACCGCTATTAGAATAGGCAAACCAGTAAATTGGAAAAAAGCAATAAAGGCAATAAAGAACTCAAAGGGGACTGCATTATCAGTATCTGACCAAGAAATTGCTGATGCACAAAAGAGGCTTGCAAGAATTGAAGGAATAGGAGCAGAACCTGCATCAGCTGCTGCATTAGCAGGATATGAGAAAGTGATAAGAGAAGGGATAGTAGATAAGGATCAAAAGAACGTTCTAATCTTAACTGGTCACGCATTAAAAGATCCAGACGCTATGCTAAAACTAGATGCTAGAAGAATTCTAATTAATCCAGAACATATAGAAAATATAGTTTTAGGTGAGGCAAATGATAATAATTAAGATAGGAGGATCTATACAAAAAGATGAGAAGGATTACGAACTTATAGCTGAAAAAATAGAAAAATACTCTGATAAAGAGGATAAAGTACTCATAATTACATCAGCATTGAAGGGAATAACCAATGATTTAATTTCTGCTACAGAAAATAGGGAAAATTCTACAGAAATAATAGGAAATATTTATGATAAATATATCAAAATTTTATCAAAAGTATCAAATGGACCAGAATTCGAAATAGCTTTTAAAGACCTTTCTAAAATGGCGGACGAACTATTCAAAATAGCTTGGTCAATAAAAGTTTTAGACGAGATCACTCCAAGGGTTAAGGATTACATTCTATCCTTTGGAGAAAGAATGTCAACTGTAGTCTTAAATGCTGCATTAAGATCTAGAAAATTAGACTCTTTAGCATATCCTGAACCGCCATTAATTACCGATAATAATTTCGGAGAAGCAAACGTCTTAGAAGATCTCACTTTAAAGGAAATTAACGAAAAAGTTCTAACTAAAAAGAATAAAATACTAATATTGCCTGGATTTATAGGCAAAACTATAGATGAAAGATCCACTACAATAGGTAGAGGAGGTAGTGATTATACTGCAACTTTAATTGGAAAGCTACTAAATGCAGAAAATGTAAGGCTAATAACTGAAGTTCCTGGAATAATGACTGCAGATCCTAGAAAAATAGAAGGAGCAAAAACTATTAAGAGGTTATCATTAGAGGAGGCTGTAGAACTAGCTCAAATGGGAGCAAAAAGACTTCATCCAAGGACTTTTGAACCAATGTTTTCTTCAAATATGAAAGTCAGCATTGAAGGGTTATACGAAGAAGGAGAAACAGTTGTAAGCGGTTTTTGTGAAGAAGAAGATAAGTTAAAGGGAGTTACCGTACTCGATAACTTAAAAATGATAAATATTGAAAGCACTAGGATAGTAGGAAAGATAGGGTCTGCAGCAAGAGTAATGGCTGAAGCTAAGGAGTCTAATGTAAACATTATATCGATTTCACAACCTGCATCAGAAACGACAATAAGTATTGTTGTAAATTCGAGTGACGCAGAAATTCTTGCAAGAAAATTGAAAGAAATTTCAGATATTGATAATATAGAAATTAAGAATGTAAGCGCAGTAAGTATAATAGGTTGCGGACTTAGAAATAATGAAATATTTAAGGAAGTAGAAAACGTAGCCCTACAATACGACATACTTTCAATGTCAAGAGGACTGAAAAACGTAAGTGCTACTTTTATAGTTAAAAAGGAAGAAGGATATAACTTAGCTAAGAATTTGCATGAGGTTGTGTTAAAATGGACAAATTGAAAGTATCCCTATTAGGATCTACAGGAATGGTAGGACAAAAAATGGTTAAAATGCTAGCAAGCCATCCTTTCATAGAACTAACCAAGATAAGCGCATCACCGTCCAAAATAGGTAAAAGATATGAAGAGTCAGTAAAATGGATTGAAGGAGAGATTCCAGAAAGCGTAAAAGATATGAAATTAGTATCAACAGAACCTGAAGATCACAAAGATGTAGACGTAGTACTTTCTGCACTTCCTAACGAGCTTGCAGAGGACATTGAACTTAAACTAGTTAGAGCAGGCAAAATAGTCGTTTCCAATGCCAGCCCTTATAGGATGGATCCGGAAATTCCTCTAATTAATCCAGAAATAAATTGGCAACACTTAGAGTTACTTAAGACTCAGCAAAGTAAAAGAAGTTGGAAAGGATTATTAGTAAAAAACCCAAACTGCACTGCATCAATAATGTCTCTACCATTAAAACCTATAACGGAATTAATAACACAAAGAAAAATAATTATGACAACTTTACAAGCAGTAAGCGGAGCAGGTTATAACGGTCTATCTTTCATGTCTACATATAATAATATTATCCCTTACATAAAAGGAGAAGAAGAAAAAATACCTAAAGAGATAGGAAAAATGTTAGGAAGAATTCAAGACGGACAAATAAGTAATGCTAACATAAATGCAAGAATAACATCAATAAGAGTTCCAATAAAAGTAGGTCATATGGGCATTATAAACGTATTACTAGATGACACGGATAAGATAAGCGTGGATGAGATAAAGAATGAACTAAGAAATTTCAAATCGTTACCACAAGAGAAAAACTTACCTACTGCACCTAAAAAACCGATAATCGTAAACAACGATGAAAGTAGACCACAACCAGAAATAGACTTGAAGATAGAAAACGGTATGGCAGTATCAGTAGGTAGAATAAGCGTAGAAAATAATGTACTCAGAATGGTAGTGCTTGGAGACAACCTAGTGAGAGGAGCAGCAGGAATTACAATCTTAACAGTGGAAGTAATGAAAGAGTTAGGTTACATATGAAATTCGATTTTCATGCTCACACAAATTATAGTGACGGTAAAGAAGATCCTATTAATCTCGTAAAATATGCTAAAAAGAAAGGGCTATATATTGCAATAACGGATCACGATACAAGCAGAGGTTATGAAAAAGTAAAAGAGGAACTAGTAATTCCTGGAGAAGAAGTCACAACACAATTCGGTCATGTAGTTATCCTCTGTAACTTCCCTCCAAATCCCCCTAAAGATATCTCCTCTTTAGTTGACTACTCAAAGGAAAACTCTTGTATAGTTTTCCCTTCTCATCCTTTCGATATTTTTAGGAAAGGAATAGGAAATAAGGTTTTTGAATATAAATTTGACGCAATAGAAATTTTCAATTCAAAAGCACCTAAATCCGCAAACGATAAAGCTACAGACGCCGCAAAAGAACTTAAACTCCCCGGTTTAGCGAATAGCGACTCACATGTGAAAGAAAGCATAGGTTCTGCGTATAATGAAATTGATTTAAATGAATTTAACATAGATGAAATTCTTGAGAATATAAGGAAAGGTAAAGTAAAACCAGTAGGCATAGGATTATCAATAACAGCTAAATTCAAGATTTTACAATGGTATATTGAGAGGAGAATTTGAGAACAATACCTGCAGAACTTTGCGTAAAGTGTAAAGGAAATAAGCTCCTCTGCGGTTTACGTAGTTGTCCTATTTTAGAGAGATTTAGATCAACAATAGGTGTAATGAACAAAGTATATAATAAGAATGAAATTCAAGGATCTACACCTCCAAGCATAGTAATAGGAGAGAAAAATTATCCAAAAGTGAGTATATCTTTCAACATACCTCCAGATATTTACGGAGATGAAGCAAAAACTTATGAAGATCCTAAAGGTTGGTGGGGTAAGGCGTCTATATATGATATAATAAATTACCGGACATCATTACTTTCCAACAATATCGAGGTAAAAGTTGAAGATGTATGGAAATTATACGAGAAAGAATTATCATTAGCTGCAGTCTCAGAAAAACCTGTACAATCACAGTCAAAAATAGATGGAACTATTTTACCTAAACTGAGGTTCGACGGATATGTAATGCCAAGAGGACCTTCGGCTAAAGCACAAAACTTGGAAGTAGTTGAGAACCCCAGACTTAATAAAACTTTGAATAAATTAATTTTTGATGATGCAAAAGCTGAAGATGCAGTAGTTAAACTTTATCAGGAAACTCAGGACGTTTATACTATAATTAACGCATTGTCTCTGGGTCTACTAGGAGTAAAAAAGAATAGAAAACTTATACCCACAAGATGGGCAATAACTGCAGTAGATTCCATAATAGGTAAAAACGTGTTACAACAAATAAGAGATTATCCAGAAATAGATACAGTTGAAGTATATTATCAAAAATATTTAGGAAACTATTTTCACATAATTCTGTACCCTTCAGCGTATCAAGTAACCTGGATAGAAATATGGCACCCTCTATCTTTATGGGCTAGCGAACTCACGATCTCAGAATTAACAGAAAATTACTGGGGAGAGTACTCAACAATGGACGGAGGCTACATGGCAGCAAGATTAGCAGTGCTTGAACACTTAGAGAAAATAAGAAGATCCTCAGGAATAGTCATAGTAAGAGAAATAACTAACGAATATTTCGCTCCCTTAGGTAATTGGCACATAAGAGAAACTGTAAGGAAAGCAATGGAGAATAGAATAAGCAAATTTGACACCCTTGAAAAAGCAATTTATTTTGTAAATCAGAGATTAAACGCAAAGAAGGTAGATATTAGTAGCCTTAATTCAATAAAAAGACTTATAAAACAAAAAACTATAGATCAATTCTTTAAATAATTAAAGAAAGAACAGACATAGCTGTATATAACCTATTCTCAGCCTCATCCCATACAGCACTTTGTTTGCCATCTATAACCTCAGCATCTACTTCTTCTCCCCTCATTGCAGGTAAGCAGTGCATAAAAATAGCATCCTTAGACGCATAACGCATTAAATCTGTAGTTACTCTGTAATTTTTCAGAAGTTCTCTCTTTTTATTGGCTATATTCTCTTCACCCATACTAACCCAAACATCTGTATAAACAACAAAACTACCTCTAACTGCAAAATAAGGATCGTCATAGAACTCTATTACTGCACCTGAACGCTCGCTTTCCTCCTCTATTCTTTTCCATATTTCAGGCTTCGGTTTAAATTCTCTAGGAGATGCAACCCTTAATTCTAAACCCATTTTAGCAACAAACGCCATAAGGCTAACCAAAACATTATCTCCTCCATCTCCCACAAAAGCAATAGGCTTCTCATAAGTACCAAATCTTTCTTTAACAGTCATAAAATCGGCTAAAGCTTGAAGTGGATGAGAAAGGTTACTGAGCAAGTTTATCACTGGAAGGCTCGAATAATCCCTTATTTTTATTAAAGAATCATGAGATAATACTCTTGCACCGATACCGTGAACAAACCTGCTCAGCACCCTAGCAGTATCTTCTACTGGTTCTCCTCTACTTAGTTGAATATCACTCTTATTAAGAACTATTGGATATCCTCCAAGCATATATACTGCTGATTCCATGCTAACTCTAGTCCTAGTGCTCGGTTTTTCAAAAATTAATGCAACTCTTTTACCTTCAAGAGATTTAGGAACAGAGTTAGTTTTCACAAAATCCTTCATCAAAAACGATACATCCATCATTCTTTGAATATCTTGTTTTTCGAAATCCAACAAGCAAAGAAGACTATTTCCTTTTAGCATGATTTTAAAGTATATCTTTAAAATTATAAATATGGATATCCTAACGATAATCACTGAAACCACAAAACCTAAACAAGGTAATAAACCTAAATACAATGAAGCTCACGTCATTCACGCATTGCTAATCATCCAGAATGAACAACCAATCGGAAGACCAACTTTAGAAAAAAGATTGAATTTAGGCGATGCGACCGTAAGAACATTGCTGAGAAGATTAAAAGAAGTAGGGGCAATAAAAGTCGATAAAGTAGGTGGAGCAGAAATCACGGAAGAATGTAAAAAGGCATTACAAGAATGGAATTCTATAATAAAAATTGGAGAAGCTGAACTAAAGTCAGTAAACTGGAATTGTAGTATGATAATGGTTAAAGATGGAAGTAAAATAATAGAAAAACAAAAAGTTATAGAGTTAAGAGATAAAATAATAAAATTAGGAGCAGATAGCGTACTAATTTCAATATTTTTAAATAACAAAGTGGAACTACCTCCAAAAACTGAAGAATTTGGAATGAAAGAATTATTAGAAGAAATTAAAAATTCTTGTAAAACTTGTGAAAATAATGATTTAATAGCTTTCATTTTACCTAAAGACCTCTATTTAGCTTACAAAGTGGGGCTGTTCTTATTTGAAAGTTGGATTAATAGTTAACCCCTATGCAGGCTCAGGAGGAAGAATAGGCTACAAGGGAAGCGACGATCTTCGCATAGAAAATCCTGAAATAGAAAGCAGAGTTAAGAGATTTTTGGATGTCGTTAAGAATGATATAGAATTTATATCTCCAAGATTTAAAATGGGTGAATACTTTCTAAGGAAATTCGGTAGAAAATACACTACAATAAATTCTGGAAAAGAAAACTCAACTAGGGAAGACACAGTAACTTCCGCAAGAATGCTATCTGACCTTACAAACCTGATTGTCTTCGTAGGGGGAGACGGTACTGCAAGAGATGTAGTAGAAGGTACACAATCTAAAATTCCCATATTAGGAGTGCCCGCAGGAGTAAAGATGCATAGCGGAGTTTTCGCAGCAAATCCTGAAACTGCAGGAATGCTCGTTAGTGCATATGTGAAAGGCATGGCAAAAATTGTAAATTCAGAAGTTATGGATATTGATGAAGATTCTTACAGAAAAGGCATTTACAAGATTAAATTGTACTATATAACTAAAACTATAAATTTCGAAGGACTTCTAGTTAGCAGTAAGGAAGAGGTAATTTCACCTTCTTATGAATTAGACGAAATAGCTGAGTACGTTATAGATAATATGAAAGACTCTATTTTTTATATTATGGGCCCAGGCAGTACCGTAAAGGCTATAGAGGAGAAATTAGGTTATTTTACAAATTTCCTAAGTACAGACCTATTCCTAGGTAAAAAGTTGCTAAAGAGCGGGGTAAATTATATGGAATTATTACAATTAATCGGGGAGTTAAAAATAGTTTTAACCCCGATCGGTGGACAGGGATTTTTGATTGGAAGGGGAAACCAAGAAATAGGCCCAGAAATACTTAGAAGGACGGGAAAAGATAATATAATAATAGTTTCATCGAAGGAAAAAATTTCAAGGATAACTTGTCTAAGAATAGATTCAGGTGAGGCTACAGTGGATAAAATGCTGGAAGGAATTTATAAAGTTATAGTAGGGTATAACGAGTTTTATACAATAAGAACGTGTAGTATGACTTGACGTAAATCTAATGATATTACTATTTGCTGAATCTAATTATTCCGTTTTAAATTTTGGCGAATAAATATTAGTGTGACAGACAAAGACATTGAGATTTCTGAGGAACTAACAAAACAGCTAGAGAGCTCTCCTAGATCAAAGCTTGTCGAGGCTATAATAATACTTCTGCATGCGAGGCCTTTAAGAACGTCTGAAATAGCCTCTAATTTAGGATATCAAACTAAGTACATCAGTAGTTATCTAAGTTACTGGAAAAAGAAAGGATTAGTTTACCAAGACGGAGGTAGATGGTATCTTACTCCGCAAGGAGAAAATTTGGCTAAGGCTATAGTCGACTCATTCTCTAATTCCAAGTTTAAGGAAATGCTTGTTATTGCTAAGCAAATGCTAGATCAGGTTAAAGAACCAATAAACAACAAAAGTGAACAAAAGGAAGAAAAACAAGAGAAGGCATTTTTGTCGTTTATTGACTCAAAAACCAGTAACACAGTAAAGAAACAACAAAACAATGATCCAACGGTTTGTATCAAAGAAATTCTTGAGAAATTAGACGATGATGAAAGAGATATTCTGTTATATTTAATAAACAAATACAAACAATGGGGATCAACCTATGTTTACATTGACCAAATTCAAGAGGAATACAAAGCAGATATGGGATGGCTATTCAAAGTTCTAAGACAATTACAGACTAAGAGAATAGTTTACTTATATCAGGATCCAAAATTAGGCCTGAGAATAGGATTCTCTAAATCCTTTAAAGAAAAACTAAACTGCTAAAATCTTCTACTTCTTTGTGCTAATTTTTTGTCACTCCTTACTTTTATTATGCTTTAATTATGCAAACTCTTATTTTTCTCGAGGACAAAAAAGCTAAATAGAGTAGTAGTAATCTATTTAATCAAATGTATCCAGACTTCACTTGAGGTGGAATGTTTGTCTTCAAACAAATCAGTTAAAATGACTGAAGACGAAATAAATAAAGCGCTAGCAAAGGCTGAAAAAGAGGCCGAAAAAAAGGATCATAAGAAAATATGGATTGATAAGATGTTAAAAAGCGCTAAAACTTATTATAAACTGTGTCCTTATTATGATAAGAAAACTTCTAATTGTTTCCTTATGTTAAGTAACAATGATAGTAATAAAAAATGTAATAGAGAAGGCAGGTATGATAACTGCCCTATATTCTTGGCATTTTTGGATAACAAGTACCAGGAATATACGTCCAAAAAGAAAATACTTCCTTTAGATTTCTTAGATCTTGCCCAGTCAGTGTAAGGGAATGATTTTTGCCCAGAAAGAAAAAAAGCAGTGAAGAGCAAAAGGAGACTAAGAAGAAAAAGGCCCAGAAGAAGGAAAAATTCGTTGATGCAGAAGCGCTATTGGACGAATATTTAGATGAGGTAGTTTTAGGCCTGGGGATATCTTTTCTTAAGTTAAAGCCTGAGGAATATAAAGAAATATTGAAAGAGCCTTTTGTTGCCGCAGTAGGTCAAGTTAAGACTAAACCTAAATCAAGGACTATAATTAACAGACTTACCGCCAATAAGGATGCTATGATGGAGTACATTGCAATGGGATTAGTTAGGATAACCGATATTGAAAAAACTACTTGCGATCAATTTGAATTCATAGTTTATAATACAAAAAAGGCTATAGTAGATCTAGCTCCAAAACTTTACAGAGAGGCAGTAAAAAGAAATAGGAAAGACCTAATAGATGTATTAAGGTATAATTGGAACTTATATGGCATAGTTTCGCCTATAAGATGTCCTAAATGTGGATTTAACTCCATAATGCCAGATTTATCGTGTAAAGTATGTGAATATGTTATGAGTATGAAAGAATTGAAGGCACAGATAAATGTAGTTCAGGCTTTACAAGATTATTACTCTGTAGATCCAGAAGGTTTTAAGGAAATTTTAACTTTAGGATATTTTTATTATACTGCAGAAGGTCCTATATCGCCATCAAAGTTTAAACCTTCTCCTCAAGTTTTAGCTTTTGAAGTTATTTTAAATAAAGATGAGAAAAAGACTCTGAGCAGTATTTACAATAATCTCCACTCTCAATAATCACGTTACAAATCTTACATCTTCTTCTATTCTCTAATCTAATTATGTTAATTGAACTACCAAATGTGTGATATATTTCGTTGTCTGTAAACTGCTTACTAGCCCATTTTATTATTTCATTTAAAAATGCATCTTCAGTTTTTAACTCCCCGGTTACTTCAGAGAATCCTAAAAGCTCGAATCTTGGCGTAGAATAGAAAGGTATAAAGATTTTCTTTGAGCTATAGTCTACAATGAGTGAGTATAAATCTAAATAACCCATATTTCCAGTACTAATTGAATAAATTAGATACGATAAAAAGAAATCTGCTGTAAATGGTAATATAATTTTTTTAAATTCAATTTCTCTGATTTTCATCATAATCTTCCATAATGTTTTATTTATGTTCTCTTCTTCGCCTATTTTATAAATAGAAATATCTAAATTGCATGATTTACATATATTATGCAGAAGTTTTTCTATCAGCTCAGTGACATCCATAAAACTTTCAGTAGTTAATAACGCAACCTTATCTTCTCTATCTAAGAATTTTGATGAGCTTAGTTCTTTCCTAAATCTTTTTACTATTTCGCTTCTAGCACAATGAGTACAAAGATATTTACCACTAATTAGAACTTCAGCTTGATTTTTACCACATTTAGTGCAAATCAAACTTTCTTGAACTTTTTCCTTAATGTTCTTTAAATTAATCCCATGTGTTACAATAGTTAAATTTATATATAAGCGATACTAAAGGTCTGCTGAAAGGTGTGAGGAAATGTCGTCTGCTGGTGGAGTTCCCGTCTTATTATTCAAAGAAGGTACTTCTAGGAATTCTGGAAGAGAAGCTCTAAAGAATAACATAGTCGCAGCAAGAACTTTAGCTGAAATGCTAAAAACTAGCTTAGGTCCAAAGGGATTAGATAAAATGTTAATTGATAGTTTTGGCGATGTAACAATAACTAACGATGGAGCAACTATAGTAAAGGAAATGGAAATTCAGCATCCCGCTGCCAAACTTTTAGTCGAAGCTGCTAAGGCACAAGACGCTGAAGTAGGTGACGGAACTACAAGTGCGGTAGTTCTTGCTGGGCTCTTACTAGAGAAGGCCGATGCATTGCTTGACCAGAATATTCATCCGACAATCATAATTGAAGGTTATAAAAAAGCATTTTCAAAATCTTTAGAGTTGATATCCCAAGTTGCAACAAAACTTGATGTATCAGATCTTAATTCCTCAACTACTAGAGAGAATTTAAGAAAAATAGTCTATACAACAATGTCAAGCAAGTTCCTTGCAGAAGGTGAGGAATTTAACAAGATAATGGACATGATAATAGATGCAGTGGCCGCAGTTGCAGAACCCCTACCTGCTGGAGGTTATAATGTAGCTTTAGATTTAATTAAGATTGATAAGAAGAAAGGAGGAAGTATAGAAGATAGCCAACTGATTAAAGGTATAGTATTAGATAAGGAAGTAGTTCATCCTGGTATGCCAAGAAGAATTGAGAAAGCAAAGATTGCAGTTCTTGATGCGTCTTTAGAAGTAGAAAAGCCAGAAATTTCTGCCAAAATAAGTATAACAAGTCCAGATCAAATAAAATCGTTCTTGGATGAGGAAGCAAAGTTCTTGAAAGACATGGTTGATAAGTTAGCCGCAATAGGAGCAAATGTAGTGATATGCCAGAAAGGAATTGATGATATAGCACAGCACTTCTTAGCTAAGAAAGGAATATTGGCAGTGAGGAGAGTAAAGAGGAGTGACATTGAAAAATTAGAGAAGGCATTAGGTGCTAGGATAATAAGTAATATTAAGGATGCGTCTCCCGAAGATCTAGGATATGCTGAGCTAGTAGAAGAGAGGAAAGTAGGAAATGATAAGATGGTATTCATTGAAGGAGCGAAGAATCCTAGAGCAGTTAATATATTATTAAGAGGATCAAATGATATGGCTTTAGATGAAGCAGAAAGAAGTATTAATGACGCATTGTACGCGCTAAGGAACATCTTATTAGAGCCAATGATAGTTCCAGGAGGAGGAGCTATTGAGCTAGAATTAGCTATGAGGTTAAGAGAATACGCTAGAACAGTAGGTGGTAAAGAACAATTAGCAATTGAAGCTTATGCTGATGCATTAGAAGAAATCCCGATGATATTAGCAGAAACTGCAGGAATGGAATCTATTTCCACGCTAATGGAGCTTAGAGCAAAGCATGCTAAAGGCTTAGTAAACGCAGGAGTTGATGCGATAAACGGTAAGATAGTTGATGACATTTATACGCTCAATGTAGTAGAACCGATAAGAGTTAAGAGACAAGTATTGAAGAGCGCTACTGAAGCAGCTACTGCGGTATTGAAGATCGATGATCTAATAGCAGCTTCTCAGATAAAGAGCGGTAAAGAAGGAGGAAAGAAGGAAGGAGAAGAATCCGCTCCAACGCCTTCATTTGGTTAAAATCTATTTTTATTATATAATAACGCATCAGAGTTTTCAATCTCCTTGTATCCATCAATTTCATCTAAAAGTTTTTTTGCAGTACTTTTTACTTCTTCTATATCATAATCGTTAATTATTTCTTCCAATAATTTTTTTGTTAGATCAATTCCTATAATAAATACGAGCTCGGTAAAATCTGGACTTAATAAATAATCTGCAAGTTTCTTAGGATTTCCTCCATATGCGGAAAAATTATATTTATTTTCAGCTTCTCCTAATAACTTCCTTACTTCATCTAACCTTTTTGGATCTAGAGTATTCGGGGTTAGCACTTTATTAGCTATATGCCTCAGAAAATCTGGAGGGCTCAAAATTATTTCGCCTAAACATGATATATTATACTCATGTATAAAAGGATTAACGTGATCGATTTCTAATTAATATTTAAAAGTCTGGAAAGTAAAAAGAAAATAGTGGATAGTGATGAGTAGCAGAAGGAGGAAGAAGAAAGAGGCAGACGAAACAGAAGATGTTGAGAATAAACTAAAAGTTGTTTATTCAGACAAGGATGTTGTCGTAATGACAGCTCCTAATGAGGAAGAATTAAAGCAAATATTGCTTGATTTATTAACTGAGAAGCCAATGAACTTGAAAGAATTGCATAATAAGTTATCTGGAATTGCAAGCGAAGATAAAATAAGGAGAGCTCTAGCGGGACTTACAGAAAAAGGGCAAGTGACTTTATTAGAAGATGGAAGATATGCAAAGTTAGGTACAGAGTAGTTAGGTGCGTCTCAACGGGCACGATTGCCAGTATTTTGAGCATAATCTTGCTTGGCCCTCCGTAATTATCCTGTTTAATATTTTGCAAGAAGCTATGAAGCCGTTTTCGGTTTTCATGAGCTGAAAGAATTCGCAACCACTGTCTATTTTTTCCTGAATTAAGCTTATTTTAGGGTAAAATTTTATATCTTGATCTACTTTTTCATCTTGTTGATAGTTTTCTAGTCCTTCCTTTTCTTCTCCTTGATCTACATAATACCTACAGGTCTTATAGGTCTTAAAACATCTATTTGCACTGACTACTATATCTGAAGGAGAATCTAACATTGGAGAAATGCAGTATCCATTCTTATAAAAAGGACAAATATCACGTTTCTGCAACATCCCTCACTATAACATGAACTCCTAAAATATCATCATCAGATAAGCCCGGTATGTGAATCCTATTTATATTTATTTTATCAACTTTTTCAATATTTATTTTCTCAAGCGCTTCTTTTATATTATTTTCGTTTACCTTTTTTGAAGAATCTTCAACTATTAAAATATCCGCTATTTTCATGAATATGGAGTTAAGTAACAAAGAATTAAAAATCAAACCCTCTAATACCACTTGTGTATGCTTTAGCAAAAGCAAAAGACGAGTTGGCAAATTATCTTAGTAACCTACTCGGTGTGGATAAGGAGAAAGTTTTAAATAGTATTGAATATCCGACGAAAGAGCAAATAGCCGATTTAGCCTTACCTTTACCTTCAGTTACGAAGAATTTTAACGTTGAGGTTAAAGAATACAAAGGAAGGTTAATAAAGGAAGTATGGAGAGACGGAGTATTTATTAACGCTAAGTTAAACTACAAGGAATTGTTAAAGGAGATTTTTACAAATTTCTCGGAGGATTATGGTATAATTAAGACTGAGAAACCTTTAAGAATAATAGTAGAACACACAAGCGCTAACCCTATTCATCCTTTACACATAGGGCATTTAAGGAATTCCATACTTGGAGATACATTAGCTAGAATGCTAAAAGCAAGAGGACATAATGTTAACGTAAGATTTTACGTTAATGACAGTGGGAGGCAGGTAGCTTTACTTATTTATGGGCTTTCAAAACTAGGATATCCAGAACCCTCAAAAGAAGATAAAAAAGACCAATGGTTAGGATTAATTTATGCAATGACTAACGTTATCTTGGAAATTAAGAAGATAAATGAGGAGCTAAAGACTATCACTAACGATTCTGAATATAAGGAAAAGATAGCTAGGAGAGATGAGTTATTAATTTCAGCTTCAGAATTGAGTAAAAGAAATCAAGATTATTTTAACACCCTTTCAGAACAAATAATGAATGATAAAGATCCAGAAGGAGAAATTTCAAAAATAATAGAAAACTATGAGAAAGGGAATGAGGAAATAAAGAAAATAGTAAGGAAATATGTTAACTATGCTTTAGAAGGATTTAAGGAAAGCTTAGAGAAACTACATATAACGTTTGATAATTTTGATTATGAGAGCGATCTTTTGTGGAATAATGAGGTTAAGCTTGTTCTAGATTTTGCATTAACTTCAACTGCTAAAATTGATTATAAGGGTACAGTAGCATTGGATTTGCAAAATTATATTGACGATGATATTAGGAAGGAGGTAAGACTTCCAAAAGGCTTAGAAATACCTCCGTTAGTCTTAATGAGATCAGATGGTACATCGTTATACACAGTTAGAGACATCGCATATACTATTTATAAATTCAAGCAATTTAATGCAGATGAAGTAATAAATGTAATAGCAGAACAGCAATCCATACCACAAATGCAGTTAAGAGCTGCTCTTTATATCTTGGGATGGAGGAAATTCGCAACTAATTTGATTCACTTCTCTTATGGTATGGTCACATTACAAGGAATGAAGATGAGCGGAAGATTAGGTAAATACATCTCTCTAGACGAGGTTTACGATAAAGTAGCTGAGGCGGTTAAGGCAAAAATCGAGGAGAAAAAAGGGATTTTAGACAATCTTAACGAAATAGTTAATTCTGCTATAAGATATACGATTGTTTCAGTGTCAGCAAATAAGCCAGTGTCCTTTGACGTTAAAAGAGTTGCAAACTTTGAGGAAAATAGCGGTCCTTATTTGCAATACACTTATGCCAGGGCTTATAATATATTGGCAAAGTCTACTGATATCCTAGATATTTCAAAGATAGATGAGACTGAATTAAAAGATGAGAAGAGAATAATACTTTTGAGTATAGCTAAGTTTCCAGATGTATTTATCAGCTCTGTGGATTATTTACAACCCGAAGTTCTCACAGTGTTTTTAAGAAGGCTTGCAGATGTATTTAACTCCTGGTATGATAAGGAAAGAGTTATCCAGGAACCCAATGAATCAAAGAGGATAACTAGGTTATTCATTGTTAAAGGTGTTGAAACAGTACTGAGAAATGGCCTTAATACTTTAGGTATAGCTTCTTTAACTCGTATGTGAAAAATATCTAGGACCCGTAGCTCAGCCAGGACGGAGTGCTGGCCTGCGGAGCCAGTGGTCCCGGGTTCAAATCCCGGCGGGCCCGCTGTGATACTCATTTTTCAATTTTAGATAAGTTTCAACTACAACAATTAATGGATCGACATAAGCATCTTTCATCTTACCATATTTATACTCTAGCTTGTAAACATAATACCTTTCTTTTCCTTAGGGTATAGTCGACGTATTTATAACACGTCTTTTCCTTGTCAACATGTATTATGCTAAGGATATAGTTAAAGCATTGTATAAGCTAATATAGAACTGAAAGAAGATTGCGAAATTCTTCAAGGCCTCTTTTTATACTGCTAAAACTGCATAAATGTTTGTATCTTATACTTTCTGAGATTTTAAAGTGCAAGATCTTTTCCCTGATATACGGAAGATAGCTGCGTAATTTGAGGAATATTGTTGCCCTTTAAACTCCAATAGAGTGTAATAAGAATATTATAGAACAGAGATATCCAGGTAACAGTTATCGAAGGTTGTGTGCTCAAAGTTAGATTTATTATAGTAATTATATAAATGAGTTTTTACTGCAATTATAAGAATGTTTCATATTTTCTTTACATTTTGTTTTATCTTATCCACTAGATCTTCTGGCATTTGTGAAATTCCGTGGGCTAATTTAGCGTGAATTTTAAGGATTTCTAGCAGTTCTTCTTCACTTGAAGATCCCTTTACTTGAAATCCGCAATTCATTCCTATGGATTTGCATTCAAAGTAGTATTTTTTCTTTGAAAATAACTTCATAAAAATAAATGTGAATGTCTGGTATTAACAGATGTGTTAGAAATCTTCTAACTAATCCTTTTGTATTATCGCTCCTTATTATTGCTCATGAAATACACGTTCAGTTGTGCAGATATAGGAATGAACTGTGGGTTCGAAGTAATGAATGCTGGAAGCGAAGAAGAACTGCTAGAAATGTTAAAAATACATGCAAAAATGGATCATGGAATTACATCAATTCCTCCAGAGTTAGTAGATAAAATAAAGAAAGCTATTAAAAAGTCAGGCAAATACTCGTTTAGTTGTGCTGACATAGGAATGAATTGTGGATTTGAAATAATAGGCGCGGCAAGCGAAGACGAATTGCTTCAACAATTGACTGTTCACGCTAAAATGAGCCATAAGATGAGTAATATTTCACAAGATACTTTGAACACTATTAAACAAAAAATAAGAGTAGCTTAATTATATATTTTTTAATTGTATACACTATTTATTTTTTTCTAGTTAACGGGGTAGTACTATAACGGATTATAATTATCCTATTAAATGTTAGAAAACAATATAATATGATAGCAATGCAAACTAGTACTGTTAGTTTATTATCGCTTAATAAGATTAAAGTAGTGAAGAGGGACGGTAGGAAGGAAGAGTTCAAGCTGGAAAAAATTCTGGTAAGGATCGGTTTTGTTCCCTCTGAAGTCATAGACGGTATAGCAAACGATGTAATACAGAATTCTAAGGATAATGCTATTGACACCAAGACAATTGCAGATATTGTTGAAAGAAATTTAATAGAGAACTCTTTAGAGCACCCAGAATTAATGGACTTCGCAAAGAAGTTCGTCTTAGCAAGAATTTATAATCATGTTTACGGGAAAGGGAAATGGAAAGACTTCGACCCAAAGGATCTCCTTTTCACTTACAATGCGCTAAAAGTACTAGAAGCCAGATACTTGCTTAAGGACCCAAACACTTTGCGTTACATAGAAACTCCGCAAATGATGTTCAGAAGAGTAGCTAGATTCCTGGCAGGAGTTGAGGGACAGTACGGCAAGAGTGAAGATGAAGTTAAACGGATAGAGGAAAAATTATACGAAATTATGAGCGATCTTAAGTTCTTACCCAATACACCAACTCTAATGAACAGTGGGACAAGGCTTGGCATACTTTCTGCATGCTTCGTACTCCCAGTTAAAGATTCAATGACTACCCAAGAAGGAGACGGAATTTATGATACGTTAAGGGCAATGGCTTTAGTTCATCAACAAGGAGGAGGAACTGGCTTTGACTTCTCAGAATTAAGACCGAAAGGTGATGTAGTAGCGTCAACTGCTGGAGTAGCGTCCGGTCCAGTATCTTTCATGAAGATCTTTGATGTTTCTACAGATGTAGTAAAACAAGGAGGAAAGAGAAGAGGAGCGAACATGGGAGTAATGCATGTATGGCATGCAGAAATTGAGGATTTTATTCACGCAAAGTCTGGAAAGCTAAAAGATGTCCAGTTACAGAATTTTAACATCTCCGTGGGAGTATATGATTACTTCATGGAAAAAGTAGAGAGAGGAGAGGAAGTACCACTGATTACTCCAAGGAAAACTAAGATTCAGGGGACAGATCATGATTACTATATAGTAAAGGCCAGAAATTACATGAATGAAGACTGGGTTCAAGAAGAGATCTTGAACGAGCTTGAAGAGAAAGGCGGTGCAGTATGGTTAGATGAGAGTAAAATAATAACGGTAGACGAGGCATTAGCAATTGCAGAAAAAGAAGGGGCAGTAATAAGGTGGGTAAATGCGAGGCAGTTATTTGACGAGATTGTAAAGAGTGCTTGGGATGGTGGCGATCCAGGCTTACTCTTTATTGATGAGATAAACAGGAGGCATCCAGTGTGGTATTTAGGCAAAA
The DNA here is from genome assembly GCF_021655615.1 of Acidianus sp. HS-5. GTDB lineage: Archaea > Thermoproteota > Thermoprotei_A > Sulfolobales > Sulfolobaceae > Acidianus. The sequence continues at coordinate 2,525,874 of NZ_AP025245.1, forward strand.
TACAAGCAACAAACCCGTGCGGGGAAGAGCCGCTATTACCCTGGGAGTCTTGTAACCTAGGTTCAATCAATTTGGAGAAGTTTGTTAGAGAAGTAAATGGTAAACCTACAATTGATTGGGATAGTCTTGCCGAGACTGTAAAATATGCAGTAAGGCTTTTAGATAACGTAATAGATGCAAATCGCTATCCATTAAAGCAGATAGAAGGGTCAACAAAGCGGACCAGAAAAGTAGGATTAGGAGTAATGGGTTTAGCAAGAATGTTAATTAAGTTAGGAATACCTTACGATAGTATTGATGCAATATACTTATCTTATCAGTTGGCTAAATTTATCTACTATTATGCTTTCAAGACTTCAATAGAGTTAGCAAAAGAGAAAGGATCATTCTCAGTCTACGATCCTCTAAGGTATCATGATATATGGGAAACAGCAAGACCGTTCGATTACTTACTTGAAATAACTAAGGTAGAAGGAAAACCTTCAGATTATGTTAGAAAGCTAACAGTAGTAGTCGATAAACTAGATTTCTCAGAACTTAAAGCCGAGAGAATAAAGCATGGCTTAAGGAACTCTACAGTAGTATCTGTAGCACCAACTGGTACGATATCAATAATAGCTGGAACTTCATCATCAATAGAACCTCTCTTCGCCTTAGCCTTTATCAGAAATGTAGCAGTAGGGAAATTCATGGAAATAGATCCACTATTCTTAGAGTACTTAAGGCGTTATGAGCTTGATAATCCGGAGGTTGTGAAGAAAATTGCAGAAACAGGAACTGTGGGAGAAAACATGTTCATGCCAGCTACAATCAGGAAACTCTTCAGAACTGCGCATGAAGTACCTCCAGAATTTCACTTATTGCACCAGGCAGCATGGCAGCAATGGAATGACTCTGGGACTTCAAAGACAATAAACCTTAGGACTGAAGAACCTCCAGAGACTGTAGAGAAGGTATACTTACTAGCTTGGAAGTTGGGAATTAAAGGGATAACAATATATAGAGACAAGTCAAAATCTCAGCAAGTAATATACTTCGGAATAAAGAAGGAAAGAGAAGAAAAAGAGAAGAGAGAGCAAGAAAAGAAACAACAAGTTCTTCCATCGTCATTCAGAATGGAGAAGAAGTTCGTAGAAGTAGATGAGAACTACGCAGGTGGATGCAAGACCTGTGAGTTATAATGCAAAATATTTTTATATTTCTTTATCCTATTTTCAATTGATAAACTCATGTCTGTTACTCCTCCATGTGAAATTTCAGTAAAGGAAATATTGCCTGCAGTGAGGTCTATAATTGCTACTAAGCTTGTAAAGGAGAAGGGACTTCCTTTGTATGAAGCGGCAAAGAAAATGGGCATAACACCAGCAGCAGTTGCAAATTATATGAATAAAAAGAGAGGCAATGGTGTTAGAGAACTAATACAACATGATAAGAAAATGATGGAAATGATATCGGATTTTGTTGATAAAGTATACATCGGAACTAATGAGGATTTGTCTAATTATTATTGCATGTTATGTTCAGAAGGTAAAAAGGTTCTTAAACGTAATGGCATAGATGTTCCTTTGTGTGCTTATGAGTCATCTCTGATGCTTAAGCAATAATCTTCCTCTTTAAGTACGGTTCTATTAATTTTCTTAATTTTATTCTAATATTTTTTATTCCCCATCTTCTTATTGGAATTCTTACTCTATCAAATTCTGTAACTAATTCTTCTCCATCTGCTATTGCGCTTTCTATTCTAGCGGAGAAAATCATAGTAGAGATTATATCATCATTTGAGAAATTTTCTAAAATCAAGAACAGTTCATTATCCTTATAGTCTAGATATAATGGAATTACTGAAGACGGTTCTAACTTATATAGGCTTACATTATACTTAGGTTTACAGTCTAAATTAATGACATTGTTTTTAAGATCCCATGAAATTCTTGCAGGCTTAGCTTCATTCCATCTTTTTGATTTAATAATATAAACAGGGTTCTCGCTCTCTATTTCTATTTTGCCTAAGTCAAATTTTATATTGAACGGATCTGAAGAAATTAATGATAATGCATAATCGGATTGCAAGGATATGAAGCTAGAGGAATTTATGGGTTTTCTACTTTCCTCTATATAGAAAGGATTTAGGAAATAGAATTTTGGATTGTAAAAATTGCTTTCTATCTTATCTGTTATTTCGTATCCTTGTGTCTGTATACTAATTTTTTCTGTCAGTTCCCCTGCATGCAAATAATACCATTTTTTATCTATTAGCAATTTCCTATCCCAAGGAGATGGGTTAAAATATCCTTCTCCTTCACTGCATGGTATCAGATCTTTGATTAGGTTTATTAGAGTACTCTTATTTATCTTAATAAAACTCCAAGGAATTGATTTTATATGTAATGGAGTTAAAATTATAAAAGGTTCTTTAGGAATATCTCCTTCAGTAACGATTTCACTTCCGTCAACTCCTATTATTCTTGCCCTATATTTCCATAAAATTTCCTTGGCATTATATAGTTTAAGAAGTTGTGGTAATTGTTCAATGTTTAAGTCTTCATCTTCTATTTTTATAGATTTAATATTAGCGAAAGGAAGAGAAAAATCTAACATTATTGGTCCGACAAATGCCTTTTCGTCATCTTTCGGGTTCGGGGGTAATTCTTCATCCATTAATATTTTCTAACTCCTTCCTAATTAAATCTGCTACCTTTTTACCGTCAGCTCTTCCTCTAACCTTTGACATTACTTTACCCATTAGAATATTGAATGCCTTATCCTTTCTTTTGGCTATTTCATCCTTTGAAGATTCAACAGTCTCCTTAACTATCTTTTCTAGTTCTTCTTCACTTAGAGAAGAGAAGTTACTAATAATTTTATTAATATCTATGCTTCTCTTTTCTTTTTTCTCTTTACTATAATTTAAAAGAATTTCTGGTATGGAGTCCTTTGATATTTTACCAGAATTTAACGCATTAAATACGTTTTCTAGAATATCATCAGTTATCGCTTCTGGATCTCCTCCTTGAGATTTCAATGATTTTATACTATTTTCTAAAGTAGTAGCTATAATTACTGGAGAAACTTTAGGATACTTTCTAACGAAGTAATCAAAGGAGTCTAGCCTAGGACTGTTTAGAACTTGTTTCGCTAGCTCTTCACTCAAACCTAAGCTAACTAGACTCTTTAATTTCTCCTCAGGAGTAGGGGGAATAATCTCTTTGGCCTTTTTGGTCAGATTTTCAGTTATTCTGATTGGAGGAATATCGGTTTCTGGGTACATTCTCGCTGCTCCAGGTTGTGGCCTTAAGAATCTAGTTGTACCGTCCTCATTAGCGCCTCTAGTTTCCTTAGGTACTCCTTCTAGCGCATACAGTATTCTATCCTTAATCACTTGAACAGCTAGATCTAATTTAGATTTTTCTCCTACAATTATCACGAACCCGTCATTATTTGTTATATTCAATTCATCTTTTAGTTTATCAACTTCTTCTTGAGTAATGCCATAATTAGGCAATTCATCAATATGGAATATTCCTCCTAGTCCCGCAAGAGCCTTTACATAATCGGAAACTTCAGTTCCAAATCTTCTATTTGGCATTAGCTCAGTTCCAAAGATTCCCCTAAAATACGGAACTTTAATTCCGTATACTTTACCTCCTTTCTTTAATTCCTTCAACACTACATTGCTCTTAGTTTCCTTAAATAGATCTGTAAGGTCTTTAACAACATAATCTAAGGATATATTCTCTTTTGTTGCTCCACGTCTTATTAGTTCATCTCTTATTTCTAAGAGTTTTAATTGTCTCATTGCTTCATATTCTATTAATTTAGGTATTAAATCCAGTTCTTGAACTCCTTTTATTTCAGTCTTTACTCCGCCTGAAATCGATACATTTAGGTCTTGTCTTATAGTTCCTAGCCCTCTCTTTACTCTTCCAGTTAACCTTAGCATTTGTCCTATTTTCAAAGCTACTCTCTTTGCTTGTTCTGGTGTATGAATATCGGGTCCAGTGGAAATTTCAATTAAAGGAATTCCTAATCTATCTAAATTATAAACTATGGAATCTTTAGTATCTTCAATTTTCCTTGCAGCATCTTCTTCTATTGCTATAGTTTGAATGCTTACTTTTCCATCTTCATCTTCCACATACCCTCCTAGTCCTACAATTGATGTTCTTTGAAAACCTGAAGTATTAGAACCGTCTATTACCACTTTTCTCATGACGTAAACTTCGTCAACAGGAGCACCGTGAAAAGCTAACGTCATTGCGAGTCCTATTAATAATGCTTCTTCACTCATTCTGTGAGGAGGTTCTTCATCGCATTCTACAAGGCATGTATCTTGTTGCGGTATTCTGTAAACATATTTCTTGTTCTTTTCCCACTCAAATAAAGCAGCTACATCTATTTCTCCGGTTTCGCTAAATACAGGTCTTAAGTATCTTTCTAACGCATTTTTGTACTCATCACTGAGTATAGTTGGGCAATTGCAGAATAGCTTAGTGGAAGTGTCTAACTGTTGGTGAATTTCTAATCCTACTTTTAATCCCAGTCTGTTGTAATCAATCATGATACCACCTGGGGAAGAAATCTAAACTATGCCTCGGATTTATTTCTCCTACTACATTTGTGAGCATTAATTTCTTAACTTTTTCTTGATCAGACTCATGTGCAAGAACCCACATCAGTTTAACTATTGCTACCTCTGGTAGCATGTCTTCTAATGGAACTACTCCTGCGTCTTGTAGTAATCTTCCCGTAGTATAAACGTTCATGTTTACTCTCCCAAATAAGCATTGTGAAGTCATTCCTACAAATATTCCGTCTTTTACCATTTTCTTTATATAATCTACAAATGAGGTAGCAACGTGACCTAAACCAGTACCTTCTATAATCATTCCTCTGATTTTTTTCTCTATCAAATATTCTAAAATATCAGGAGTCAATCCTGGATAATATTTTAGAAGGAACACGCGATTATCAAATTTTGCGTCTTCCTCTATTTTATCTCTTTTAGGAATATAGTCGGACCTAATTACTTCTACCTTATTCTCTTTCCATTCTACTTTAGCTAAAGGTCTATCGTTTATTGTTTGGAAAGCGTCCCTCCTACTGGTGTGCATTTTCCTAACTTTAACTCCTCTATGAGCTAAAGTATAGGTATCTGAACTTTCCCCATGCATGTTTATCACTACTTCTCCGAACGGAGCCTTCTTAGCTAGAAGAACTGATGAGTATAAGTTTATTGCAGCATCGCTACTTGGTCTATCACTGCTTCTTTGCGAGCCCACCAGCACTACTGGTCCAGGCAACTTTAATGAAAAAGCTAATGCTGATGCAGTGTAAGCCATTGTATCAGTTCCATGTGCAATTACTACTCCTTCATTACCTTCATTAAATGCTCTTTTTACAGATTCTGCAATTTTAATCCAATGTTCTGGTGTCATATTCTCACTAAGTATCGCAAAAAGTACCTCAGCAGAAACTTTAGCTATATTATTTATTTCTGGCATAAATTTTACAATATCCTCAGTAGAGAGTGCAGGTCTTACTGCTCCTGTTTCATATTCTATTTTACTAACTATGGTACCTCCAGTACTTATTATTTTTACCTCAGTTTTACCAATTTTACTTAATTCTTGATTAGTTCTTTCTTTTTCAGTTTTTTTCTTAATAATCTTTATTTTTGCTGAATTTATAGATACTCCTATATTATAACCATTATCAAGTTTTATAACTATTATATCATCAAACGAAGAATAAGAAGGCATTAAAATTCCTTTATAGTTATTACCGTTATTTTCTATTTCTATTAAATCTCCTATATCCGCATTAATTTGTGATAAACTTTGCAGAGCGATTCCTCTATAACCTTCAAGCATAGGAAAAAATAATTATAAAATGTAAAAAAGCTTATGTATTTTTCTCCTTAGAAGTTCCCTTAGACGACTTTAATACTCTCTTCTCGAATTCTTTCTTATTCCTAACTCTAGGTACTTCTTTGCTCTTTTCTTTCGGCTGGATCTTTGGAGTTTGATTTCTAACTTTTCCAGCCTTCGTTAACGAACCGTGGGATGGCATATCAACTTAATATAACATAAATAAGAATTTAAACTTACAGTTGAAAAAGCAATGGGACTATAATGAAGTTATACTTAGTTGAGCATGCTATAGGTACATTTGCGTTCGATGAAGACGGAAAATTAGTTGATTATGTGCTTAATCCAAAGGATATCGGTAAACTAGTTGAGACTCTTTTAAATCATGAGAAAGGAGAACCTTTTCCTTCAACTTTAGAGTTAATATCTAAACTTAATCCAGGTGAAGTAATTGTAGAGAATGAGGCCGAAATTCCGAAACTTAAAGTAAAAGCGTCGGCTGTTTTAAATCATAAAGCAGCCAAGTTATTTAGATCTTCAATAGTAAAATACGCTTTAGATTCTAAGTTTGCATCTTCCGAGGATGACTTGTACGCTTTTCTTTACCAGCTTTCCTTTGAATACACTAGGAGGAAATTAAGGACTGCTGCTGAGAAAAGGGATTTACTAGCAATACAAGCAGTTAGGGCTATGGATGATATTGATAAATCAATAAACCTCTTCTCAGAAAGGTTAAGGGAATGGTATAGTTTACACTTCCCAGAATTAGATAAAATGTTGGAAGATCATGAAACTTATGCTAAAATAGTTTCAACTTTCGGTTATAGAGATAATATAACTTTAGAAGGATTAAAGAGCATAAATGTAGATGAGAAGCAAGCTAAGAAAATACTCGATGCTGCAAGTAAAAGTATAGGAGCAGATATATCAGAAGATGATATAAATTCAATAAAGCAACTTTCTGATGCAATATTATCATTATTTAATATCCGTAATAGTTTAGCAGATTATGTAGACTCAGTAATGAAAGAAGTTGCGCCAAATATTACTGCATTAGTAGGAGCAAATCTAGGAGCAAGATTATTGAGTTTAGCAGGAAGTTTAGAGGAATTCTCAAAAATGCCTGCAAGTACTATTCAAGTCTTGGGTGCAGAAAAAGCTTTATTTAGAGCTTTAAGATCGGGAAGTAGGCCTCCAAAGCACGGTGTTATATTTCAGTTTCCTGCAATTCATGGAGCCCCGAGGTGGCAGAGAGGAAAAATTGCAAGGGCTTTAGCAGCAAAGTTAGCAATAGCTGCTAGAGTTGATAATTACAGTGGTAGATTTATAGGAGATCAATTAGTGGAACAGTTAAATAAGAGAGTAGAAGAGATAAAAACTAAATACGCGCAACCTCCTCCAAGAAAAGCGCAACCTCAAGCACCAAAGACAAAGAACTTTAAGAAAGGTAGAGGAGGTGGCGGTAAGAGGAATAGAGGTAAGAAAGGTAGAAGGTGAGATAAATGTCTGAAAGTATAAAAACCGTAAAAGAAACTAAAATGGAGAATGTATTTGAATGTGAATACGAAGACGGAACTACTAGGTTATGTACTAAAAATCTTGCTCCAGGATATTCAGTTTACGGAGAGAGATTAATTAAATATAACGGAGTAGAATATAGGGAATGGAATGCCTTTAGGAGCAAGCTTGCAGGAGCTATATTAAAGGGATTAAAAGAAAATCCTGTTAAAAAAGGAGTGAAAGTATTATATTTAGGTGCAGCGTCTGGGACTACACCTAGTCATGTTTCAGACATAGTAGAGAAGGAAGGTAAAGTTTATGGAGTAGAATTTTCACCTAGAGTCGTGAGGGAGCTTATATTAGTTGCTCAAAGAAGACCTAATTTATTTCCAATATTAGCAGATGCAAGATTTCCTCAAAGCTATATGCCATTAGTCGAGAATACGGATGTGCTTTATGTAGATATTGCACAACCTGATCAGACAGATATAGCAATTTATAATGCTAAAATATTCTTGAAAGAAGATGGCAATTTACTCTTAGCCATAAAAGCAAGAAGCATTGATGTTACAAGAAATCCGGAAGATATATTCAAGGAGGAGGCATCTAAACTTGAAAAGAACAATTTTGAAGTTAGACAAGTAATAAATCTAGACCCTTATGATAAAGACCATGCAATGGTTTTAGCGAGGTTTAAGGGATAAATGTTTGATAAAATCTTAGAACTCGGTTTAAAGGAAATTTTTGGAAGCTCTCCTGCAGAGAGAGTTACTTTAAGAGAAGCACTTGATGGAAAAAATAAGATTAAATTAAATAACGGTTTTTATCATGAGTTAAACTTGAATGAAGTTAAGGATTTTTCTTCTAAAGTTCCCCTTTATTTATGGTCGTTGATCAAGCTTCCTATATTAATTATAAAATTGCCTGAACCAGGACAGTTCTCTTTGGAAGGTTCTGAGTGGGATAAAAAGGCGGTTAGTTTAATCTTAAATAGGAAGGAAGAAGATAAGACTATTTTAAATACTGTAGATGTAGAGAGCTTATTAAGGCAATATAAAACATTAATCTTTATAACTCTCAGTAGTAATATATTGTTTTCAGCTAATAGTGAATTTGATGAAGGAATCTAAAATGGCTATTAAGATTAACGATGTTATTAGGATATTAGAAGATGAAGGTCTGAATTATACTATTATAAATTATCCAGAGAAAAATAGGAAATCTATAGATATAATAGTAGAGTTTAAGAAAGGCTCTAAAACAAGGAAGAAATTGGTAGTTAAAACTTCCTCAGATAAGATAGGAAAAGACGAAATAACTGATTTAAAGAATTTCTCTTCTCTTACTGAAAGCGTTCCTTTAATAATTACTGATGAGACAGAAGAAGATATAGCCATAGAGAAAGATAAAGTAATAGGTTTATCATTATTTGGATTCGAAAGATTATTGGAAGGAGATAAGATATTCGTTTATAGGACTCGAGGAGGAATGTTTGTTAAAATAAGGCCAGACATATTAAGGCAAAAAATGAGAGAAATGAATTATAGTATGGGAGACGTTGCAAAGATGCTAGGAGTATCTAGGAAAACTATTTACGATTATGAGAACGGAGATTCTGACGTATCAATTGAGATTGCCGAGAGACTTATAGACATTTTCGGCCCAGAAATCATAGGCGATGTTTGTGAAACTTATCGTGTTGATGATACCGTCATTGTAGATAAGGATCATAAACTAATAAGCATTTTAGAATCTGAAGGGTTCAAAGTTGCTACACTTAAATTCACTGCAATTGACATAATAGCTTCAAATAACTCAAAGAAACTAATAGTAGCTTTAGAATCAAGAAACCCAGAGAATTCTATAAAAAAGATTCAAGAAGCAAATAAAATAGCAGAAGAATTTAACTTAAACATGATAGTTATTTCCAAGTCTAACAGTAGAGCTAGAGAATTAGAAAAAGATGGCTTCAAAGTATATTTAGATCAGAATTTAGATGACTTGAAATATGAGATTAATGGAGATTGAAGAAGGAAAAGCTAGGATACTTGTGCCTGATCCAAAGGAATATGAAAAGAATGGTAAATTCGATCCTTCTTGGGCTCCAGTATTTTACAATCCTAAGATGATATTTAATAGAGACATAAGTGTTATAGCAGTATCCGCAATATCACCTAAGTATATTATTGATGCTTTATCTGCATCGGGCATCAGAGGTATAAGATATTATTTAGAATCCAATTCTACAATAGATGAAATAATATTTAACGATAAGAGTAAAATTTCCGTAGATTTAATAAGCAAGAACGTAGAAAGAAACGGAGTAAAAGTTGCTAAAGTGACTAATAGAGACGCAAATTCCTTATTATATGAAGTCATAGCAGACTATGTAGATATAGATCCGTTCGGCTCTCCTTCACCTTTTATCTTATCTTCAATCAATGCAGTAAAAAACGGCGGATATGTAGCGTACACAGCTACAGATTTAGCACCTTTAGAAGGTAGTGCAAAAAAATCCTGTAAAAGAAAATACGATGTAAATAATTCCAAGCTAAGTTTTTCCAAAGAAGTAGGTATAAGAGTTTTAATCTCTAAGATAGTTAGAGAAGCTGCAATTCTAGAAAAAGCAGTAGAGCCGTTATTAGCTTTTTATAATGATTACTATTACAGAGTAATATTAAAGGTAAATAGAGGAGCTAAGAGAGCTGACGAGAGTTTAGAAAAATTAGGATACTTCTATGAATGCGATAAATGTGGTTTTTCTGGATCTTCAAAAGATTTGATAGAAAAATGTCCTAGATGCGGCAGTAAGCTTAAAATTTCTGGACCAGTATGGCTAGGTAAAACAAATGACAGTGAGTTCATAAATAAAATGATTAGTTCTCTGCAAAAATTTTCCTATGTAAAAAATTTTGAGGCAATTTCTATACTCCTAAATAAAATTTCTCAAGAAATTAAATACCCACCTGGATACTATAACTTGGAATTTATATCTTCAAAATATAAAATAAATGTGCCATCAAGAGAAAAGGAGATAGAGTGCTTAGGAGAAGCTTCACCAACTCATTTCAGTCCAAAAGGAATAAAGACTTCTAAAAACTTTGATGATGTGCTAGAATGTATAAAAGCCTTATCCAACAAGGTATAGTATCCATTCAGATAATTTATTGCAAGATCCGGGATTTACATGTGCCCCATTATTACACTTATAAAGAAGCTTACAAGAGAAGCACGGGATATCTTTAATATTATCTAAATTTATATAAATATCATTATTAATTGACTGGGACTTAATTGCAAAGAGCTTCACTACACTCTTCCCATTCTCTTTCACTGTTTTTTTAACAACGAGTTTCTTTTCAATAAGTTTTTTAACAATCATGCTTAATTCTCTTGTAGATAAACCTACAGATCTAGCTAATTCTTGTTGTGATATACCTTCATTACCTTTTTCTAGTATCTTTTCTTGTATTAAATTCTCATAACTTGATATATTTGATTCCATCAAGAATCACCTATAGCCAAATATATAATATATAGTTTAGAGTTTAATTACTTTGCTATTAGATTTGTTTATAAACTTACTTCAATATCGAAATTTTTGATAATTTCTTTATATCTGTTTCTTATTGTTACTTCTGTAATATTTAAAGAGTCAGCTATTTCCTTCTGCGTCTTTTTAACATCCATTAAAGTGCTTACTAAGTATACTGCAGCGGCGCTTAATGCTAAATAACCTTTCCCACTAGTTAAACCACTCTTGTACATAATATTTACTACCTCCGCAGACTTAGTAGCTACAAGTTGCGGTAAACTAAGTTTTTCCACGATCTTTGGAATATATTCTACTGGTTTAATTTTAGGCTTAAAGCTCTGTAATTGCTTTGATACTTTATGAACTCTTTCTAAGGCTTTCCATAATTCGCTAGAAGAGAGAGAATACCTAGTTTTAATCTCTTGCAAGTATCTGGGTATGTTATTTACTTGGCACGAATAATAAAGCACCGCAGCAACCAACGCATAAGAATCTATTCTTTTTGCCAGACCATTTTCAACTAGCCTTCTCAGTATGAATGCGGCAGTCTCCTTTACGTGTTCTGGCAAATCTAGCTTCGATGCTTCGCTATTAAGCATTGAAAGATATGTAACTAGTTTCTTATCTTTAGACGAGACTCTAATCCTATTTTGTAATTTTTGCATTTTCATTAATTTTATTCTATCTTTCACTTTATCATAGCCTATTCTAGTCGAGAGTCCTTGATCATGAACTTTCAAAGTTAACGGAGAACCTATTCTTTCTCTTTCTAATCTATCTTGGTAATTGTAAGCTCTCCATTCAGGTCCTTGGTCTATTACCTCATCTTCCAGTACTGCTCCACAGTTAGCGCATATGTATTGTCCTCTTTCTGTATCATATCTTATATCTTCAGAAGAACAAACTGGGCACCTCATTTTTTCCTCGCCTTTTCTACTAACTCTAAGTAAACTTCCTTTGGTGGATTATAATGAGGGAAAGGCTCTACTAATGCATAAGGCGAATTAACATTGCCTATAATATCTAAAATTTTACCTACTCTCTGTTTATTTTCATCAAGTGTCACAAAGCCTATAGGATCAATTTTCGTAAAATTAGTATCTTTATTTTCAATTTTAATGAGCCACTTATTTTTCAAAGTGTACCTATAAAAATGTCCAAGTTCAATAATTCTTACTTTTCTCATAAGCAAAAGTTATGCAAACCATACGTTTATATTATACTGTAATAATACCCACGTAATTTTTTACGTAAGTAATACGAGATTGGGATTAAGAATTATGTGCACTTTATATTTAAAAGTCAAATCTACAGTAGAAGAGGGTTCACTATTTAACATAATCTATTGCAGAATAATTAGGAGAAAAATTATTAATAAGATATCCTAATACCATTGCGATGAGTAATTCGGCTACTAGTAGTGCAGAAGAAGCTATTTATAAGAAAATAGCTGAAGTAAAAGATGAAATTTCTAAGTTAAAACAAGAAAAAGCGCAAGCTTTAGAAGATTTGAATAAATTAAAACAAAAGAAACTAGAAAAAATAGAGAAGATTAAAGGAATTAGATCTCAAATAGATACTGTGAGGAATGAATTTTCGCTTAGACTAGAGGAATTAAAGAAGCTCAAAGATAGGAGGCAGCAATTATTACAGGAAATTCAAGGAATGAGAAAACAGTTTGATGAAATAAAGTCTATACTTCAGAAAACGCAAGGCTTAGATATAGATGCTATAGAAAGGAGAATACAAAGTTTGGAATGGAGATTACAAACTTCTTCATTACCTTTAGATGAGGAGAAGAGAATTGTGCAAAAAATCGCAGAATTAGAGAAAAAGCTTGGAGAAGCGAGGAAGATGCTTGAAATTAAGGAGAAGGGAACATTAGAAAGAGCTGAATATTTAGCTAAAAGAATAGAATTATCAACGATAAGACAACAAATAGCAAGCATAGTTACTGAGTTATCTCAGAAAAGGAATATATTAAACTCATTAAAGGAAGATAGAGAGAAGACTAAAAAAGAGATTGATGAAATAAACAAGCAAATAGAAGAAACCAGAAATAAGATAGGCAATGTAAATAATCAGATAAAGGAAAAGAATACAGAGATCGAGAAATATATAAAGCAGTTAAAAGGAGAGAAAGTAGAAACTACACAAAGACCAAGCAGGGAAGAAATTATAGAGAAGAAAAAGAAGATTGCAGAAGATAAACTAAAGTCGGGCCAGAGGCTCACTTTTGAGGAACTTTTAATACTTTATGGCGAAAATGATAAGGAAGATGGCAAAGACAATAATAATATATATTGATATAGATGACGATTTAAGCTTAGCAGGTATTCAATCTCCAGTGATAGGAGAGGCTAGCGTTAAAGAAGCTATAGATAAAGCATCGGAAATTATGGCAGACGATTCGGACTTTAATTCAATGATAGTTGCCTATAATATATACAGGAAGATGAAAAAAGAAGGACAAGACGTCGAAATAGTATTTTTTGCAGGCTCTCAGAAAGGAGGATTAGATGCTCAAAGAAAGATATCATCACAGTTAGACGAGATAATAAAAGAGTTGAATCCACAAGATGGCATAATTGTTTATGATAGCCCAGAAGACGCTAAGGCATTACCCATAATACAATCTAGGTTGAAAATTTCTGGAGTACAAAGAGTTATAGTAGAGCAACATAGAGGTGTGGAAGAGACTTATATCCTTTTAGGTAAATATCTTAGAAAGATCTTAAACGAACCGAGATATTCAAGGATTTTTTTAGGAGTGCCGGGCGGAATACTTTTTGCCGTAGGAATTCTGGAGGTCTTAGGTTTAATTTCGTATATAGTACCAGTTATCACTATTCTTATTGGCAGCGCTATGATAATTAGGGGATTCAGCTTAGACGATATGATGGAAAAGTGGTGGGAAAACTCTACAATAATGGTAATAGCGGCATTACTTTCTTCAATATCTTTTGCAATATCTCTTATTAATGGGTATTTTACATTTATTTCTATTAAAGGCAATAGTATATATGTAGTTTCTACAGTCATCTCTTCTATGTTACCGTATATTACGTTTAGCGTTTTAATATTACTGGGAGCTAAGGCGCTATCGAGTGCATTAGATAAAAGTATAAAATTGTTTCATGAAATTATAAAAATTAGTGCAATAATAATTTCATATTATATTATAACAGATGTATTAAAAAACTTGGAAGAAGGAATTTATATAATTCAATTCCAGTCATTTTATACTTTAACAATTTCCTCAATGATATTAATTTTTGCTTACATACTGCTCAATTTAATGGAAAAATACAAATTTAATTCAGCTTAATTTACCGACTTTATCTCTAACTTCTATAGGTAAATCTTCTAGTTTTTTAACTAGTGCATTTCTAGGTTTTCTAATATTCCTTCCTATTACTATATATGAGTCTGGAGAATTCTCATCCCTATTTTTTAGAACTCTTACTTTTATGAAATATTTTCCTGTGTCCACGTAAACGTATTTATTATGCTTTAGCATAAGAATGAGTAAGAAAAAGATGTTTATATTTCTAATTCTTCTTCCTCTTCTATGGGCTTTATACAGTCTAACTCATTTAATTTATCGAATATTTTCTTTACTGCTTTGTATACTTCTTCTTCTCTCTTTGCTCCAGTTATTACCATCTTTCCACTACTAAAAATCAGAAGTACTACTCTTGGGTCATCCATTCTGAATATTAATCCTGGGAATTGCTCTGGTTCATACATGTTATTCTCAAGTAAGAACGCAGCTTTATCTAAATTAACATGAACGTGCATGTTAGCTGAAGCTACAATGTTTTGTATCTGTATTTTCGGTTTTCCGGTTATTTTTATTCCATATTTCTTCAAAGTCTTTATTATCCTTTTTACAGCTTTTATCAACTCTTCAGTGCTCTTTGCTCCAGTCACTACCATCTTACCAGATTTAAATATGAGAGAAGTAACCTTGGGGCTTTCAAGTCTAAATATTAATCCTGGGAACTGATCTGGATCATATTCAACATTAGGTACACTTCTTTCCATTGCGTATAAATCTAGTTGTTGATCTAGAGTAACCGTAGCTACAATATTTTCTATGCTTATAATTGGTTTATAAGTAATGGAGTTAGAGATTCAAATCACCAATATAAATATCTTATATACTCATTTATAAACCCATATTTAAACTACAATATTCTTTAAAAGCTCTAATTTTGGGAACTCCATTATCCCTTCTCCTTCAATTATCACATAAGGCTTAGCTTCCTCTAAAATACCATAATTCCTTACTATCGGGCTCATATAATTATTATGAATTAATGAAATATCATTACCCGCTTGATAACTTCCGATAGAGGGTAAGATTAAAACTTTTGATCCATTTTTTAAAGGTACAATTAAAAATGCTTGTAGTTTCCTTGAGAAACCTAATTTATCTCTAAGGGAGATTCTAGGATGTTCATGTCCTATTATATAAATAGTGTTCTCTCTAGGTTCTACATCTTTATGCCCATGAAAAATTATCATGTTATCGACTTGTAATTCATCTCTTATTTCTATATCAAACTTATCTGTTACTAGAGAAATGTAGTTATCATGGTTTCCTCTTATCAATGTTAACTTAATTCCTAGGTCTTTTATTTGAGAAAGTGCAGAAATCAAATCTTCCTTTTCTTGTCTTCCTAGTCCATTGAATATATGTTTAAAATCTCCATCAACTATTATATTATATGTATTAAATTCTTTAACTACTTTATTTACAACATCTAAAAATTTTTTCTTCTGTACTCTAGGTAAAAAAATTCCTTTCCTAGCCATTTCTTCTTCATAACCTATATGAACATCTGAAATTACTGCAGTATCAATACTTTTAATGTATACTGCTGGTATATCTCCTTCAATGTAAACCCCCTTCTCGATTTCAATCATTTCAAACACCTTTTATATCTCATTAATATAAATATGCAAAATGCTCTACTTTATAGGCTTAGGTTTGGCTAAAAAATTTCTTACTCAAGCTTCAATAGACGTAATGAAAAAAGTTGATGTTTTATATCTTGATTCTTATACTTCTCTTTCTTGTGATATAAATAAAGACTATCTAGAAAAATTATTACAAAGGCAGATTATTCTTGCAGATAGGAATGTTCTTGAAAACAATTCAAGGGACATAATGAAACTCTTAGGTGAAGGCAAATCTGTAGGCATAGCTACTGTAGGAGATCCAATGATAGCAACAACTCACGTGAGTTTAGCTACAGAGGCAAAATCTAAAGGATATAATATATTTGTAGTTCCTGGAATTTCGGTACATTGTTATATAATTTCAAAATCTATGTTATCTTCATATAAATTCGGTAGATCTGTTACAGTTGTATATCCATATAATGGAATTATTGATACTACTCCTTATGAGGTTATAAAGGATAACTCTTCTAGAGGACTCCATACAATTCTTTATCTAGATTTGAAAGAAGGAAAGCCTATGGCTGCAAGCGATGCAATTTCGCTCCTATTAAAAATGGAAGGAATAAAAAAGGAAGGGATTATAACGCCAGATATGCAGATAATTGTGGGCCAAAGATTAGGCTGCGAGGATGAGGAAGTTAAAGCTTTAACAGTAAGCGAAGCAATAGAATATAAATATAAAGATCCACCTCACATTATAATTGTTCCGTCTAGAAATCTTCATTATATGGAGGTTGAAGCTTTGAAATGTCTTCGCTAAAAGATAGAGTAATTAAATATATTAAAGGAATGAACGATAGATTATCAAAAATTAACATACAAGAATATCAGAAGATTATAGATTTAGCTAGACAGTACACTGAAGACGCTAAATATTATTTGGATAAGGGCGACGTAGAGACTGCAATAGTGGATATTGCATATGCGGAAGGCTTATTGGATGCAATACTTATCAGTACTAATAAGGATCCAGATTCTGATATATCAAAAAAGGTGTTTGTAGGTGGAACGTTTGATATAATACATCCAGGTCACATAGAATTCTTAAGAGAAGCTTCAAGATTAGGAAGAGTTTACGTATCTGTAGCTAGAGATAAGAATTCTGAAAAAATTAAGGGAAGAAAACCTATAAACGATGAAGAGCAGAGACTGGAAGTTGTAAAAAATATTAGATATGTTTATGATGCATTTTTAGGGGATGAGAAGGACTTTATCAAGAGCGTTGAAAGAGTTAAACCAGATATAATTTTCCTAGGTCCAGATCAACATGTCAATATAGAGGAATTTAAGAAGGACTTAGAAAAAAGGGGTATAAATGCTGAAATAGTTAGGATGCCAGAAAGGGTAAATAAATGGAAACATAGTAGTACTACTTCGATAATAAACGAGATTATATCCAGATATTGTAAATCTTAAATTAAAGCTTCTATTAATACTTCATCCCCATCTTTAAGGGAAAGTTTTTCTCTCAAAAAATAAGGTGAAATTACCTCTATTACACTCTTGGGATGAGTAGTTCTCAGAGGTATGACAATTGCTGCAGGTTCAAGATCGTTTATTCTTGCGGGATAAGCTTTTACTGCACCCAGAACTCTGTTCTCATCTCTATATTCTGGAATGTTTATATACCTTGACGTGTCCAAACGTAATCTGTTTTCAAACGAAATTCTATCATAAATAACTATATTTAATGTTCCAGGGTACGGAGTAAATCCTAGAAATTTTTTAAAAGAATTCTCATAATATGGTAAAGAGAGAAATAGTTTACCTTCTCCTAAACCCGATGTAGCTTTTCCTTTAATTCTTATCTCATGTTGGAACGATATTGCGGACGATATTTCATTTAGACAATCTAAAAGTAATTTTTCGCCCTTTTCTGTAAGCCTTATTATTTCTCCATCTTTAGTCTCAATTCTAATTATCAAATCAGCATCTTCTAATTCTTTTAATTTTCTGGATACAGATTGTTGAGAAATATTGAACTCTTTTGCCAAAAGTTGTTGAGTTACTTCTCCTTTTTCTTTTACTAAATTTATTATCTTACTTAATGTACAAATTTCAGCTAGCATTGATTATTACCTGAACCTAGCTCTGCTTCAGCATATTCTCCGTGTATATCATCTTCAATATCTTTAGTTTCCCAGTTCCATTTATTACTCCATGCATTACCTATCTGTATAGGTTTATCCAGTTTACTTAATAGAACAATTCTACTGGGTACATGCTCTGAAATAATCTTATATCCAGTATACTTTTCCATTAGTTTAGCGAACTCTCTTACTTCCGAATGTCTGGGCATAGCATCTCTGCTTAGCCTCAAAGTTGAAGGTCCTACATGCATGTAAGCTTTAACTTCGATATAAGTTGGCATAGCCATTTCGATTAATTTTGCAAAATCTTTAGCATCTTCTTCACTCATGTTAAAACCTTTTATCATTGTCATTCTAATTACAGTGGGAGAGCTGAAGCTAGGCAAGATTTCGAGAGTTTTTAAGAACAAATTCCAAGAATTTGCCACTATAGGTCTATTTATTAGCTTATGCTTTCTCTCATTTGGTGCCTGTATTGATACAAAGAGTTGAGTAGGTTCTTCGTCTAAACTAGCTAGAACGTCTGGTCTAATCCCGCTAGTTACTAGGAATGTAGTTAATCCTTTCTTATGGTATTCATGAATTAATTCTCCCAGTCTATCATATAGTGTTGGTTCTCCCGTTAAGCTTATAGCTACGTGTGCAGGTTTCATTGCTTCTTTTGCAATATTAGGATCTACACCTTGCCTTCCTAGGTATCCTGATACTGCCTTCTTATGCTCTTCAATACTCTTCTCTGCAATATATTCTGGATCGTCTGTTATTGGTAACTTAGTTTCATCCCATTCTAAGCCAATATCTTCTGGTTCAAGTCTCCAGCAATGTATGCATCTAAACCAGCACCATGCAGCGGTTGGTGTCATTTGAACGCATCTGTGGCTTTCAATTCCATAGAATTTTCCTTTATAACAATACCTTCCTTCTGTTAATGCTTCATGAGTCCAATGACATTTCTTATATGCACTGTGATTTCCTATTATGTGATACTTCTCTTTCTCCATCTCCTCCATTATTCTGCTTAAAGTATCTATCTTTAACGTTGAGACAACCATAATAGTCAGTTTAAAATAAGTACATCCGATTTAAAAAACCTTATACAATAGGTGCAGTTAAGTCGTGCATATTTATTATCTTTTCTATATTTATAGATGTGCCTATTAACATAGTATCTGATAAATATCTGCCCATCATTTGGAGCCCTACAGGAAGGTTATTATAGAATCCTGCAGGAATCGAAATTGCAGGAATCGCTGCCAAATTAGCTATTACGGTATTGACGTCCATTGCATACATCTTTATTGGATCATCGATCATTTCGCCTATTTTAGGAGGTAAAATTGGCATTGTAGGTGATAATAACACATCATATTTACTAAACAATTGATCTAGGCTATTCTTTATTAGTCTCCTCACTTTTAAAGCCTTTATGTAATATTCCTCATAATAACCTGCACTGAGAATAAAGGAACCTAACAATATTCTCCTCTTAACTTCCATTCCAAAACCTTCTTCCCTATTTTTACTGAACGTTTGTATCCAATTTCCTTCAAAATATTTACTATATCCATATCTAACTCCGTCATATCTTGCTAAATTAGAACTTGCCTCAGACATCGCTATTATGTAATATGCTGGCAGAGCATATTCCGCATTACCTAATTTAGTCTCTTCAATTACTGCTCCTTCAGAAGATAATTTGTCAATAGCGCTTTTAATGACGCTTACTATGCTTTTATCTGACATCTCTAAAATATCGCTAAGTATGCCTATTTTAATTCCTTTTACAGATATTTCACTTGGAGGACTATCCACAGAATATTTAATAGTAGTAGCATCCTTATCATCCTCTCCTGCTATTATAGAGTATAGTAAACCAAGATCTTCTGCATTTTTAGCCATAGGTCCTACTTGTTCTAAGCTATTTGCATAAGCTATAAGTCCATATCTGCTTACAGTACCGTAAGACGGCTTTAAACCGAAAGTTGCGGTAAATGCTGCAGGAGCTCTAATTGAACCGCCTGTATCGCTACCGAGTGCTAATTCTACATATCCTGCAGCTAATGCTGCACCGCTACCTCCTGAAGATCCTCCTGGAGTCCTTTCCAAATCCCAAGGATTTCTTGTAGGTCCAAAATAACTAGTTTCCGTTGTAGATCCCATAGCAAATTCATCCATGTTAGTTTTTCCTATGATTACTGCACCTTCATCTTTCAGTTTCTCTATAACTGTTGCATTATAAGGAGGTATATAGTCACTTAGCATCTTTGAGGCACATGTAGTTCTTATTCCTTTAGTAGAAATTACATCTTTTATGGCAATTAAAACTCCTGCTAACTTACCTCCTTTCTTTAAACTTTCCTTTACTTCATTCTTTACTTCTTCCTCGTTCCTTAAGGTAATAAATGCATTAATCTTCTTGTCTGATTTATTAATTCTTTCAAATGTTTTAGCTACATATTCTTCAGGATCTAAATTTCTGTTTTTCAAATCTTCTACAAGTCTGACAATCATTTTACTCCACCGTACTGGGGCCTACAATATATCCGTTTTCCTTTCTTTTTACATTTTGTAACGCTGAATCTCTATCTAGAGGAGTTTTAATCTCATCCTTCCTTAATTTACCATGAGGTATAGGATGAAATAACGGATCAACGTTCTCTAGGTCGAGTTCATTAATTTTATCAAAGAATTCTAGAATTTTTGATATATTATTTTTTATCATATCTTTTTCGTTATCATTAATTTCAATTAAAGCTAATCTCTGAAGTTTGTCTATCAATTGATCATCAACTTTTATTTTCATTGTTGAACACTATCCTTAATCCAATTCAAATAATTTTCTAAACCTCCTGTAACATCTAAGGTAATTATTTCTGGCAATTCATAAGGGTGAAGTTCCTTAATTCTCTTTATTATTTTATCCTTAACAGAAGAGTCAGTCTTTATAACTAGTAAACTTTCGTCATCTTCTACGACTTTTCCTTCCCATCTATAAGTAGATTTAACGTAAGGAACTATGTTTACGCAAGCAGCTAGTCTTTCTTCTACTAAAGTTTTAGCTAATTTCTTCCCTGATTCTAGCCCAGAAATAGTAGTAAGGACAAGTATTGCTGGCATGTTTAATAAGGTATTATGCAGTAAATTAAATCTTGTGAAAATAAAGGATATAATATACTTACCGCTTTCAGGATTAAAGGAGTCTTTAGAATATGGAATTTCTGAGGCAGAATACTTAGGTAAGGAATTCATAGGACTAACATTGTCTAACGGAGATGGAATTATTTTACGCGTAAATCCTTATTCCTGTGATATAAAAGGAGCGTATTTAATGTCGGCTAAACGATGTGACGACAAGAGATTAATAGGTGTCTTTAAATATGAAGGCGGTAATACTTATTTTATTTATGAGATAACTGATTTAGTTGGTTACATTAATAATAAGTTAACTAACGAAAGAGTAGTTTACGTCGAAGTGATAAAAGATGTTCTCGAAGACTTTCTACTTAACGCAGTGGCTGGATGAAGATACTTTTTCAAAGCTCTTAACCTTTGCGAGATTCTTAGGTAGAGAAAATAACGTTTCAGAATTTGTGATAGATATTGAGAGAGCTAGGAGAAATAGAGTAAGAGCTGAAGAAATAAAAGACACGTTAAAAGAAGTAGGCATAAACTTAAGTGAAGAAGAATATAAGCAATTACATAAGCTTCTTCCTACTTACGATATAGAATTCTCATTAAATAACGGAAAATTGATAATTATACCTCATGTTTATATTATGGACATCATTAAGAAAAGTGAGGATGATATACCAATAAAGTATAATAGGCAAGAAAAGGTTTTTGAGACTTATCCTTACTACTATTATGATTTAAAGGAATTATTTATAGAGAATGGATTGATTGTAAAGGAATTAAATTTATTATTTAATAGGAAATTTGATTTCTCATTAAATGTAACTTTAAGAGATTATCAAATTGAAGCAATACAAAAGTGGAAGGAAAATAATTATCGTGGAGTTATAGCTTTGCCCACAGGGGCAGGAAAGACTATAATAGGCATAAAGGCTATAGAAGAAACAAGAGTTCCTACGTTAATAGTGACTTTCACTAGGGAACAGATGCTACAATGGAGAGAAACTATTATGAAATTTTCTTCAGTTAGACCCGAGGTCGGATTATACTACAGTAATGAAAAAGAAATTAGGCAAATAACTCTATCAACCTATCAGACAGCATTTAGACATGTTGAAGAGTTGGGTGATAAATTTGATTTATTAATAATAGACGAAGCTCATCATTTGCCTGCAGATAAATTCAGGGAGGTGGCCTTAGGAGTTTTGGCAACAAAAAGGTTGGCTTTGTCGGCAACTCCTTATAGAGAAGATGGACGACACGAGGAATTATTTAGACTCATGGGAGGTGTAGTTTATTATAAGCCCGTAGAAGAGTTGATAAAGAAAGGATATCTGGCCCCATACGATATACTTCAAATTAAGGTTCTTTTAACTGCTGAAGAGAGGAAGAAATATCTTACTTTACTTAATAAGTATAAAGTATTATCAAAGAATAGGAAATTGAAAGAACTTATAGTATTGGCAAAAAACGGTGATAATAACGCTATTGAAGCATTAAAAGTATACAATGAGATTAAAAAAGTGGTAAACTTTGCAGAAAATAAAATGCTTAAAATTGAAGAAATATTGGATAAAGAGAAAGGAAAGAAAATTCTAATTTTCACTCAATATGTAGATCAAGCAGAAGAGATAGCTAGAAGATTCAATACATTATTAATATCTGGGAGAATGCCTAAAAATGAAAGAAAGAGAGTTCTTGATACATTTAAATATATGAAGAACGGAGTACTCACTTTGACTACAGTAGGCGATGAAGGCTTAGATATTCCAGACGCAAGTGTAGGAATAATAGTTACAGGCACAAGCTCTAGAAGACAGTTCATTCAAAGATTAGGTAGAATATTAAGACCAGTTAACGGTAAAAAGGCAGTACTTTACGAAATCGTAGTAGCTGGAACACAAGAGGAGTATCAATCTAAGAAGAGGAAAGAAGAATCGATTTTAGATGAAATTCAAATTTCATCTGAGTATTCAGACGATATGTAATAATAAAGAGATAAAGAAGCTAGTTCTAATATAGTGCTATGAATTGAATTTACATGAATTTTTAGTTCTCCGTTAGTCCTCTTAATATATATCAGTGGGTAATTCTCTATGCTAACTATTGGAATTCCATTGATCTCAGGACTGTTTATAAGAATCTCTTTATCGTCAAGTAGTTTCTTTAAAGAATAGCCGGGTAAGAATTCTGCACTTTCTATCTTAATTTTCCCTTTTACTTTAATTTTACCTCCGTCAAAGATTACTTCCTCATTTCCATGAATTTTTACGCCGTCTATCCAAATTAAGGAATCAATTTGCCTATTGCATGATTCACTTATTAACGATAACGAAGGTAAGACAAATTGAATTCCAAGTGATTTAACACTTACAGGTTTTACTACTATAATATCTCCTTTTCTTATTTCTTTAACTTCCAATGGAAAGCAGAATTTTCCTTCAGAGTAGGGCACAAGAGTATTTTTAACTTTAATCTTAAAATACTAATGGATGAAGTGAGCTCGTAAGGTCTGAGCAGTGATGATTAACCGGGCTAATGACTTTAGGTGATCATCTTGAGATGGCTAAAAAAGAGGGAGGTAATTATTTATTTCCTATTGTATAGAAAATTTGGTTACAATAATTTCAACCTTAGTGAAGCATTAGATATCCTAAAGCCTTTCTTTTCTAAGAAAGTATCATTATCTGCTATAAGATATATGCAAAAAATTGGATTAATAAACAATATTAACTTCCTAGAATATAGACTATCTAATTTCGACGACTATGTATATTTAATGTCAATAGATTATTTAAAAAGAAGGACTATTCTTCATCATAAAATTCAATAGTTATCTTTACTTTTATGTCTTGTTTAGATAATGGTGGAATTTTATCTCCAAAATCCACTCCTACTGAAACTGGATTTCCTAAAGAATCAGTAAATTTTACATCTGCGACATAGTGTGTTTGTGGTCCTTGAGACATAGCTTTCATTAATTCATTATAAATTCTAGATAAAGCCATTTGTAATGATAAAGGACTTGAAAAATCGTCCGGTTTTAATTGTATCGAGGTTAAATTTCCCATTACTTGGCCTATTTTAGCTTTTCCTTCAAATTCTATCTTATATGCGGGCTGTGACATTTACTATCAAAACTTAATTCATTACCAACCTTATTAAAGGTAGTGGAAGGAAAAGAGATGTTAAAAAATTAGTCTTATGCCTTTTTCTTGATAGTTACTTCTATTGTTGATACTCTAGACTGCCTTCCATCTTGGCTTGTTACTACTTGGCTTCCTATTCCTATTGACTTTATCTCTATCTTGTCTGGTAAGAACCTGTTTCTAACTATCTCTACTGTATCTACAGCTTTGCTTATTGCTCTTCCTCTAGCTTTGATTACTATTTCTGGTACGCCTTGGTTTAATAGAGTTAGAGCTGCTAATACATAGTTCATTACAGGTTTTTTACCAACTAATACTACGTTGCTTGGAGTTGGAGTGGTCGTGCTCATTTTATCACCCGATTTTCGGTCATTAAACACTCACTCTAAGTTAAAAAGTTATCCTACAAGGTAACATCTAGTTTTTCAGTTTATAAAGTAGTCCTAGACATAGAACAAAAACAGCATGGTAACTTCAGTATTTCTAAAAGCCTGCCCAAATTGCGGAGGCCCACTAGAAGATTACAGAGCTTTAGCTGGTCTTCCATGTTCTAAATGTTTACCTGGCGATATCTCGCCCTTTAATAATTTATCGGTAGATGATAAAATAAATCTTGTATATAACATCCTTGTTCATGAGAATAAATTGAAAGGTTATTGGAATCTATATTATTACCATCAGTTATCTCAGGAAATAATTGATTACTTCAAAAAAATATCTGGAAAAGAACCTTGGTCCTTACAAAAACTATGGTTAAGAAGACTTGTGGAAGGTTCCAGTTTTTCAATGTCAGCTCCTACGGGCATGGGTAAAACTACTACTATAATAGTTTATTCAACTTACTTGCAGAATTCTAATAAAAACGTTCTCTATATCGTTCCAACTAAGTCATTGATGCAACAAATATGTGGAAAAATTGATAAAATTGGAGGAAAGATATCATGTGGAAAAGTAGGTCAAGGAATTAGTATTGTTACTGTTAATTATATAAATAGAAACTTTGATGAAATAAAAGATTATAGGCCAGATTTCGTTGCAGTAGACGATGCAGACGCAATAGTAAAAAGCGGAAAAACAGTAGACAAGTTAGTAACATTAATGGGCATACCACAAGAAGTTTATGAAGATGCAATAAAGCTTGTTAAATTAAAAAGATTGTTAGCAATAGAGGAAAAAAGAGATGAAATTGAAACTAAAATTGCAGAAATAGAATATAGAATATCTAAATATTACGGTTTAGCATCTCAGCTTGTTGTAGCTAGTGCGACCTTAAGACCAAAAGGAATAAAGCAAAAAGCTTTAAGATACATAACTGGATTTGATGTTTCAACAGCTCAAATATACGCGAGGAATATTGTAGATACTTTTACTTCATCACCTTTAGTTGATATTGTAAGTAAGTTAGGTAGCGGAGGATTAATCTTAGTTTCTAAGGAATACGGTAAAGATAAGATAAAGGAAATAAGTGAAAGTTTAGGAAATGTAGGTTTCAGAACAGCTATAGCTTTGAGCGGAAGGAAATTCTTGGAGAAATTCTCTAATGGAGAGATGGATGTAATTATAGGTTCGGCATCATATTATGGCGTAGCAGTAAGGGGTATAGATGAGCCAAAAAGGTTAAAATATGTAATATTTTACGGCGTTCCAAAATCTAGACTAAGACTTTCTCAAGCAGTATATAATCCTTATACGTTACTAAAAATTTCAAAGCTATTTAATATTAATATTGATGAAAATTTAATATTATCATTATCCACATCGGAAGCACAACTAATAAAGCTTGCATTTCTTAAATCACAGAAACTAACGGGAAAACTGGGAGAAATTCAGAAGACTTTAGAAGATAAAATTAATGAGGTAAAATCTGCATTAAAGACTATCTCTAGCGAAGTAATCTCTGACACATTTCTGATAAGGAAAATTGGAAAAGAATTTTACATAGAATATCCTGATGCAATAACATATTTGCAAGGGTCCGGCAGAAGTAGTAGACTATTAAATGGAGGTCTAACCTTAGGTTTAGCAGTTACCATAGTAGACGATCCTAAATTGTACGAAATGCTAAGGCGTAAATTGCAATACATAATATATAATTTTAATCCAACAAACTTCGAATCTTTAGATTTAGGTAAAGTTAAAAACGAAATAGAAAGAAGTAGGAACGATAAAAATGAGGAACTACACATTTCCACAGGCTTATTAATAGTAGAATCTCCAACAAAAGCAAAGACTATAGCAAGGATGTTCGGAACTCCTGCAAGAAGAAACATAGCAGGAATTCCCGTTTATGAGACAGTAGTAATAGATGGAAATAACGTGCATATCTTAGATGTAGTAGCAACTAAGGGGCATGTAACTGATTTGACTACTGAAAATATAGGATACTATGGAGTTGAAATACGAAACGAAGATAAGTATCCATATTATTCTCCTCTATATAGATGCATGAATTGTAAGAGAATATTCACACAAGATTTTGACAAATGCCCTTATTGTGGTTCTACGTTAATTTCGTCTTCAATGTCAACAGTCAACGCTATAAGAAAGATAGCGATGGAAGTAGAGGACGTTTACATTGCTACTGATCCTGACGTTGAAGGCGAAAAAATAGCTTTTGACGCAGCTGCAAGCGTTTCTGCCTATAATTCTAGAATTTTCAGAGTTAAGTATCATGAAGTTACTAAGAAGAGTATACTGGAAGCGCTAGCAAATCCTACAAAAGTAGATCTGAACATGGTAAAAAGCCAAATAGTTAGAAGAGTTGAAGATCGTTGGGTTGGATTTGAACTAAGTAAGATATTACAGTTAAAATTTTCTAACAGAAATTATGGTGCAGGAAGAGTTCAAACACCAGTATTGGGTTGGATAACAAAGAGGACTGAAGAATATAAGAAGAACATGTGTTATGTTGCGTACATAAAGTTAGGTAATTATAATCACAAGGTATATTTAGATAGAAAGAATGTGAAAATAGATAAAGTTATTATCAAAAAATTGGAAGAAAAAGACGATATAATACTACCACTACCACCATATACTACTGACACATTACTTATAGATGCTTACAATATGTATAAGCTTTCTGCAGAGAAAGTAATGAAAATAGCTCAAGAACTCTTTGAGTCAGGACTAATAACATATCATAGAACAGATAGTATACATATCTCAAACAAGGGAATAGAAATAGCAAAAGAATACTTAGATAAGAAAGGTTTAATGAAAAATTTCATGCCAAGATCTTGGGGCAACGAAGGTACTCATGAAGCCATAAGACCTACTAGGTCAATAGATGTTGAGGAATTAAAGAAAGAAATAGAAGATAATCCGCAAGCTTACTTTATCAAGTTTACTTGGGCACATTTCGCGCTATATGAAATGATATTTAAGAGATTTCTAGCAAGTCAGATGAAGGAGGCTGTTGGTAAGTATACAAAATATCAAATACAAGTCTTAGATAACGTAAGCGAAATTACAGTTTTAACCAGTATAAAGGGTGGATTTTCAGAAGTTTTAAAACCAAGAATTTACGAGATACCAGAAGGTGAAATTCAAGTTAATCCTGTAATAACTAGGGGATCTAAAATTAAGCTATATACATATGCTGAGGTAATTAAGGAAATGAAGGATAAAAATATAGGCAGACCAAGTACATATGCTAAGATTATTCAAACCTTAATGAGGCATGGATATATTATAGAGAGTAAGAAGAAATACGTATTAATAGCTACAAAGAAAGGAATAAACGTGTATAATTATTTAAATTCTAAGTTCTCATCGCTTGTGTCTGAAAACACTACTGCAGAACTATTAGAGAAAATGGATATGATAGCCGGAGGTAAAATCAACGCAGATAGTGTATTGACTGAAATATTTGGGCAAATACGATCTTTAGTAACTTCTCTTAATTCTGAGGAGCAAATATGATATTCTTTTTCTATCTTTAGTTTCACTACCTATTGAGACTTCTTCTAGTGTTATTCCTTCCTTTAATCTGTCTTTCAAGGAGTTGTAAATATCTACAGCTTTATTGATTTCAAATCCATATCCTTTCAATTCAACTTCATTACTGTTGTGGTTTAGTATTTCTATTATTTCTAAAACGTGGTCTTCGACGGATTTTGATCTATTAACTACTACTTCGAATGGTTTATTCATCATCTTACTTCACTCATGAGAAACAGTTCTCAAAAATAAATCTATTGTTGTATTGAATTTAGACCATAAAAAATATAAATTCAGTAACACGGGCCCATATCACCGTTCAAGTTTTAGGGCATTTCATCACTTTATGAATATTTCATGTTTTGTATATAAGCTACAGCATTTAATAACAAATAAGGAGCTACTCTCTTATTCACGTAGTAGAATCTAGGAGATATATTATAAACTAATGGGTCTACTGGATCATTAATTCTTACTTCGCCTATTTCTTCAAAAGGAATACGTCTTATTATCTCTTCTGGGTTATCTACAATTTCTTTAGGCTTGAATATTAAATCTGTTGTAGTAGTGCTATTTATTGCTCTTAATGATGCTATAAATGTTTCATCAGCATTTATAGGATTAAATGATGTATAGAAGTCACAAGATTTTACTATATTTTCCAAATCTTCCATCAGACACCACCTCGTTTCTCTACTGTCTACATCTATGAAGCTTATAATTCTGTATTTAGATTCTGGCTTTCTCATCTGTTTTAGTTTTGCTTCTAAACTTTTTTGTGAAATTCCGAGACTTTCTGAAAGTTCCGATAACGTGTAAGCACCTCCTTTTAGTGTATCATATATTATTGTTGAAATTCCAGTAATCCAAGGTTTAATTGGAGCCTGCAGAAGTACAGCGTCTCCAAGAGGAGTACTTCCATCATATTTTATTATTTTTATCTTTCCTTTTCTTATCTTGTTAATATATTTTATTGTATTTTTAATGGAGAAATATTTAGTTACTGTTTGTCTTAATGCATCCTTAATTATGAGCTTATCTTGTTTCATATTTATTTTTCCTAGTTTCCCATAGCTTATCTGTATTTCTTTTAATGTAGAAATAAATAGTGGTGATCTTATTATTGATTTTATTATTATTCTCTTAAGCTCTTTATCATTGTATTTTAATAATTCCCCTAGGAGATCCTTCTCGGTATAATTGATTGAGACTCCATAAATTGAATATCTAGCGTAAGTATTTAGTGAATCCTTACTAGTTGCAAGGTACAATAACATATGACCTAAAGTGCTTGCAATCTTTTCGTTAACTAGTGTTGAATAGACTATTTCCTTATCTCTTTTTTCCTCTATTATAACACCAGGAGAAGGTAGCGGTAAATTATGTGAAATATATTTATCTATAATGTCGAAAATCTCCTTTCTTCTGTCTTTAAAAAGTACATAAATCTCCTTTGGCAAAAGATAAGATTTAGAAATTCCGTCCCCTCTCCATACTGGAATTTCTCCATCTCCCTTATCTGCAGGCATTACGTCAACTGCCATTCTTGACGTGTTTATCCTAATAATTTTCCATAATTTTCCTCCTATTCTTATAACATCCCCACTTCTAATATGCTTATACACGTATATAGCATCGATTTCGCCAATATTCTTATCTTCCCATTTTAACGTAAATGTGTCCGTGCTGTTAATCATGGAGAAGAATTCCGAAAATCCTCTAGACCAAGAATACCCATTATTCCTATTAAAGTTCCACAATTTAAAGAAGAACTTTCCTATACTTAACCTATTTTCTTTAATGGCAATTAAATTATTTTTAGCTAAATATTCTATTATATCATCAAAGTTCTTCTCTGATAAGTTCCTAAAAACGTAGGAGGACGTTAAAATTTTATAAACTCTTTCTTTCTCTATCTCATCATATTGTAAAATCATTCCCAGTATTTCTCTTGCAGCTACATCAAGAGGCTTACAAATTCTTTGCTTTTCCACTTTTCCGAGTTTTGCTAACTCACTTATAGCGTAAGCTTCAAGCACGTCGTGGTCATAAATGCATATAATTTCTCCCTTAGGCTTACCGTAAATTTTATGTCCGCTTCTCCCCAGTCTTTGTAAGAATGATGCAATAGAAGGCGGGGGTCTGAACATTAATATCTTCTTAATATCTCCTATATCTATTCCAAGTTCTAAGGTCTTAGTGCATATAACTCCCTTAGCTTCACCTGCCCTTAAGTGTTCTTCAACATTAGACTTACTTTCTCTAGATATTGAAGAATGATGGACGTAGAAATCTTTATCATATTCCTCTAATTCCTCATGTAATCTTTCTGTTAGAAATCTAGAATTTGTAAAGATTAAGGAAGGTTTCTCTACCGATGAAATTACATGCTTTGCAACAGTCTTCCAGATATCTCCTGATGGATTTAATCTTGTAATTGAAAGTTCAAATTCCTTTTTATCATTAACTTTCACAATTTCAGATTGCCTATTTGAAGATCCAAAGAGGAAAGATGCTACTAAATCTTCATCATTTATTGTTGCAGATAATCCGATCCTTTGAAAATCATAACCTATATACTCTTTTAACCTTTCTAAAAGTACGGATAATTGCACTCCTCTTTTTGAACCTATTAGCTCATGAATTTCGTCAACGATGACCCATCTAACGTTCTTGTATTTTTCTCTAAATTTTGTAGCCCAATCTAAATCTATTTCCAGGCCTTCTGGAGTAGTTACTAAAATGTGAGGAGTAATCTTTAACCTTAAGTTCTTCTCTTTTTGTGGAACTTCACCGTGTTTTCTATTAACGTAAAACCCTAATTTAGATGTCCACCATTCTATTCTTAATGTCAAATCATTTATTAAAGCCTTCAAGGGAGTTATGTAAATTAAAGATACGGGCTTAACGTTAGTTTTCAACATCATGTCTAGAATTGGAATAAGTGCTGCTTCAGTTTTCCCGTAACCAGTAGGTGCAATTATTAGAGTATTTTTACCAGATAATATAGGCTCTAAGGATTTTTGTTGAATTTCAGTCATATTTTTCCAATTTCTTTCCTTCATCAGTTCTAGCAAACGATCATCTAATTTTCGCATCTTACTTTTCACCGTGTATTTTATATCTGCATACGAAAGCAACCTTTACAGTTATTTTTAAAAATTTAAATTCAGCCATCAAAGTTATGGAAGAAAAATACGTATGTTTAACGTGCGGAAAGACCTTTTATAGCGGACAAGGAATTATCCTAACAGTTGCTGACAGAAAATTATACTTCCACAGTAAAGCATGCGCTTACAAATTCTTCAAAGAGGTTATATTAAATGTTGACAAGGACTGTATTTCATCTACAGTTAAGGACGTATATAAGAAATATGAAGATTTAGCAAAGAAAAGAGAAGAAAATGCAAAAAAGAAGATCTGATTAGGTCTTTTCCTCATCTATCAGTGTCCGCCACAATCTTCATCTTAAATGTAAACAGTTTTATTAGTTAAAAAACGTTTAAGAATTTCTAGACAATCATGGTTGACGTAAAAAGAGTGAATACTTACGAATGGAGAATAGACAAGAGTAGCTGCATGAGAGTCCCAGTTACGGTATTTGCGGATGATGTTCTAATAGATAAAATGAAACAGGACTTAACATTAAAGCAGGCAACGAACGTAGCTTGTCTGCCAGGTGTTCAAGAAGGAGTTTATGTCCTTCCGGATGGGCATCAAGGATACGGCTTTCCTATAGGAGGAATAACTGCTACTGCAATCGAGGAAGGAGGAGTTGTAAGCCCTGGAGGAATAGGCTATGATATTAATTGTGGAGTTAGATTACTCAGAACTAACCTAGACTACGAGGACGTTAAGCCTAAATTAAAAGACCTAGTAGAGGAACTACATAGGAACGTACCTAGCGGAGTAGGTAGTGAAGGTAGAGTAAAATTAACAACTCAACAACTGGATGAAGTTTTGGCTGAAGGAGTAAAGTGGGCGGTGGACAAAGGCTACGGATGGGCAGAGGATATGGAGCATATAGAACAGCATGGAAGTTGGGATCTTGCAGATCCTTCTAAAGTTAGCGATATAGCAAAGAAAAGAGGGGCTTCACAATTAGGTACTTTAGGTGCAGGGAATCACTTCTTAGAGGTTCAAGTTGTTGACAAGATTTACGATGAGAGGATAGCCAAAGCCATAGGAATAACACATGAAGGGCAAGTAATGGTAATGGTTCATACTGGGTCTAGAGGATTAGGTCACCAAGTTGCTAGCGATTATTTACAAATAATGGAGAGAGCGATGAAGAAGTATAATATTTCAGTACCAGATAGAGAATTAGCAGCAATACCCTTTGAAAGCAGAGAAGGACAGGACTACTTCCACGCAATGGTATCTGGAGCAAACTTTGCTTGGAGTAACAGGCAATTAATAACCCATTGGGTCAGAGAAAGCTTCGGAAACGTATTTAAAGTAGATCCTGAAAAGCTGGACCTTCACATTATTTACGATGTTGCTCACAATATAGCTAAGATTGAGGAATATGACGTAGAAGGAAAGAGGAAAAAACTATTAGTTCACAGAAAAGGAGCAACGAGGGCTTTTCCACCAGGCAGTACAGAGATTCCAGCAGAGCATAGAAATATAGGTCAAATAGTCCTTATTCCAGGAAGCATGGGTACTGCAAGTTACGTAATGGCGGGAATTCCAGAAGGAAGAAGAACTTGGTATACTGCACCTCATGGTGCAGGTAGATGGATGTCTAGAGAAGCAGCTGTAAGAAGTTACCCGGCAAATACTGTAGTTGAGAATTTAGAAGAAAGAGGAATAATTGTTAGAGCAACAACTAGGAGAGTTATTGCTGAAGAAGCTCCTGGAGCCTATAAAGACGTTGATAGAGTGGCTAAAGTTGCAGATGCAGTTAAAATAGCAAAATTAGTTGTAAGATTAAGACCAATAGGTGTGACCAAGGGATGAAGAGGGAAGATCTACTTACAGAAGTAGTTGGAGACATAACTTTGGAAGACGTAAAGGGGCTAGATAAATATATTGAATTATTCAACAAGATCTACGGATTTTCAGCTGAGGACCTCTATAGAGGAGCTAAGATCTTAAAGGATATGCAAAAGGATGCAGATTTAAGGTTCATATCTTTTACAGCAAATTTAATTTCTACAGGTTTAAGAGGATTATTTGCAGACCTTATAAGGAACGGGTATTTTAATGTTATAATAACTACTGGAGGAACAATAGACCATGATATTGCAAGGAGTTATGGAGGCAAGTACTACAAAGGATCCTTTGATTATGATGATAACATGTTAAGAGATCTACATATTCATAGGCTGGGTAATGTACTAGTACCTATGGAGTCCTACGGTCTAGTTGTTGAGAGGGTAGTTAAGAACGTTGTAGATGAGGTAATAAAGGAGAAAAAGGAATGGGCAGGATATGAACTACTTTGGGAATTCGGTAAGAGGACAAATGATCCTCACTCAATACTTAAAGCTGCTTACGAGAAGAAAGTTCCAATTATTGTCCCAGGAATAGTTGACGGAAGTTTCGGTACAAACTTATTTGTCAGATCTCAATTTACTGGATTGAGATTAAACCTCTTTGAGGATATGAGGATGGTTAAAGATCTTGTGTTCTCATGTAAGAAATCCGGAGCGTTAATTATAGGCGGGGGTATAAGTAAGCATCATACTATATGGTGGAACCAGTTTAAGGACGGGCTAGATTACACGGTATATTTAACTACTGCCCAAGAATACGACGGTAGCTTGAGTGGAGCAAAGCCTAGGGAAGCAATTTCCTGGAATAAAATTAGGGAACATTCAGAAAACGTGGTTATTTACGGAGACGCCACGATAATTTTGCCAATTTTGGCTTCAGCCTTATTAAGTTAAATGACTTAGTAATATATCTGTGGTGGATAATTTGTCAGAGAAGTTTGCCAGTATCTCGCCCGCCGAATTCTTTAAGAGAAATCCTGAACTCGCAGGGTTCTCAAATCCTGCTAGGGCTCTTTATCAAGCTTTAAGAGAAATGGTGGAGAATTCACTTGATGCGACTGACGTTCACGAGATATTACCATCAATTAAAATTATCCTGGATTTAGTAGATCAAGAAAAGCAAATTTATAAGTTAACTGTAGAGGATAACGGGATAGGTATTCCCCCTCACGTTGTTCCTGACGCCTTTGGAAGGGTACTTTACAGTTCAAAATACGTTATTAGACAAACAAGAGGAATGTATGGGCTTGGTGTTAAGGCTGCAGTACTTTACAGTCAAATGTACCAAGATAGGCCAATAGAAATAATGACCTCACCTATGAACTCAAAGAGAATTTACTTTTTCAAATTGAAAATTGACGTAACAAAAAACGAGCCAATAATTTACGAAAAATCATCGATTCTTAACGATAAAGGCTTTCACGGTACTTCAGTTACACTTTATTTACTAGGGGACTGGCAGAGGTCAAAAGCTAGAATATATGAATATATTAAGAGAACTTACATTGTAGCACCTTATGCAGAATTCTTCTTTAAAGATCCTGAAGGTAATGTAGTTTATTATAAGAGATTAACTACAAAAATTCCTGAACCACCAAAGGAAGTAAAACCTCATCCTTACGGTGTTGATATAGAATTACTTAAGAATATGATATCAAAACAAAAGACGGACTACGAAGTTAAGGACTTTCTAACAAAAGAATTCCAGAGCGTAGGAGACGTTACAGCATTAAAAATACTTGAAATGGCAAAGATCAGCCCAGATAAGACGATAAGATCTTTGAAAGATGACGAACTTGCAAGACTTACTGAAGCAATGAAAAAATTTGAAGATTTCAGGCCACCTTCACCAGACGCGTTATCAGTAATAGGCTCAGATCTTATAGAATTAAGCCTAAAAAATATGTTTAATCCAGAGTTTGTTGCTGCATTAACTAGGAAGCCCAAAGCCTATCAGGGCCATCCATTCATAGTAGAAGTAGGAATAGCTTACGGAGGTTCAATACAACCAATGGATGAACCGTTAGTGTTAAGGTATGCAAATAAAATTCCTCTAATTTACGATGAGAAATCAGACGTAATCTGGAAAGTTGTCGAGGAAATAGATTGGAAAAGGTATGGAATAGAGGAAGATCAAAAGCCATTAGTAGTCATGGTTCACCTTTGCAGTACCAAAGTTCCTTATAAGAGTGCAGGAAAAGAAAGCATTGCAGACGTTGAAGAAATAGAGAAGGAAATAAAGAACGGCATAATGGAAGTTTCTAGAAAATTAAGATTATACGTCTCGGAGAAGAAGAAGGAAGAGGAAGCAAGGAAAAAAATGCTTACTTATTTGAAGTACATTCCAGAAATTGCTAGAAGTTTAGCAGTATTTGTTACGGACGATAAGAAGGAGCTAATTCCTAAAGTCCAAGATGAAATACAATCAAAGCTTTTTGAAATAGTGAAAAGAAAGTTAGACGTAAAAGATGAAGAAGAATATAAAATGTATAAGGTGGAGGCACTATGAGCGAATTCGTATCAAAAGTTGACATAGAAGCTAGGAAAAGAGCTGCAGAAATATTAAAGAAAAAATTCCTCACATTATTAGATCAAATTAACAAAGGAGAGCCACTAGTTTTAGAAATACCTAAAAGAACTTTAAACAATACAGTTTATGATGAAAATAGAAAATTGCTTTTATTAGGAGAAAATAAGCTAAAAAGAAGTTTTCTAGATTTGAACGAAGCAAGAAGATTCATGCAAACAACATTAATGGGTAGTATAATTTACGACGCACTTGTTAATAACGAGTATCCAACAATACGTGATTTATATTATAGAGGAAAACACTCAATAGTACTAAAAGCACCTAACGGTAGGGCATATGAAGAAAACACTTGGGACGAGCAAAAGGAATCGGATAGCGTAATAGTTGATGTCGAAGTACTTACTTCACTATTGAGGGAAGATATGCTAATATTAAGTAAGGAAAAGGGCAAAGTAGTAGGAGATATGAGGTTAAGAAGTGGTAATGATGTAATCGATTTAAGTAAAATGGGCCATGGGGCTTATTCAATTGAACCGACTCCAGATTTAATAGATTTTGTTGACATAAAGGCGGACTTCGTATTAGTGGTCGAGAAAGACGCAGTATTCCAGCAACTTCACAGAGAAGGATTCTGGAAGAAATATAACGCAATTCTGGTTACTAGTGCAGGGCAGCCTGATAGGGCTACCAGAAGATTTGTCAGGAGACTAAATGAGGAACTTAAACTTCCAGTTTACATATTGACCGATGCAGATCCTTATGGATGGTACATTTATAGCGTCTTCAGAATAGGCTCAATAAACTTATCCTACGAAAGCGAAAGGTTAGCTACCCCTAATGCAAGGTTTTTAGGAGTCTCAATGGGAGACATCTTTGGCACGCCTAAGAAAAAAGCTTACTTAACAGAAAGGGAAAGGAACGCCTTCATCATAAAAGCTAAAGATTACGATGTGAAGAGGGCATTAGAAATAAAGAATTACGAGTGGTTCAAGACTAAGGCTTGGCAGGAAGAAATAAACTTGTTCTTGCAAAAGAAGGCTAAGTTAGAAATAGAGGCAATGGCAAGTAAAGGGTTAAAGTTCTTGGCCTTCCAATACATTCCAGAAAAAATACAAACTAATGATTTCATTAGCTAAATCAGTCGAGACAGGTTATTTCACCAAATCAAAAAACTGGGATTCTTCATTCGAAGATAATTATTCATGAATTTATTAAAAAATCTTTTACTTTGCTTCTTCTACGTAACCTAAGATCTCATTAAAAGTATTCTTTTTACAGACATTACAATAAATATAAATAGTCTTCTGCCTTCCTATGTCAAAGCTGATGTTTAATATCCTTTCAGTGCCGCATGATGTGCACTTAACTTTCCAACCCATACGGTTTTAAGTTTCTTTGAAAATAATAAATCTGCTGTGAAGAGAGTATCCTACTGAAATGATGATGAAGGGCCAAAGCTCGGAGCAATAAACATAAGAGTTTAAAACCATCCAATAAATCTTGATGGTGATTAACTATGGGTGTGAATTACGCCAAGGTGGGCGACTTAAAAGAAGGTAATTACATAGTTATAAACGGAGAACCTTGCAGGGTAGTCGAGATAACAAAAGCAAAAACTGGAAAACACGGAGCCGCAAAGGCTAACGTAGTTGCAGTAAGCGTATTCACAGGGGCAAAGAAAACATTAATGGCTCCTGTAGACGATCAAGTAGAAATTCCAATAATTGAAAAGCACATAGGACAAATATTAGCAGATACTGGGGATAAAATTCAAGTAATGGACATGGACACTTACGAAACTTTTGACATGGAAAAACCGAAAGAAGAAGATTTAGCAAGTAAAGTAAGACCAGGCGCAGAAGTAGAATATTGGACAATAATGGGGAGAAGAAAGATTGTAAGGGTAAAGTAAATTGTTAGATAATTTAAGGGATGCGGTAAGGAAATTTTTAACCGGTTCCTCTTCTTATGATAAAGCGGTAGATGATTTTATAAAAGAATTACAAAAATCGCTCATTTCAGCAGATGTAAATGTTAAACTAGTTTTTTCACTGACAAATAAAATAAAAGAAAGGTTAAAGAACGAAAAACCGCCAACTTACATTGAAAGGAGAGAATGGTTCATAAAGATAGTTTATGACGAGCTATCAAACCTCTTCGGAGGAGATAAAGAACCAAAAGTAATCCCAGATAAAATTCCTTACGTGATAATGCTTGTAGGAGTTCAAGGAACAGGAAAAACAACTACTGCAGGAAAATTAGCTTACTTTTACAAAAGAAAAGGATTTAAAGTAGGATTAGTTGGAGCAGACGTTTACAGACCTGCAGCTTTAGAGCAGTTACAACAATTAGGTCAACAAATAGGAGTACCAGTTTACGGTGAGCCGGGAGAAAAAGATGCAGTAGGAATAGCAAAGAGGGGGGTAGAAAAATTCCTTAAAGAAAAAGCAGAAATAATAATAGTTGATACAGCAGGACGTCACGGTTACGGAGAAGAAGCTGCACTATTAGAGGAAATGAAAAACATTTATGAGTCAATAAAGCCCGATGAAGTAACGTTACTAATAGATGCTTCAATAGGTCAAAAAGCTTACGATTTAGCATCAAAATTCAACCAAGCATCAAAAATAGGTACAATAATCATAACAAAAATGGATGGTACAGCAAAGGGGGGAGGAGCTTTATCTGCAGTAGCAGCTACTGGAGCTGTAATAAAATTCATAGGAACTGGAGAGAAAATTGACGAACTTGAGGTCTTTAACCCAAGGAGATTTGTAGCTAGAATATTGGGAATGGGAGATATCGAAACAATATTGGAAAAAATCAAGGATGTCGAAAATTATGATAAAATGCAAAAGAAAATGGAAGAAGTTGTTTCGGGCAAAGGAAAATTAACATTACGTGACGTTTATACTCAGCTCATAGCTCTGAGAAAAATGGGTCCTTTATCAAAGTTATTCCAATTGTTGCCTGGAGCTGGCATGTTAGGTCAAATTCCTGAAGATCAACTGAAAGTAGGAGAAGAGAAGATGAGGAAATGGTTAGCAATAATGAATTCAATGACTTATTATGAGTTAGACAACCCATCAATAATAGATAAATCAAGAATGAGGAGGATAGCCTTAGGTTCAGGAACTGAAATTGATGACGTTAAAGAACTGATAGAGCATTATAATTTAATGCAGAGAACTATAAAGATGCTAAAGAGGAGAAAGAAAGATGTCGAAAAGCTCCTTGGACAATTTGGAGGAGAAGGCTCTTGAGCTTTTAAAAAAATATCCCTTATGCGACAGTTGTTTAGGCAGATGCTTTGCAAAATTAGGTTATAGATTTGAAAATAAGGAAAGAGGTAAGGCAATAAAGACTTATCTAACTTTGGAGCTCGATAGGAGAATTAAAGACCACGAATTAGAAGACCTCAACGAAATAAAAGAATTACTTTTCAACATGGGTGAAGATTACTCAGGAATCTTTGAAATATACTTTTCAGGAGAAAAATTCCAAGAAAGGTCTTGCTACATTTGCAACTCTGAAATTGAGGAAATAAAAGAGGATTTCTTTAAAAAAGCCTTAGACTTTCTAAAAAAACAAGGTAAGGTAAAATACGTTTTAGGAGTAAAATTATCAGAGCAGATCTCCAGGATTGAGAACGAATTCGTTTTTACCAATGGGCTAATATACTATGAGAGCATAAGGAACGAAATAAAGAGAGAAGTAGGTAAAATGCTTGCAAAAGAAGGCTATGAACCGTGTATGGATAGACCAGATGTAGTTATAATTTATGATTTAGGAACTAGAAGCATTTATACCATTTCTAAGAAGTACAAGACCTTGTATTTATACAGCAGATTATCAAGAAGAATACCAATATCTAGCTGGTACGCAAAAGATTCGCTAGAAGAAGAATTTTCCGGAAAAGAAATTCTAGTACCTTTTACTGAACCTTCA
The DNA here is from genome assembly GCF_021655615.1 of Acidianus sp. HS-5. Lineage (GTDB taxonomy): Archaea > Thermoproteota > Thermoprotei_A > Sulfolobales > Sulfolobaceae > Acidianus. The sequence continues at coordinate 2,565,538 of NZ_AP025245.1, forward strand.
GAAGTTAGGATTCTAGACGAATATCCTATTATAATTTCTGACGAAGATAGAGATAAAATAGAAGTTAAAGGATATTTTCTAAGAAAAGTAGGAAAAATTGCTGGTAGAGAGATCTCCAGTATAATGACTTCAAGGCCAGAAAAGAGAATATATTCAGTTCTACTCTACTCTAAGGAAGAAATAGGAGAGAATGTACTTAATAACATAAGGCTTTTAACAATTGAAGCTAGAGACTTCAAAGAATTAAAGGAGAAGCTAGAAAGCATCCATGGAGAAATAATTTCCATAGATCTTATACAAAGTGAGGGAAAGCACAAAATTTTGGAAAACAAAGTAACCCTATGATCGGTCTAATAGGCTTAGGGGTAATGGGATGGAGAATAGGAGCGAACCTCGTTGCAGAGAAAAAGCTTGATATTGCATGGGACAGGAATGAGGAAAAAAGAAAAGAATTCTCAACAAAATACAACGTAAAAGAAGCAAAAACTCCTCAGGAGGTAGTTCAAAGCTCAGATATAATAATTTCAATGTTAGCGGACGATAATGCAGTAAATTCAGTTATTTCTCCTCTCGTATCTTTAATGAAAGGGAAAATACTCATTGACATGTCAACAATATCTCCATCTCTTAGCATATCTTTGGCAAATAAAATAAAGGAGAACGGTGGTGTAATGTTTGATGCTCCCGTAATAGGAACTTCAGTATTTGTAGAGCAAAGAAAACTTACAGTGCTCGTAGGAGGTCCAAAAGAACACTTTGACAAGGTAAAACAAATACTGTCCTCAACTTCCAATAATATTATATACATGGGAGAGAATGGTTTCGGTCTTTACTCAAAATTAGTAAACAACTTATTGTTAGGAGCTTATGCTGCTGCTCTAGCGGAGGCATATAATTTCGGAGTAAAAAGTGGTCTAGATAAGGAAAAAGTAGCAAAAATCTTAGCAGAATTAAGCAGTGCAAAGTCCCCAACTTCTGAAATTAAGACACCAAAGATGGTTAGTGGAGATTATTCAACACAATTCGCAACAAAACATATGAGGAAAGATCTAGAAATTATACAAAGAGAAGCACAAAACTTGAAAGTAATAACTCCAATGTCTTCCTTAGCACTTCAGTTCTACAGAATGGCAGAAGCTTTAGGGTATACTGAAAGCGACTACATTTCAGTTCTAGAAATATTCAAAAAACTATCACCTAGTTAAAATTTTTATTAATCTTTCCTTAAATTTATCAAAAGAGAAATTCAAAGTAACGTCCCTAAAATTGTTCTCATATTTTGAAGCTTCAATTATAGAATTTACAGCTTCATCAACGTTAGAATAACCAAGTCCATATTTTCCTTCCTTAACTATATCAAGCCAAGCACCGCCACTCTTATGCACTACAGGAATTAATCCTGCAGACATAGCCTCAACAACACTTATTCCAAAATGCTCATTAACCTTAGGATGAAAATAGATCTTCGCTGTACCAAGATATTTTAATAACTCATCACGAGTAAAATCCTCAATTATTTTAACGTTACCCAAATTATCCGCAGTACTCTTAACCTCTTCAAGGTATTTCTTACTCCTACCAGAAGATCCCAATAAGATGAAAGTATAATCCTTAAGGATTTTGGCAACAGAAAATAAGTTATTTAAATTCTTCTCTGGAGCTATCCTAGAAATACTAAGAACTAGCTTAGGGTTTCTTTCTCCTTTTATCTTCAAATATTCACTAGTTTCAACAGGAGGATAAAGAACATCGTAAGAATACCCTGAAATTTCCAAAATTTTACCAGTCCAACTAGAGTTAGCCAACAGCTTAGTCTTACTCCTGGAAAAGAATAACCCATGAATGTATTTATAAGGTAAAAAATAAGCCCTCATATTCTTAATATAAGGTTCATCGTCCTCAGCGTGAATTTTCTTTAAATTATCAGTCAAAGACCAAGGAAAATGAATGTAACTATAACCTGCGTTAGTTATATCTCCTATTGTACTGAAAGTGTTTCCAGGCTTAGTTAACATACTTGTGTAAAGTGCTTTATAAAGACCGAATTTTACAGGAAAATGCTTAACTATTATCTCGTCGGGCACTACAAAATTATTATCCCACTTTTTAACTTTCTCTATATCAATATTGAGAGTCACTAACTTTACCTTAAATCCCAATGACTTTAGCGTATTTAAGACAGCTACGGCAACTCTCTCACTACCTCCTAACACCTCAAAGCTATGGTGATATAAAGTATATTCGACCACGAAAATTTATTCTAAAACGCCAAATTAAAAACCTATGAAGAGAGCACTAATAACTGCCTCGACTGAAGGAATAGGTAAAGGCATTGCAAAAGCCTTAGCAAAACAAAGCTTCTCCCTCGTAGTAACCTCAAGGTCTGAAGAAAAAGTAAAATATACTGTAGAGGAACTGAGGAAAATCAATCCCTCGGTATGGGGAAAAACATCTGACATGATCAACTTAAAAAGTCTGGAAGGGCTAGTCTCCTTTACTTTAGCTACACTAGGAGGAATAGACCTCCTAGTAGTAAACACAGGAAATCCCATTAAAGAACCTTCACTCTTTGAGGAAACTACAGATGAAGATTGGGAATATTCAGTAAAACTTTACTTACTCAGCGTAGTAAAACTAACAAGACTTGTTTTACCTAAAATGAAAGAACAACACTTCGGTAGGATAATTTACCTCTCTTCATGGACCGTAAAAGAACCCCAGGACATTTTTGTCCTCGCAGACGTTTCAAGAGCTCCTTTAATACAGTTGGCAAAGATACTCTCAAGAGATTACGGTAAATACAATATTACGTTTAATGTAGTGCTAATGGGGAGCTTCAATACCCCTGGAGCTAGAAGGGGAATTGAAAGACTTGCTAAAAAAAGGAATAAGCCATTTGATGAAGTATGGAAGGAAGAAGTACTAGATAGGATACCTATAGGAAGGATAGGAGATGTTGAGAATGACTTAGGAAAACTGATTCTCTTCCTCTACGATTCAGAGTACATTACTGGGACTTCAATATTAATAGATGGAGGAAATACTAAAGCAGTATAAGGCAGGAAATGCTTACCGGCAATTCTCTCATAAGGTAATACTTTAAGGCAATCCTTCACTATTACTCTTGAAGGATTGATGGGATTATCAATTAGAACACTCATGGAAAGGTTTTTAACCTAAATGCCTCAACATAAAATTGACATGAGCTCTAAAAAGACATTAAAAGTAAAAACTCCATCAGGAAAAGAAGTGGAACTAAGTCCGGAAAAAGCTTGGTCATTAGCGCCTAAAGGAAGGAAAGGAGTAAAAATAGGTCTATTTAAAGACCCTGAGACAGGAAAATACTTCAGAAGGAAATTACCAGACGACTACCAAATCTAAACTTTTTTACCGTACTTTTCTTCTTATGTTGATGAAACTCGTCTTAAAATTAAGCGGGAAAATATTTGATGAAGAAGACCCACAGAAACTTATCACATTGAAGGAAGTAGTAAAAGAGCTAACAAGCGAAGGTCATAGAGTAGGAATAGTGACAGGAGGAGGAAGTACGGCAAGGAAATATATTTCCTTAGCTAGGAAAATGGGTTCAAATGAAGCTTACCTGGATTTGCTGGGAATATGGGCTTCTAGACTAAATGCTTACCTAGTAGTTTTCTCATTAAATGATTTAGCTTACATGAAAGTACCGGAAAGTTTAGAAGACTTCATACAAGCCTGGTCTTACGGTAAAGTCGTAGTTACAGGCGGTTTCCAGCCTGGGCAATCAACCGCAGCAGTATCAGCTTTAGTTGCTGAAGCATCAAATACAGACATATTAATTATAGCAACAAACGTTGATGGAGTTTACGACAGAGATCCTAGAGTTTACAAAGACGCAAAGCTTTTGTTAAAGATCAACACTGAAAAGCTTAAGGAAATTTTAGAAAATACACAGTCAGTCAAGGCAGGGACTTACGAGCTTTTAGATCCTATGGCAATAAAAATAATTGAAAGATCGAAAATTAAAGTCATAGTAATGAATTATAACAAACTCGGTAAACTAAAAGATATAATAGCCGGGAAAGAAATTTCAACTCTAGTGGAGCCAGAGTAATAATGTCAGTCCTGGATCAAGAAGAATTCATACAATTGAGGAAATTCAAAGGAAAGACGGACAAAGAAGAAGTAAGGAAAATACTAGATGAAATAGAAGAGCAAGTTAGCAAGGGAGTATCTTTGCGCTCATCAATAATCTTCACTTATGCAAATTATGTTGAAGAAATAAGAAAAAATAAGGATTTTTATTCACTTATATCAGCTATTTTGGAGAAATATTCCCCTAAATTGGGGATAGAGAATGTAATGGAATTAATAATTAGTACAGTCTCATAGTTCGAAAAACGAACGCTCAATTACAGTGTAACTTAAATTGCCTTTCCAAAGATAGACATTTTTAGGTGCGATTTTGAAAGTAGGAATCTTAGACTCAACGCTAAGAGAAGGAGAACAAACACCAGGAGTAGTATTTACAACAGAACAAAGAGTAGAAATTGCTAAAGCATTATCAGAGCTAGGTGTAGCAATGATAGAAGCCGGGCATCCGGCAGTTTCACCGGACATTTACGAAGGAATAAAAAGGATAGTAAAACTAAAGAAAGAAGGAGAAATAAACTCAGAAGTAGTAGGTCACAGCAGGGCAATTAAAAAAGATATTGAAGTAGCTGCAGAACTTGAAGTTGACAGGATAGCGATATTCTACGGAATAAGCGACATTCACTTAAAAGCAAAGACCGGGAAAACAAGGGAAGAAGCACTCAGCATAATTGCTGAGGCTGTTTCTTATGCTAAAGAACACGGAACAAAAATTAGGTTTACAGCAGAAGACGCTACAAGGGCAGACTTAGAATACTTAACGCAAGTAATAAAAACTGCAAGAGACGCAGGCGCAGACAGGGTAGGCATTGCAGACACTGTAGGGATACTCTATCCTGAAAAGACCAGAGAGTTATTCTCTTATTTATCAAAAATTCCCGGTGTTGAGTACGACATTCACGCTCACAACGATTTAGGTCTAGCAGTAGCAAATTCCTTAGCTGCGGTAGAAGGAGGAGCAACAATAATTCATGCAACTGTTAATGGACTGGGTGAGAGAGTAGGAATAACCCCTCTACAAGTAGTCTCTGCAGCATTAAAATACCACTTTAACGTTGATGCAGTTAAGTTAGAGTTATTACCTAAGGTTGCAAGTTTAATAGAAAAATACAGTGGAATTCCTACCCCACCTAACTTCCCAATAACCGGAGACTACGCATTCCTGCACAAGGCTGGAATTCACGTGCAAGGAATACTTCATGATCCAAGAACTTACGAGTTCATGCCTCCAGAAACTTTCGGAAGAAGCAGGGATTACGTAATTGATAAATACACAGGAAAGCATGCGCTGAAGGACAGGTTTGAAAGGTTAGGAGTTGAATTATCGGAAGAAGAACTCGAGCAGGTCTTAGCTAAAATAAAATCCGCTCCCAACGTAAGGTTTTACAGAGACGTTGATTTACTTGAGATAGCTGAGGATGTAACAGGGAAGATACTGAAGCCAAGGCCTCCCGAAAAAGTTGAGGCTTTAATTTCAATAAAGTGCGATTCAAACGTTTACACTACAGCAGTTACTAGAAAAATATCTGTAATTTCCGGAGTAAAAGAAGTAATGGAGATCTCAGGAGACTATGATATTTTAGCAAAAATAGAGGCAAAGGATCCAACAGAACTTAACAATATTGTAGAAAACATAAGGTCTGTAAAAGGAGTCTCCTCAACCCTTACCTCTTTAGTATTGAAGAAAATGTGAAAGCTTTTTAAAAATAAAGCAGAATATTTAATTCGCGGGTGTGCCCGAGCGGCCCAAGGGGGCGGACTCAAGATCCGCTGGCGTAGGCCATCCGGGGTTCAAATCCCCGCACCCGCATTGTGGGTGCACGCCCCCTACTTTTATGTAAGTTTCTATTATCCTATCTAAGGAACTTAGATAACGGTCTCTTCTCTAGCCTCCTCGCTCTTCTTTATAATGTAACATAATACTTTCCCTTATTCTGATATCACCAAATGTGAAAACTTTACTAGTCATAGCTTATTAGTTAGTTTAAAAGAATCACCTACTAGGTTAAAACTCAGAGATGTAGATTCTCACAAAAACACATACTATATACAGATCAATATGTTATCGAAAGTTAAGAAATACAAACATAAAAGGATAAGGAAGGCTTCACTAAAGAACACAACCTTATAAGAGGTCTATTTGCATCCGTTTTACTCTTCTTTATCCTTTTCAAAAAGAGATAATTAAACCCAAATAGAAAAACCTATTACAATACTTAATGTCAATAGGATTGGAATAAACTAAATTAGGAAAATTAACAAAGGATTTATTCCGACTAACCTAGTAAGCCCTCTACTTTCAATAAAAATATCATAAAACTATAATTCGTAATTGTCCAATTTAAATACTGCAAGCAAAAAGAGTTTGACTTTATAAGGAGCCTATTTACGCCTAATTAGGAGGAAGGCTATTAGGAGTAGCACTACACTGGCTACCAACATTTCAACCCATAGGTTTGCGTAGTAAGGCGGTGGGATTGTAGTAGTCTCTGTTTGGTGGCTAGTAATTGTCGCAGTACCATTATAAAAAGCAGTACCGTTAAAAAAAACAGTATAAGTACAGCTGAGTCCATAAAGATCAGGATATGCGAAAGGAGGTAGAGTTTCTGTCCTCGTTTGTGTAACAACCTTCGTGATAACTGTAGAGTGGTCTAAATGGTAGGAGTAGATTGCCAAACCTATTAGGGCTATTGCTATCAACAGAATAGCAAATACTCCTTTCTTCATTACATGAAATAAAAAATTAATACCTTATATTTATATTCCGAATACTTTAGTATTTAGTGCTCATATGTCCTTGGGCTATGTTGCTATACGCTTAATATATCCAGGTGAGCAAGGCGAATGACAATTAATACAGTTAGGTAAAAATCAGTAAACACTGCACATACTCTTTTACCCCCATTACGTACATGAGGATAGCCGAAGCAATCTAACAATATTCGATTATGCAACACAGTTTAGAGGGTGATCTAATCTTATTTCTACCCCGCGATTAGTATTTGTGGTTAACGTAGAAATTAATTGGTATAAACCATAGTGCGGTAATGCATATATCGCCGAATAATTTACATGCATAAAGACTGTCCTATAATTGATAAGAACCAATGCATATCACAAAGAAGGAATTGTACGGCGATATTTTCGAAAAATAGTTGTATTTCATCATTCATTAATAAGTTACTTATAAATTGAGATAAAAGGAATTAGTTCATCAAGTTGATAAAACTCACGTATTCATTAAGGTCAGGGTAATTCAAGTTTACATTGTGAATTTGAGTAATAGAGAATTATATAAAGAGATATCCGAGAATTATCATACTGACTGAACATGTTTGACGAGCATAGGTCATGTACTGTTCCATGTTTACCCTTGACCTTCAAGATCTGACTAAGTATAATTGCGAGTAAAGCTATATGTGACCATTCTACTTACTATTTCGCTAATGTAAGTGAAGGAAGTTTACTACCTTAGTAGTTTTAAATCCTATCACAAAGTAACTTGACTATGCGGATCTTCATGATTAAACCACTTTAATTTCCTCTAATAAGGCAATATTAATCTAATTACCTTTATTGTAAAGTTAACTAGGTTACTCCAACTTACAAGCACTTAGAAGGAAGCTGGATACAATTCTGGCAAGTCACTCCTACATTAAATTACCATAAATTAAAACTGATATAAAAATTCCGTGTATTATATAGTTAATTTTATAAGTACATAAGCAAAAACTTTATAAGAATGACTTATGCTGTGGAGACATCAATAGAGAACTGCGGTAAAATAAAGAAAGTCCCACCATCGCTTATTACTAATTATGAGAAATTCCTAAACTTCTTTCTACCGCGCTCTATAAGTGAGCTTACAATTATACTACCTTACGAAATGATGGACGATTCAGGAAAAATAAGGGAAGCTGTAACAAAAACAAGACCTTCTTGTATAGTTAAAATCTTGATAAATAAGGACTCAAAGGAAATTATATTCTGTCTATGAATAGAAAGGTAAAGTTTTAATTATATGGATCAGAGAGTTCTGCAATGGTAAAAAAGAGTAAGGAGCTACAGATATTTGGTGCTATCCGCAGTTTTATTAACCCGTTTTTAGCCTTCAGAAGAAAAAACAAGGAATGGTTGCCCTATATATTAACTCCTTTATTGGAGGAAACTGTTAAGCAATATTTAGAGTTATATGAGCATCTTTGTTTATCAGAACCAGAAAATGATTACTGTAAGGATTCTAAAAAAGGTTTTTACAATTTCCTTTCAGATATATTACAAGCGGTTTTTCTCCAAATTTCTTCCTTTGATTCGACGAAAGTCTTAAAATATTTGAACCCATTAAAAAGCCGCGGAATTCACTTTATTCCAATATATAATCAAGATTTAGGAGACGGATTGGTTAAGGAAAATTTAATAGAGAAGGTAGTAGATATCTATTTAAATACAATACAACCTAAAAATTTAGCCGAATCTATGGGAATATTAAACTTTATTTCGACAATAGCAACAATTACTACACAGAAGGACGGGATTTGTGAAGAGCTTAGCATAACTTTCAAATATAAACAAGAGGAAGAAAAAGAAAAGGACTTAGTAAGAAATTACGCTAAAATCATAGCAAGCAAAATGGGTTACGAAATAAAAGGAGTGCAGGTAGATCCAACAATAATAAAATTACGTTGTTGCAAATGACTTTTAACCAATGTAAACTTTATTACTTCTTTCCACAAAATTCATTTCAGATGACATATAATGGGCCCATAGCTCAGCTAGGTAGAGTGCTGGGCTCCAGATGAAAAACATTGGGTCTTCAGACCGAAAGGGATGAAGTACATCTGGAAATTGGAGAGACCCAGTGGTCCGGGGTTCGAGTCCCCGTGGGCCCATTATCTAACCCCGGTACTAAAAGACGCTATGCTTATACAATGCAGTTAAAAGTTCCCCATATGTGACGCTTAAGTACCATTAATGAAGGAAACCCTTCATTAAGTACGTCCCTTATCTCGTTACAAAGTTTTTCATCTGCATATTCCGTCGTCTAAAAGAAATATACCTACGTCTTTACAAACCTCGTATTTTTTCAAAGTGCTAAGTATAACTATTTTCCTTTTAAGATCATTAATAACGTCCCATGTAGTTGGAAAATAATGATAGTACTTAAATTCTGCACAGAATAAAAAGGGAGGTTTATTTTCAGTTATTATTAAATCCATTTCACGAAACCATTCTCTATTTAAGTAAAGCTCATTCCTAAGATAAGTGACCGCATTATCTAATTTAGTACTAAAATCTTTTATAACACTAAAATTACTAGGTTTCAGTTCGTAGT